>JBAXVO010000389.1:0-2898 GCA_037129355.1 Deltaproteobacteria bacterium | reverse complement strand
GGCAGACGCCCAGCAGGGGATCCGGGACGGGCTCGCCGAGCCCGCCGAGCCCGGCAGCAAGGCCCGCGACAAGGTCATCTCCGGCGACGTGACCATCGGTCCGGGCGAGCGCTGGCGGGACGTGGTCGCCATCCGCGGAAACGTGCGGCTCGAGGCCGGATCCTCGGCCCGGCAGGTCACCGCGATCCTCGGCAACGTCGAGCTCGGGCCGGGGGCGACCGTCGAGAAGGAGGTCGTCGCCGTGGGCGGCAACGTCCACGTCTCGAGCGGTGCCCACGTCGGCAACGACGCCGTCAGCGTCGGTGGCGAGGTCTCCATCGACCAGGGCGGAACCGTCGACGGGCAGGAGGTCTCGGTGAGCGTGCCCGGGATCGGCAGCCTCATGGGGCTCGCCACCCCGAGCGCGTCCACCTCCAAGGGTGTGTCGGTCGGACTCCAGATCGGCCACGCCATCGCCAAGTTCGTGGTCTTCTTCCTGCTCGCCCTCCTCCTGCGGGCGCTCGCCCCCGCCCGGCTCGAGCGGGTCACGGCGAGCCTCTCCCGGGCGCCCTTCCGCGACGTGCTGGTGGGGCTGCTCGGCACCGTCGCCATGCCGGTGCTGGCGGTCCTGCTCGCGGTCACCATCGTCGGGATCCCGCTCATCCTGGTCCAGGTCATGGCCATCATCCTGGCCGCCATCCTGGGCTACACCGCCCTCGCGCTCCTGGTCGGTCGGGCCATCCTGTCCGGCGAACGGACGGGGGGCGCGCTCCTCCAGCTCGCCCTCGGGATCGGGATCGTGGTCCTGGTGAGCGAGATCCCCTTCGTGGGCGTGATGGCCATGGTCTCGGCCTGGCTGCTGGTCTTCGGGGCGGTGCTCCGTTCCCGCGGCGGCCAGCCCTCCCCGGCGGCACCCTCCCCCAGCACCACGATCACCCCCACCGCGGCCGCGTGACCCCTGCCCGGAGGGGCATACCCCCTCCGGGGCCCTTGAGTAACCGTTCCTTTGGGTGAACTCTGCGGGCATGACCACTTCCCGACTGGCCGTCCTCGCCGCCGCGTCCGCCCTCCTCGCCTGCGCCACCCCTTCCGGAACCCCGATCCCGGTGACCACCCCCTCGCCCGGGGAGGTCAAGACGAAGGACTTCAAGTCCACCGGCGAGGTCTTCTTCGACGCCCAGTCCGCGGGGACCAGCGTCGCCTTCAACGACTTCCGGATGGTCGGACCCCAGGTGAACATGGGGCTCGACGCCAAGGGCAACTGGGGTGGCAACATCGGCGACCGGAACATGATCGTCACCGTCAAGCCCGGACGCATCACCGGCGACGGCGTCGACCTCTACGTGGTTCGCAAGGGCAACACGGTGAGCATCCAGGGGATGTACTTCCAGCGCCAGGTCTGGTTCACCCTGAAGCCCACCGAGATCCAGGGGACGACCGACGGCGGCAGCTGCTCCTTCGATCTCACCCCGGCCAAGGCTCCCGGCTTCTTCACGGGCGGTGTGGGTTGCGGCGGCAGCATCCGCATGGGCACCCTCCAGCTCACCGGGACGGCCGCCAACCTCGAGCAGCCGCCCATGCCGCAGCTCATCTTCGCGCTCATCTCCGTCCTTCCCTGACCCGTTCGATCAGGGACCGCGGGCCGGCCGGGCCGGGAGACGCGCCAGCGCTTCCCGGGCGGCGCGGCGCACCTCGGCGAAGTAGTCGGACCGGAGCGCCTCCAGGCGGAGGGAGGCGGGCTCGTGGCGGAGCTTCCCGAGCCCGCGGGCTGCCGCGGCGCGGACGGCCGGCCGGTCGCTGAGCAACTCGCTGGTGAGCGCGTCCGCGCCCTCCTGCGACCCGAGCTGGGTGAGGGCCTCGACCATCTCCAGCCGTCCGACCGTCCCGTCGCCTGCCAGGGCCTTGAGGAGGAAGGGCGTGCCTCCGGGGCTTCCCAGCCGCCCGATGGCGAGTGCCGCGTCGGCCGTCAGGGCTCCGCCGAGGAGCGGCGCCAGGACCGGGAGCGCCGAGGGGTCCCCGGTCACTCCCAGCGCCCGGAGGATGATCTCGGCCTCGGCCGGGTCGCCCGGATGGCGGGAGAGGGCCGCGCCGAGCGGTGCCACCCCCGCGGGTCCCCGGGGACCGAGCCCCTCGTAGGCCTCCCGGCGCACCTCGCCGTCTGGATCCTCGGAGAGCATCACGAGGGGCGGAAGCGAGGCAGGGTCCCGCCCGAGGGCCAGGGCCCGGGCGGCGGCGCGACGAAGGCGGGGATCGCCGGCGGTGGCGAGACGGGCAACGAGCGGAGCCGCAGACTCGGGCGCCAGGTGGGCCAGCGCGACCGTGACCTCGGCCAGCTCCTCGACGTCCGCGAGATCGGCGAGCGCGGGGGCGTCGCCGCCCCGTACGGCCCGGGTCGCCCGCTCCTGGATGGTCGCGACGCGCCGCTGCAGCACCGGGACGGCCGGAGGGAACGGGGCCAGCCCCAGCGCCCGGGCGGCGGCGGCCCGGACCCGCCCGTCCGGGCTCGACCCGAGGAGCCCCACGGCCTTCTCCCCCGCCCCCTTGGCCCTCTCGGCGGGCAGGCCGAGCGCGCCGAAGGCGGCGAGCGGGGCGAGCGAGTCGGCCCCGCCGCGCGCGATCCGCTGGACGAGCGGTCGTTCCGGGCAGTCGCCGGCCCGCCCGCGGGCCGCGGCGGCGGCCGCCTCGGTGACGGCGGGATCCTGGGCGCGGATCGCGACCTCGCAGAGGGAGACCCCGACGCCCGGCGCCGGTGGAAGCGCATCGAGGGCGGCGACGGCGCCCCGCGCCACCCGCGCCGGTCCCGTCGATCCCACGTCGCCGAGCCCATCGGCCGCGAGGGGATCCCCCAGATTTCCGAGCCCCCATGCGGCCGCCTCGGCCACGCCGGCCCACCTGCTCCGGAGCGCTGCCTCCAGCGGT
>JBAXVO010000388.1:0-2914 GCA_037129355.1 Deltaproteobacteria bacterium | reverse complement strand
CCCCCGCCCCAGTCGGCGGCGTGCACCGACGCCTTCCCGTGCGAGAACGTGAAGAAGTGGTTCGCCATCGAGGTGGAGGCGGCCCAGGCCGCGCCGGCCTGCCACCCGGTTCCGCTCCGCGGCAGCGAGCAGGCCTGCGCCCGGGCCGACGCCGCCTACGCGAAGGTCCACCGGGAGCAGCTCGAGTACTTCGGCGGGCTGTGCACCGGCTCGGTCGGATCCAACGCCTGGGCGGTCCGCCCGTACATGGGAACCCCGGACGCCGACCGCTTCGCGACCTGCGGCGGCAAGGGCGGGAGCGGGGCGTTCACCTGCCGGCTCTGGGAGTGGACCTGGGCCACCGCGACGCGCGGAGGCGCCTTCGTGGTCTTCCTGGTCGAGCCGACCGGGGCGGCGCCGGGCGTCTGGGCGGTGAACAGCTGCTCCTACTGCGAGAGCGGAGGCGCCTGCCGCGAGTTCCCGTTCAGGCCGTGACGGCGCCCCGGGTGCCCTACGTCGGCACCCTTCCCTTCAGCACCGACCGCTTGTCGCCGAAGGCGCTGCGCACCGCCAGGTAGTCCCGGTCCTCGAGGAGCAGGCCGCGCGAGATGGTGCGGATCTCCTCCTCCTCGTCGCCGGTGACGACGCCGTCCGCGGCGGCGACCGCGAAGAGGCAGTGCAGGAGCCCGAGCTTCTGCTCGTTCGTGGCGGCGTCCCGGAACTCCCGGATGGCCACGAAGTTGTGGGTCGGGCCGAGCATCTTCTGGGTGGCCCGCGCGATCTCGATCACCATCGCCGCCTGGGAGGCGGTGAGTCCCCCGTGGGTGGCCACCAGCCGCTCCATCTCGGCGATCTCGGCCGGCTGCACCACCAGGTCGACGTGGGCCACCCGGGCGAGCAGGAAGGCGAAGAGGGAGAGGTGCCGGGCGTCGTCCGGATCGATCGAGTCGAGTTGCTGCGAGATCCGGTGGACGACCTCGGCCCCGGGATCCCGGGCGGTCGAGGGGGAGATCCCCAGCCATTCCAGCAAGGACATGGCGCAAGCCTAACAAGCGGCCGCCGACTTCGCCGGATAGAACGGGGCCATGGCCGACAAGCTCGAACTCACCGACGCGGAGTGGCGCGCGCGCCTCTCCCCCGAGGCCTACGAGGTGCTCCGGCGTCACGGCACCGAGCGCCCCTTCACCGGCTGCTTCCTGGGCACGCACGAGCCGGGGTCCTACGTCTGTGCCGGCTGCGACAACCCGCTCTTCCCGTCCGGGACCAAGTTCGAGTCGGGGACCGGGTGGCCCTCCTTCTCCGAGCCGGTCGGACCCGATGCGGTGACGACGGTGATCGACCGGTCCCACGGCATGGTCCGGGCCGAGGTCCGCTGCGCCCGCTGCGACGGCCACCTGGGGCACGTCTTCCCGGACGGCCCCCCGCCCACGGGACAGCGCTACTGCATGAATTCGGCGGCGCTCCGGCACGTGCCGGCACCCGCGCGCTAGGCGAGGCGATCAGGGGGCGCGGCAGGAGCCCGCCACGCAGATCCGGTCGCCCTTGCAGTCGGTGTCCTTCGCGCACCCTCCCGGTAGGACGGCCGGCGTGGCGCCCTGCCGCTCGTCCCGCACCGACTGGGCGCACTCCGTCTGCAACTGCTGGAGGAGTTGCATGCGGTAGGTGTGCTCGCGCCGGAGGGCCTGGACCGCGGGGACGTTCCCGGCCACCTCGAGCGCGGCGATCTGCTGGTTCTCGTAGGCGAGCTTCTGCATGGCCTGCGCCACCTCCTGCTCGCAGGGATGCGCCACGGAGACGGCGGGGAGGAGGAGCACCAGCAGGGCGGCGAACGAACGGATGGCGCGCATGCCCCATGGTACCCGCCGGCCGACCCGGCCGCACCTCCCCTCAGATCCGCGGACGCTCGGTGCCGAAGTCCCGCTCCATCCGGCGCTGGATGGAGACCGCGAGGCGCAGCGACTCCCGGAAGAACCTTCGCTCGAGCGGGTTGAGCGCGTAGGGGTCGATGCGGTTGTGCGGCGCCTCGCCGTTGCGCCCCTGCTCGAGCTGGTGGCGGAGGCGAAGGACCTGCACGAAGTGGAAGGCTTCCAGCCAGCCCTCCACCTCGCGCCGGTCCACTCCCGCGGCCGCCGCCGCGACCCGCATCCGATCCTCCGTCCCCGGCGCCCCTTCCCCGGCCGCGAGCGCGTAGATCCTCGCCGCGTCCACGAAGAGGGCCGCCGCTCCGCACTTCAGATCGACCGTCCCCGCATGGGCCCCGTCGGCCTCGACCGCGAAGTCGCGGAAGAAGCCCAGCGGCGGCCTCCGGGCCAGGGCGTTTCGAACCAGCAACGCCAGGAAGCGCCGGTTGCCGCGGGCCGACCGGACCATCTGCTCGCGCATCGCGTCGGCCAGGGATTCGTTCCCGAAGAGCGGACGGAAGTCGAAGAAGATGGAGGCGTGCAGCAGGGCCTCGGGGGTGGGCTCGTCGGTCCAGGAACGGAACCGGGCCCGCCACTCGTCCACCGAGAGGCACCAGTGGGGGTTGCCGGCCATGATGCCGCCCTTGCAGTACGAGAAGCCGCAGGCGGCCAGCGCGTCGTTCACCTTCATCGAGATGGCCACCAGGCGGGCCCGCTGGGGCTCGACGTCCCCGCCCGGACCCGGGTCGAAGACGAGGCCGTTGTCCTGGTCGGTGGCCAGGGTCTGCTCGCGCCGCCCCTCGCTCCCGAAGGCCAGCCAGCAGAAGTCGAGCCCGGCCAGATCCTCGCCGTCGAGGACGAGGCGGATGGCCCGCTCCGACACGGCGTCGGCCAGCGCGGAGACGGTCCGCGTCACGTGCGAGGCCGAGATCCCCGCGTCGACGAGGTCGCGCCCGAGCGCGCCGATCTCCCGGGCCCGAAGGGCGAGTGTGGGCACGTCGACCGCGGCGGCGATGCCGTCGGCGAACTCCGAG
>JBAXVO010000387.1:0-2916 GCA_037129355.1 Deltaproteobacteria bacterium | reverse complement strand
GTCGCCGCGCCGTGCCCGCACCACGAGGTCGCCGTCGGAGGGCTCCAGGGTCACTCGATCGGAGGAGAGCCCGGACGAGGGCCGGGTGTTAGCCCAGGCCCCAAATGGGATGGTCAACGGGGCAGCGCGGGCTGTCGCGGAGGAAGGCGTCATCGGCGCAAGGTAGGTCCGTGAAGGCTTTCGACCGTTAGTCGAGCTCCGGCGGCGAATGCGGCTAACGGTCGGGCCGTCTCCGGGACCTCTTGGGCTCACGAACCGACCGAGGAGAACCCCGATGCCCCCGCCGTACGACCGCCGACCGATCCTCAGCTCCCTGCTCGCCACCCTGGCCGTCGTCACCCTGGCTGGCTGCGGCGGCACGAACACCAGCACCGTCACCTCCACGCCCCTGCCCTTCCTCGTCGTCGACACCGGCCAGGTGAAGACCTTCGACGCGGCCGCCGAGGTCGCCGCGCCGCAGGTCGGGCGGCCCTTCTACGGCCAGGACGCCCAGTTCAGCGGGAGCCGGCCCAGCTTCACGAGGAGCGCCGACGGCCTCACCGTCCTCGACAACGTCACCGGCCTCACCTGGCAGAAGAGCCCGGACACCAACGGCGACGGCAAGATCGATTCGCTCGACAAGATGACCCTGGCCGAGGCGAGAGCCCGGCCCGCGGTCCTGAACGCCGCCAGGTACGGCGGCTACACCGACTGGCGCCTGCCCACCATCAAGGAGCTCTACTCGCTCATGAACTTCGCGGGCGCCGATCCCAGCGGAGCCACTGGCAACGACACGTCCGGCCTCACCCCCTTCATCGACCGCGCCTACTTCGACTTCGGCTACGGCGACACCGCTCGCGGGGAGCGGATCATCGACATGCAGTACGCCTCCAGCACCATCTACGTGAGCACGACCATGCTGGGGAGCCCGACGCTGTTCGGCGTGAACTTCGCCGACGGGCGGATCAAGGGCTACACGCTGGACATGAGCTACCAGGGGCCGGGAGACTCCAAGTTCCCCGTCCGACTCGTCCGGGGCGCCGCCTACGGACAGAACGACTTCACGGACAACGGCGACGGCACCATCTCCGACCGGGCCAGCGGCCTCATGTGGACGAAGGCGGACAGCGCCGCGGGGATGAACTGGCCCGAGGCGCTCGCCTGGGTCCAGTCGAGGAACGCCGCGAACCACCTGGGCCACTCCGACTGGCGGCTGCCGAACGCCAAGGAACTCCAGAACATCGTGGACTACACCCGCTCGCCGGACACCACCGCGTCGGCGGCAATCAGCCCCCTCTTCACCAGCACCGGCATCACCAACGAGGCGGGCCATGCCGACTTCCCCTACTACTGGACCAGCACCACCCACGAGTCCCAGGCCGGCGGACCCGTCGGCGTCACCGGCGGTGCGGCCGTCTACATCGCCTTCGGGCGCGCCATGGGCTACATGACGGCCCCCTGGGACCCGACGCTCGGCGCCTGGCTCGACGTCCACGGCGCCGGCGCGCAGCGCAGCGACCCGAAGGTGGGCAACCCCGCCGACTTCCCGCACGGCCGCGGCCCCCAGGGCGACGCCATCCGCATCAACAACTTCGTCCGGCTCGTCCGCGGCGGCACGTCCTACCCGCTCGTCGATACGAAGCAGTCGGTCTGTTACGACGCCTCGGCCCCGATCACCTGTCCGGCGCCGGGCGGCGCGTTCTACGGCCAGGACGCGCAGTTCGCCGGCAGCCCGCCCAGCTACACCAAGAGTGCGGACGGCCTCACCGTCCACGACGCGGTCACGGGGCTGACCTGGCAGCAGGGCTCCACCGACCGCGTGGGATGGACCGCGGCCATGGCCGTTCCGGCCGCCCTGAACGCCGCCAGGCATGGCGGCTACTCCGACTGGCGGCTTCCCACCATCAAGGAGCTCTACTCCGTCTGGCAGGGCGGCCAGGGCTGGCCCTACCTGGACACGTCCTTCTTCGCCCACGATCCGGGGGCGAGCCCGCACGGGATCCTGTGGAGCAGCACCCGGTACACCGGGCTGCTCGAGAGCACCTTCGACCCGGCCACCGGCGCGTCGATGGCGTTCGGCGTGAACTTCGACACCGGCCACATCAAGGCCTACTCCATCGACGTGGGGCCGACGCACGGGGTCCGCTGCGTCCGCGGGGACCGGTACGGCGTGAACGCGCTACAGGACAACGGCGACGGCACCATCACCGACCAGGCCACGGGGCTCATGTGGGCGCAGGCCGACAGCGGCGTGAGCTTCGACTGGGAGAACGCACTGGCCTACGCCCAGTTCGAGAACGCGGCCCACCATCTGGGCCACGGCGACTGGCGCCTCCCGAGCACGAAGGAGCTCCAGAGCATCGTGGACTACACGCGCTCCCCCGGGGCGACCGACCCCACCCGGATCGGGCCGGCCATCGACCCGATGTTCCGCTCCACTCCCATCACCAACGAGGCGGGCGCCGCCGACTATCCCTGGTACTGGACGAGCACGTCCGTGAAGCCCCAGGCCGGCGACCCGTACTTCGCCGCCTGGTACGTGGCCTTCGGGCGGGCCGTCGGCAGCGATGGCAAGGACCTCCACGGGGCTGGGGCGGTGCGCTTCGACACCAAGGTCGTCGGGGCTCCCGGGGGCGAGTCGCGGTCCCTCGACTACGTTCGCCTATTCCGGAACACCAGGTAGGCAGCCGTACTCCCGGGAGATCCCTTGATCCGTCCAAACACCCTGCGAAACCTCGCCGCACTGGCCGTCGCTGGCGCCCTCGCAGCCTGTGGAGGCAGCAGCACCAGCTCGGGCGATACTCCCGCCACCTACAACGACCTGCTCGTCCCTCCCCTCCTGACCGGGACGACCTCGGGAGGAGTCACCACCTTCGACCTGGCCCTGGCCTCCTCGACGAAGCAGCTGATGCCAGGGGCGAGGACGGAGACCTACGG
>JBAXVO010000386.1:0-2932 GCA_037129355.1 Deltaproteobacteria bacterium | reverse complement strand
CGAACATCCCCGTGAAGGACTTCTGGTCGGTCATCCTCTACAGCAACCAGACCCGGTCGATGATCCAGACGGACCAGAAGGCCCCGAGCGTCAGCAGCCAGACGAAGGGCGTGCTCGTGAACGCCGACGGCTCCGTGGACGTGTACTTCGGCCCGAAGGCCCCCCCGGGGAAGGAGAAGAACTGGGTGCAGACCGTTCCCGGCAAGGGCTGGAACGTCATCCTCCGGCTCTACGGACCGCTCGAGCCCTGGTTCGCCAAGACGTGGAGGCCCGGGGAGATCGAGCCGCAGCCGTAGCCAGGCCGTCCTGCCCGGCGCCCAGGAAGGCCCAGATGTTCGACGCCTGGAGCAACTTCTTCACGATGACCGGGTCTGCGGGCGCCACGCTCGTGGGGTTGCTGTTCATCGTCGTCACGCTCAACACCGATCTGTCCACGTCCCGGACGCTCGACATCGCACGCGCATCGATGACGCCGGCCCTCTACAGCTTCGGCGGCGTGATGTTCCAGAGCATGATCGCGCTCGTGCCGTGGCGGTCCCCCTGGCATGGGGGCGTCGTCTTCGTCGTGGTGGGGATCTTCGGCCTCATCTATCGGGTCAACGCCGTCCGCCTGCGGAGCGCGATCCATCTCAAGGCCATCCAGGGGCCGGTCGACTGGATCTTCCACAACGCGGTTCCGGTCATCGCCAGCGTCCTCCTGATCCTCGGTGGCGCGGGGTGGGTCGCCGGAGCCGTGTTCGCACCGTTCGCGATCGCGGGCGCGAGTACGCTCCTCCTGGTCTCCGGGATCTACCGGACCTGGGGCGAGACGCTGGCGATGATCGGGACGCGCGGCAAGTCGTAGCCCCGGCGCCTGCCCAGAAGCCCTCCGGGGGCCAATCGACCCGGCGCGCCTCTGCCGGCCGCCACCGGGCGGGCCGATCATCCCGGGAGGCGTTGGGCCACCACCACGGCTGCGCCCACGCCGAGGAACGTCACGGACCAGGCGAGGACGAGGGCCAGGAGAAGTCCCACGGTCGCGCCGACGAGGGCGCGGCGGGCGCTGACCCCGTACAGCTGCCGGAATCCGATCCAGGAGTAGGCCAGCTCGGCGGCGACGCTTCCCGCCACGACTCCGGAGAACGCAAGGGACCTCGGACCTGCCAGGGCGCCCACGACGATCGAGAGCGCCGACACGGGGACGTAGTAGGTCGCGAGGAAGCCTGCCTGCCGGATCGCCCGGGACCAGCCACCTGGAGCTCGGACGATGGCCGCCCCGACCCGGATGGCGAGCACCTGCCCCCAGACGGCCACCACCGGCTGGAGGGTGTTGACCCCCTCCAGGATCGCCCGCGCCAGTCGACTGCGGGCGACCGCCTCCATCACCCGGGGGTCCTGGTCGACGCCCATGTCGAGGACGTGGGAGAGGTAGATCAATCCGGCCACGATCAAGCCGTTCACCGACAGGAGTTCGACCGGGGCCGACCAGCGGGCTCCTTCTCGCTCCCATCCCGCCAGGAACCTCCAGGGGGTGAAGGTTCCCGCCACGACCGTCCGGAAGAGCCGCACGCCCTTCGCGATCGGTCCGACCTCCACCGTGGGGGCGGCGGGTGCTTCGGCGGGGGTCGTGGACGGAGCCTGGGGAGCGGGCGTCGTTTCGTTCATGGAAGTCCGAGGGTCCTGTCGGCCCTCGTCGAGCCTAACCGGGCCGGGAGGGGAACGCAGCGACATGGCGACCCCCTGACGGGCTGCCGGGGTCGTGGCAGACTCGGGGGCACGAGGAGCCTCGGTGAGGAGAGGCGAGGAGGCAACGACATGGCAAGGGTGACAGGTGTCGGGGGCGTCTTCCTGAGGAGCGCGGACCCGAAGGCGCTCGGAGCATGGTACGCGAAGCACCTGGGTGTCGAGGTCGGCGACTACGGCGCGACCTTCTGGTGGAAGGACGAGGTGCCGAAGGGGACCGGCATGACGGCCTGGAATCCATTCCCGAAGGACGCGACCTACTTCGGCGAGGGGCATCAGGCGGTGATGATCAACTACCGGGTCGACGACCTCGACGCGCTCCTGGTGGACCTGGCCGCCGCTGGCGTCTGGATCGACCCGAACCGCCAGGACGAGAGCTACGGGCGCTTCGCCTGGATCAAGGACTGCGACGGGAACAGGGTGGAGCTCTGGCAGCCGCTCGCGACCGAGTAGGAGCAGCGCCGCCCGATGCCCGGGGACGGCGAGGGGTTCCGCTCCAGCTTCACGGCGACGCGCGCCATCACCGTGGCGGCTCCCCCCGAGGACGTCTGGCCCTGGCTCGTGCAGATCGGATTCGGCCGCGCCGGCTGGTACAGCTACGACTGGCTCGACAACCTGGGGCGGCCGAGCGCCGATCGGGTCATCCCCGAGTTGCAGGGGCTGCGGGTCGGGGACTGCGTGCCGATGTCCGCCGAGGTGAACGAGCGCACGGCCTTCCGCTGCCGTCACGACCCCTCGTCGCTCATGGGGCTCGCAGGCATCCTGCTCATGGAACTCGGCGACTTCCCGATGTTTCGCAGGCTGCTGCTGAACCTGCGGCGGCGGGCCGAGGCCAGGCCCGCCGCGCGGAAGGCCGGCGAGGCGGACGTCGTCGAAAAGGGGGGCTGCGCCGCCGGAGCGTGGTTAGGGAGAGGGGGCGCGACGGTGCTCTTGCACGGAGGAACTGCCTTGGTGACCACCCTGACCCAGCCCCGCGTCCGGGGGGCGGTCGAGCGCGCCTTCTACACCGGGATGGCGCTCGCCATCCTCGCCGCGGTCTTCCTGGGCTTCGCCCGGAGCTTCTTCCTCCGGGCCTGGTATCCCGATCCACGCGGCGCGCCGGAGACCTTCTTCCTCCTGCACGGCGCCGTGTTCGCCGCATGGTTCGTGCTGCTCGTGGTCCAGGCCTCCCTCGTCGGCCTGGGACGTACCGACCTGCACCGCCGGCTCG
>JBAXVO010000385.1:0-2943 GCA_037129355.1 Deltaproteobacteria bacterium | reverse complement strand
TGGGAATCTATGGATCCAGATCGCGACATCATGATGTACATCAATTCACCTGGTGGTTCCTTCACCGCGCTGACGGCCGCCTGGAGCAGCCGCTCCGCGACCAGCTTGGGGATGGCGTCGGCCACCCCCACCGACAGGGTGATCCGGTCGCGGCTGGGGACGCCCTTCAGGGCCTGCTGCAGCTCCCGCCCGGTGCGGAAGATCTCGTCGGCGTAGCGCTGCACGGTGCGCCCCACGTCGGTGAGCACGAGCCCCCGCCCCCGCCGCTCCAGGAGCGGGTGGCCGAGCGAGGCCTCCAGCGTCTTCAGCTGGTTCGAGATGGTGGGCTGGGAGAGGCGCAGCTCCTCGCTGGCGCGGGCGATGCTGCCGGTCCGGGCGACGACCCAGAAGTAGTGCAGGTGGTGGTAGTTGAGCCATTCCATACATTCATCATAACGAAGTCTCGATGCGAATCTTCGTATCGATCGAACGGCGCGGCGCGGCTAGATCCTGGCCACGATGGAACACACGATGCTCGAGTGGACGGCCTTCCTGGGTTTCGTCCTCGCCATGCTGGCCCTGGACCTCGGGGTCTTCAACCGCAAGGACCACGTGGTCGGCCCGAAGGAGGCGCTGGGCTGGTCGGTGCTCTGGATCTCGCTGGCGCTGGCCTTCGGCGGATGGGTCTGGTTCCGCCACGGCGGCGAGGCCGGCCTGCAGTACCTGACCGGCTACGTGATCGAGAAGTCGCTCTCGGTCGACAACATCTTCGTCTTCGTCGTCATCTTCGGCGCGCTGGGGATCCCGCCCATCTACCAGCACCGCGTGCTCTTCTGGGGCATCCTCTCGGCGCTGCTGATGCGCGGCGCCATGATCGGCGCCGGCACGGTGCTCCTCGCCCGCTTCCACTGGATCATCTACGTCTTCGGCGGCTTCCTGGTCCTGACCGGCGTGAAGCTGCTGCTCGCCCGCGGCGCCGCCAGCAACCCCGCGGACAGCGCCGTCTTCCGCCTCCTCCGCAAGGTGATCCCCGCCAGCCCGGAGCTCGACGGCAACCACTTCTTCACCAAGGTGGACGGCAGGTGGCTGGCCACGCCCCTCTTCTTCGCGCTCGCCCTCATCGAGGTCACCGACGTCATCTTCGCCGTCGACTCGATCCCGGCCATCTTCGCGGTGACGAGCGACCCCTACATCGTCTTCACCTCGAACGTCTTCGCCATCCTGGGGCTGCGGTCGCTCTACTTCCTGCTGGCGAGCTTCGTGGAGAAGTTCACCTACCTGAAGCCGTCCCTGGCGCTCGTGCTCATGTTCGTCGGCACCAAGATGGCCCTCGTGGACGTCTTCAAGATCCACGCTGCCGTCTCGCTCGGGGTGGTCTGCGCCATCCTCGGCATCGGCGTGGTCGCCTCCGTCCTGAAGAACCGGAGGGTCGCCGCAGCGGAGGCCGCCGCCGCTGCCGCCGCCTCTGCGAAGGCCCCGCTGGTGCGCCGGGAGGCGGCCTGACCCCCGGGCCCGTCAGTGCCCGCCGTCGAACCGCTCGCCGGCGGTCACCGGCACCGGGAGCACGTTCTCGGGGCGGGGAAGCGGGCAGGTGGCGAAGGGCGTGAAGGCGCAGGGTGGGTTGAAGGCCCGGTTGAAGTCGAGGACCACGCGCCCTTCCCGCGGCGCCCCGGCGGAGAGGAAGCGGCCGGCCCCGTAGGTCTCCGTCCCGGCCGTGGCGTCGCGGAACACGAAGGCGAGCCGGTCGCCGTCCTGGGTGGGCTCGAGCGAGAGCGCCCGGCCGCCCACCGCGAAGGCGGCGCGGCCCGGGAAGGGCTCCCAGCGCGCCTCGACGATCCAGGCCGGGTCGAAGGGAAAGGTCTCGATCCCGGGGAAGTCCCGGCGGGCCGGCGCGTCGGCATCCCAGACCCGCAGCGCGTGCCTCCCTCCCCGCTCGAGCAGCTGCACGTGGCGAGACGCCCCCAGGGAGAGCAGGTCGGGCTTCGAGGAGACGTCGGAGACCAGCACCCGACGCTCCACCGGGGCGCCGTCGAGCGCGTAGGCGTCGCCGGGGGAGGCGTCGAGCTCGACCCGGCCGTCACCAAGGGTGAAGGAGCCGGGCAGCCCCTCCGGCCGGTTCACCCCGGGAGCGAGCCAGTGCAGCGCCACCACCGAGAGCCAGCCGCGCTCGCCGGTCAGGCGGGCCACGCGCTCCCGCCTCCAGGCCTCCCATTCCGCCCGCGCCGCGCCCCCGGTCACGGTCACGGCCGGCTCCCGCGCTCGACGTCGGCGAGGAGCGCGCGGGCCTCGGCGTGCTCGGGGTGGACCGCGAGGAGGGCGCGGAGGGTGGACGCCGCCCCCTTCCGATCCCCGGCGCGGGCCTGGAAGTAGGCCAGCGTCCAGGCGTAGCGCGCGTCGTCGGGGCGCAGCCCGGCCGCCTGCCGGGCCAGCGGCACCGCCTCGGCGGGCTTCCGCTCCCCGACCATCACGGCCAGGTTGAAGGCGGCGGGCGCCAGCCGGGGATCGGCCTGGAGCGCCGCCCGCAGCATCGCCTCGGCACCGGCGCGATCCCCGCGCTCGGCGAGGAGCAGCCCCAGGTTGAAGGCGATCCCGGCGTGGCCGGGCTGCTCGGCATGCGCCTGGCGCAGGAGCCGCTCCGCCTCCTCGCCCCGGCCGTTCACCGCGAGCAGCATGGCCAGGTTGGTCCTGGCCAGGAAGAGCTGGTCGTCGATGGCGAGCGCCCGCCGGTACTGCTTCTCGGCGTCGGAGGTCCGCCCCAGCGCCGCGTACAGGTTGCCCAGGTTGTAGGGGCCGGAGGGCAGGTCGGACATGTAGCGCTGCCCGGCCTCGTACTCGGCGAGCGCCGCCGCCCAGGCCTGCCGCTGCGCCTCGGGGAGCCGCTGCGCGGGCGTCCCCGCCAGCCGGGCCGCCGCCTCGGCGCGCACCCAGCGCACCGGATCCTGGACGAGCGGCCCGAGCAGCCGC
>JBAXVO010000384.1:0-2957 GCA_037129355.1 Deltaproteobacteria bacterium | reverse complement strand
GGGTGCCCGGAAAGGACCGGCAACAAAGGATATTTTTTGCCCGTCCGGCGATATGCTGATCGCCTCCCGGAAGCCCCGACGGCCCGGATGGAGGGGACGACAACCGATGAGTTCCACAGACCCGAAGGACCCGGCCTCGGTCGGCGACGCCGAGAAGCTTCCGGAGGGCGTCGAGGCGGCGCCTCCCGGCGTGCGCACCATGGCGCTCGTCCGCTGGGGGCTGATCGGGCTCATGGCCGTCCTGGCCGTCGCTTCCTGGGTCCACTTCGCCCGGACCGGCACCGAGGTGACGGAGCGCAGCGAGGCGAAGTTCGTCTGCCCCATGCACCCGTCGGTCCTCTCCGAGCGGGGCGGAAGCTGCCCCATCTGCGGAATGGACCTGGTCTCCATCGCCAGCCTCGGCGAGGGGGCCAAGGGGGCGTCGGGCGGGACGGCGCACGCCCACGGCGACGCCTCGGGCGCGCCCGCCGCCGGCAAGTACTGGTGCCCGATGCACCCCGAGGTCGCGAGCGACGACCCGAACGCCATCTGCGAGAAGTGCGGCGGGATGAAGCTCATCCCGCGCGAGCAGGTCCCCGGGCTCACGGCGGTCGAGATCGGCTCCGACCGGCTCCAGCTCATCGGCATGCGCACCGCGCCGGCCGTCATGGAGCGGCTCTCCCCCACCCTGCGCACGGTGGGGATGGTGGCTCCCGACGAGGGCGCGGTCGCGGTGGTGACGAGCCGGATCACCGGCTGGGTGGAGAAACTGTTCGTCACCCAGAGCGGGGAGCGGGTGAAGAAGGGGCAGCCGCTCGCCAGGCTCTACAGCCCCGACCTGCAGGCCCCGCAGTTCAACTACCTGAACGCCATCCGCTGGACCCGCGACAAGTCCGCCAATGCCCAGGCGCAGACGACCTCGCCGGCGCTCGAGACCGACGCCCGTCAGCGCCTCATCCTGCTCGGGTTCGGCCCGACCGACATCGCCGAGCTGGAGGAGAAGCGGCAGCCCCTCGAGTTCGTCACCATCCGCTCCCCGATGGACGGCTACGTGGGCCGGCGCGAGGCGCAGGTCGGATCCTACGTCGCCCCGGGGCAGGAGCTCTTCGAGATCGCCGACATCGCCCGGGTCTGGGTCCTCGCCGACGTCTACGAGGTCGACATCGGCCGCGTCCGCGCCGGACAGGCCGCCTCGCTCACCCTGCAGGCCCTGCCCGGGGAGAAGTTCACCGGCAAGGTGGCCTACCTGTATCCGGCGGTGAATCCCCAGAGCCGCACCATGCAGGCCCGCATCGTCGTGCCCAACAACAAGGGGCGGCTGCGCCCCGGCATGTACGCCGACGTGGTCATCGACCTGGGCGCGACCGAGGGGATCTCCGTCCCCGCCGACGCGCTCGTCGACACCGGCGAGGCCCAGTACGTCTTCGTGGCGCTGCCCGGGGGGCGCTTCGAGCCCCGCCCGGTCACGGTGGGCGCCCGGACCGCCGACAAGGTCCAGATCCTCCGGGGGGTCCACCCCGGCGAGAACGTGGTCACCACGGCCAACTTCCTCATCGACTCGGAGAGCCGGCTGCGCGCGGCCATCCAGGGCTTCGGCGGGAAGTAGGGGCGACCATGGTCTCGAAGATCATCGAATTCTGCGCCCGGAACCGGCTCGTCGTCCTCTTCGGCGTGGCCATCGCGTCGCTGGCGGCGGCCTGGTCGATCTCGCGCACCAAGATCGACGCCATCCCCGACCTCACCGATCCCCAGGTCATCGTCTTCACCGAGTGGATGGGGCGGAGCCCCACGCTCATCGAGGACCAGGTCACCTACCCGGTGGTGTCGGCGCTGATCTCGGCGCCCAAGGTGGTCGACGTCCGCGGCTACTCCATGTTCGGCATGTCCTTCGTCTACGTGATCTTCGACGAGGGCACCGACATGTACTGGGCCCGCAGCCGGGTGAACGAGATGCTCGGGACGATCCGGGCCCGCCTGCCCGACGACGTCGTCCCCACGCTCGGCCCGGACGCCACCGGCATCGGCTGGGCCTTCCAGTACGCGCTCGTCGACAAGACCGGGAAGACCTCGATCGACGAGCTGCGCACCTTCCAGGACTTCTCGCTTCGCTACGCGCTCGGCAGCGTGCCCGGGGTCGCCGAGGTGGCGAGCGTGGGCGGCTTCCAGAAGCAGTACCAGGTCACCGTCGACCCGAACCGCATGCGCGCCTACGGGGTCAGCCTCGAGGAGGTGGTGCGGGCCATCCGCGACTCCAACCGGGACGTGGGCGGACGGGTCATCGAGATGTCGGGGCGCGAGTACTACGTGCGCGGCCGCGGCTACGTGCAGGACATCGGCGCGCTCGCCTCCACGTCGGTGAAGGCCAACGGCCCCTCCGGCGTGCCGGTCCTGCTCCGCGATCTCGGCACCGTCCGCTTCGGCCCGGACATCCGGCGCGGCGCCCTCGACTGGAACGGCGAGGGCGAGGCGGTGGGCGGCATCGTGGTGGTCCGCTACGGGGAGAACACCCTCGAGGTCGTCGACCGCGTGAAGAAGCGGCTCGCCGAGCTGAAGAGCGGATTCCCTCCCGGCGTGACCGCCGAGGTGTCCTACGACCGCAGCGACCTCATCCACCGGTCCATCGGCACCCTGAAGCGCGCCCTCCTCGAGGAGATGATCACCGTGGCCGCGGTGATCCTGATCTTCCTGCTCCACGTGCGGTCGGCGCTGCTCCCCATGCTGTCGCTGCCCATCGCGGTGGCCCTGGCCTTCATCCCGATGTACCTGCTCGACATCCCGGCCACCATCATGAGCCTGGGCGGGATCGCCATCGCCATCGGGGCCACCGTCGACGCCGAGATCGTGATGATCGAGGCCTCGCACAAGCGGCTCGAGTCGGCACCCCCCGGTGCCGACCGGCACAAGCTGCTTGACGAGGCGGCACGCGAGGTCACCCCGGCAATCGTTTTCTCCAGGGCTTCCAGCCGCGAAATCAGGGA
>JBAXVO010000383.1:0-2957 GCA_037129355.1 Deltaproteobacteria bacterium | reverse complement strand
GGCGGCGCGCGAGGTCACCCCGGCGATCTTCTTCTCCCTGCTCATCATCGCGGTGAGCTTCCTCCCCGTCTTCACGCTGACCGGCCAGGCCGGGCGGCTCTTCCGCCCGCTCGCCTTCACCAAGACCTTCGTCATGCTGGCGGCGGCGATCCTCTCCATCACCTTCGCGCCGGCGCTGCGGGACCTGCTCCTGCGCGGGAAGATCCGCCCCGAGTCGCAGCACCCGATCTCGCGGGCCATCATCCGGGTCTACAAGCCGTTCGTCTTCGTGGCGCTGCGCTGGCCCAAGACCACCGTGGCCCTCGGCCTCTTCGCCATCCTCTCCGCCGTCCCGCTGGCCATCCGGCTGGGCAGCGAGTTCATGCCGCCGCTCAACGAGGGCGACGTGCTCTTCATGCCCACCACCTTCCCGGGCATCTCCATCGAGGAGGCCAAGGGGGCCCTGCAGCGGCAGGACCGCGTGCTGCGCGCCTTCCCCGAGGTGGAGGCGGTGTTCGGAAAGGTCGGGCGGGCCGAGACGGCCACCGACCCGGCCCCCATCACCATGGTGGAGACCACCATCCGCCTGCGCCCGGTCTCGACCTGGAGGGTGGTCGAGCAGAAGCGCTGGTACTCGTCCTGGGCGCCGGCCTGGCTGAAGCCCGCGCTCCGCACCGTCTGGCCGGACCGGCGCCGCATCACCTGGGAGGAGCTCACCGCCGAGATGAACCGGGCCACCCAGTTCCCGGGCTGGACCAACGCCTACACCATGCCCATCCGGGCCCGCATCGACATGCTCACCACCGGGGTCCGCACGCCGGTGGGCGTGAAGGTGATGGGCAGCGACCTCGGCGAGATCGAGAAGCTGGGCGTGAAGCTCGAGCGGATCCTCGCCCCCGTCCCGGGCACGCGCAGCGTCTACTACGAGCGGAACACCGGCGGCCTCTACCTCGACATCTACCCGAACCGCGAGGCGCTGGCCCGGCGCGGCCTCACCGTCGGCGACGTGCAGCGCACCATCGAGGCCGCCATCGGCGGCGCCTCGGTCACCACCACGGTGGAGGGTCGCGCCCGGTTCTCCATCAGCGTCCGCTACCCGCAGGACCTCCGCAGCGACGTGGAGCGGCTGAAGCAGGTGCTCGTCCCCGTGCCGGCGGCCGGCGGGCGCTCCAGCGGCGGCGGCGGCATGGGAGGCGCCTCGGGCGCCGTGACCCCTCCCCGCCTCCCCGAGCTCCGGCTCGCCCAGATGGGCGGCGGGGGCGGTGGCGGCGCTCGTCCCCCTCCCCCGAGCCCTCGCGGAACCGCGACCGACGCCCCATCCCTCGACTGGTCGCAACCCCCCACGCAGCTCCAGCAGCTCCCCATGGGCGGGCGTCCGCTCCAGTCGGGAAGCCCGGGAAGCGGCGGCTTCGTCCCGCTCGGTCAGGTGGCCGACATCCGGATCGTGGGCGGGCCGCCCATGCTGCGCGACGAGGGCGGGATGCTCGTCGGGTACGTCTACGTCGACGTCGACCCCTCGGTGGACATCGGCGGCTACGTCGCGCACGCCAAGGAGGAGGTCGCCGAGGCCACCGCCGCCGGCGAGTTCGTCGTCCCTCCCGGCCACTTCCTCAAGTGGACCGGGCAGTACGAGCTGCTCGAGAAGATGAACGAGCGGCTGCGCGTGGTCATCCCGCTCACGCTCATCATCATCGTCGTCCTCCTGCTCTTCCACTTCCGGAACGTCACCGAGGTGCTGATCGTCCTGCTCTCCATCCCGTTCGCGCTGGTGGGGAGCATCTGGCTGCTCTGGATCCTCGACTACCGGCTCTCCACCGCGGTCTGGGTCGGGATCATCGCGCTGGTGGGGCTCGCCGCCCAGACCGGCATCGTGATGATCGTCTACATCGACACCGCCTACGAGCGGCGACGGCAGGCCGGCCTGATCCGGAACCTCGACGACATCATCTGGGCCCACATGGAGGGCACCGTGATGCGGGTGCGCCCCAAGCTCATGACGGTGGGGACCATGCTGGTCGGGCTCCTGCCCCTCCTCTGGGCCACCGGGTCGGGCGCCGACGTCATGAAGCGCATCGCGGCGCCCATGGTGGGCGGCCTCATCACCTCGGCCTTCCTCACCCTGGAGATCATCCCGGTGGTCTACACCTACTGGCGCTTCGAACAGGTGCTCTGGGAACGGCTCGAGCCCCTCGACGGGGCTCGCCTCGAGCGACTGCGCCTGCTCACCACCATCCAGCAGGTGGGCTGGGGACTCCTCGTCGCCGTCGGGTGCGCCGTCATCTACACGGAGTGGCCGAGGACCCTGCTCGCCGCCACCCTGGTGGTTCCGCTGGTGGCCATCCTGGGTGGCCTCGTCCTGTACCTGAAGGAACGCCCCGCCGCGCTCCGGCTGGTGTGGCCGGAGGGGGCCGGGAAGGCGTCCGCCTGACGGCGACGGTCCGCCTTGCCCCGGAGGTCCCCTTCGGCTATTTTCCGCGGCCCGACCCCATCGTCTAGAGGCCCAGGACTCGGCCCTTTCAAGGCTGCAACCGCGGTTCGAATCCGCGTGGGGTCACCACTTCTTCAGTCCTTTCCGTCGTCGTCGTGCCCGTCGTGGTCGTCGTCGTGCTTCACCTTGATCGAGCCCCGGATGTTGGCCTCGATGGCCGCCGCCGAGGCGGCGTCCCCGGGGGCGAGCTTCCCGCCGCTGGCGGTCTGGAACCACTTCGAGGGGTCGAAGTCGAGCGTGACGTTCGCGCCGGTCGACGGGTCGACCGTGACGTTCCCTTCCCGCTTCTGCGAGACGACCAGCGCCGACTTGAAGTGGAAGGGCACGCCGGCGTCGGTCCCGTCGATCAGGATGGAGGCGCCCGCGGCGGCCATCTCGGCGAGCCCGGCATTCGTGCCCGCCTTCGCGGCGGTGATGGGCTGGATGCGGAAGCGGAGTTCCTCGTAGGTGCCGGAGGGAAGGTCGATCCCGGCCACGGCGTGGACGCCGG
>JBAXVO010000382.1:0-2962 GCA_037129355.1 Deltaproteobacteria bacterium | reverse complement strand
GACCCCGAGCGACCTCTTCCTCGACTTCGCGAAGCACTACCGGGCCCGCGGCTAGTAGCTCACCCGGACCGCGATCCGGTTCTCGCCCGGGCCCACCTCGACGCGGGCCTTCTCGAAGCTGGGCGGCCCCATGAAGCCCTTGGCGTCGTTGGACGAGGCCAGCCCCTCGGTGGGGATCCCCAGGAAGCCGGTGTCGAGGCGGCCGTTTCCGTTCTCGTCGTGGTAGACGGCGACCGCGTAGCCACCCGGAGGGATCCCCTCGAAGACGATGCGGGCCCGGCCACCCTCGATCTTCCCGTCGGCGTGGCGGAGCGCCTTCTCCGGCTTCGTGGGGAAGCCGTCCTCGGAGGCGTAGAGCGCCGCGTGAACCCCGCCCTGGTCGTCCTTCAGCCCCTCGACCTGGACGACCAGCGTGGCGCCGCCCGGCGCGGGGGGATCGCCGGCGGCGAGGAGGAGGGCGAGGAGGAGCGCGGGGGTCACCTCGCTCACGCCCTCCGCGGCGCGCGCAGCACCGGACCGTGGGCCGTCTCGTGGGCCAGCAGCCAGCGCTTCACGTCGAGGCCACCGGAGTACCCGCCGAGCCCTCCGCCCGTGGCCACCACGCGGTGGCAGGGGACGAGGATGGCCACCGGGTTGTGCCCGTTGGCGTTCCCCACCGCGCGGGCCCCGCGCGAGCCGATCCGTCCGGCCAGTTCACCGTAGGTGATGGTCTCCCCCCAGGGGATCTCCAGCAGCGCCTTCCACACGATGCGCTGGTGCTCGGTGCCATGCAGGTCGAGCGGCGGGACGAACGGCGTGTGGCCGGAGAAGTAGTCGGCGAGCGCCTGGAGCCCCGCCTCCAGGTTGTGCCGGGTCTTCTTGCTGATGGGAGGGCGCGCCCCATCCCGCCCTCCGAAGCGGACGCTGCACACCCCGTCGTCGGTGGCCTCCACGGAGAGGGTGCCAACCGGCGACTTGTAGCGGGCGAGGGCGGTCATCGGGGCGAAGTGTAGCCCAGGAGGAAGCCCGTGATCTCCGTCCAGAGCGGACTTCCGGGGCGATACGGGACGGTGTTGTGGGTGGCCGCCGGCTCCTCCCAGAGCCGCTTCGGGCCCGGGTAGGCCCGGAAGAGCTCCCGGGCCAGGTCGGGGAAGGTCACCTCGTCCCGGCCGGCCACGAGGAAGGCCACCCGCCCTCCGTAGCCGGGGAGCGCCAGGTCGGCCCGGAAGGTGTCCCGGTGCAGGAAGGAGGGGACGAAGGGGTAGTGGCGGCGGGCCACGGCGGGAACGCTCACGAGGGGGGTGACGAGGAGGAGCCCGGCCACCCGGGGGCGGGCCGCGGCCGCCATCGCCGCCGCGGCGCTCCCCAGGGACTCGCCGACCAGGAGGACGGGCAGGTCAGGCCCGAGGAGGTCGACCGCCTGGACGGTGGCGTCGACGATGGAGGACTCGGTGGGCTCCCCCGCCCGGGGACCGTAGCCGGGGTACTCCATGAGGAAGACGTCCAGGGGAGGAACGCCGGGCGCCTGCAGGACCTGGCGCAGGTAGTTCCGGTCGAGGGCCGAGCCGGCATTTCCGTGGAGGACGATCACCCGCGCCACCGCGGCGCCACCGGGTGCCGGCGCGCGCCAGCCGAGGAAGGCGCCGGAGGGGGCGAGCCAGGGTTCCAGCCCCCGGGACCGGGCCACGAGGGTGTCCGAGGCGAGGCCGGTCCGCGGCGGGAAGTAGAGGAGGTGGCGCTGGCCGAACCAGGCCACGAGCGCGACCGCCGCGAGCAGGAGGGCGACGACGCCGGCGATGCGGAGGAAGGGGAGCACGGGGAGGATTGTAGCCGGTCGCGGGCGTTATTCACTTTAAGTGAATGCGGGCCTGTCGGAGCCCCGTGCGACACTGAACACATGAGCAACGCGCGCGACCAGGCGGACCGGCTGGCCGAACTCCTCTCGCGGGAGCACGGCGCCATGGCGGAGTTCCTCGTGGCCCTGGCGGAATTCGATCGCCAGCGAGGCTGGGAGGAACTCGGGTACTCGAGCCTCTTCTGGTTCCTGCACGGGCGGCTCGGGCTGTCGAAGGGGGTCGCACACTACCGTGGGGCGGCGGCCGAACTCATCCAGGCGCATCCGGAGGTGGTGGCGCCACTGCGAGACGGGCGCCTCTGCCTGACGAGCATCCTCGAACTGGCCAAGGTTCTCACGGGCGAGAACTCCGCTTCGGTCCTTCCTCGGTACTTCGGGCTCTCCCGTCGCGAGGCCGCCGAGATCACCGCGTCGATCCGGCCGGTCGAGAAGCCTCCGGTTCGGGACCTCGTGACGTCCGTGGCGACGTCTCCGCCTGCCGCGACATCCGTGGCGACGAATCGCGACATCGGTGTCCTGGTTCAACCACTTGAACCCCTCCTTCGGGTGACCCCGCGGCCCTCCGACTCGGCCGTCCCGCTCGACGAGGAGCTTCGGCGTCTCCACGTCACCGTGTCGCGTCGGCTCCTCGCCAAGATCGACATGGCGCGCGACGCGCTCTCCCATACCCACCCCGGGGCGAGCACCGAAGCGGTCCTCGAGGCCGGCATCGATCTCATCCTGGCCCGTCATCGAAAGAGACGCGGCGTCGGAGCCACGGCTCCCGCAAACCCGCGGCGTGCGGCACCGGCCAGGATCACGGCCGACGTGAAGCGGCGCGTCTGGGCTCGCGACGGTGGCCGCTGCCAGTGGCACCTCAATGGCGGGGGCACCTGCGGCTCCACCACCCGGCTCGAGTTCGACCACCGGGTTCCGAGGGGACTCGGCGGCGGATCGGAAGAGGCCAACGTCCGGCTCCTCTGTCGCTTCCACAACCAGCGCGCCGCGCGCCTCGTCTACGGCGAGGTACACATGTCCTCCTTCGCCGGGGGCTCCCCTTCGGCGCGCGAGCCGTGCGCGACCTACGCGCCCGCGGCCTAGCCACGCCGCAGGAACTTCGCGATCACCCGCTTCTCCCCGATCCCCGGG
>JBAXVO010000381.1:0-2967 GCA_037129355.1 Deltaproteobacteria bacterium | reverse complement strand
CATGGCCAACGTGAACACCGGCAAGAAGCGCATCGCGATCCTGACCGGCGGCGGCGACGTCCCGGGTCTCAATCCGGCCATCCGCGCCGTGACCATCCGGGCGCTGCGGGAGGGCTGGGAGGTCATCGGCCTGCGGCGGGGCTGGGCGGGCGCGATCGACATCGTCCGCGAGCACGACCACGACAACAGCGACAACTTCCAGTGCCTGACCGAGGAGATCGTCAACCGGGCCGGGCGCACGGGCGGCACGTTCCTGCACACCTCGCGCACCCGTCCCAGCGCGGTGAAGGCCGATGCGGTGCCCGAGCACCTGAAGGACCGGTACAAGGAGAAGACCAACGACCTGACGCCGGAGGTCCTGAAGAACCTCGACTGGCTGGGCGTGGACTACCTCATCCCCATCGGCGGCGACGACACGCTCAGCTACGGCGTGCGCCTGTACAAGGAGGGGGTCAAGGTCATCGCCATCCCGAAGACGATGGACAACGACGTGCCCGGGACCGACTACTGCATCGGGTTCAGCACCTGCGTGACGCGCACGATCGAGATGGCCAACCGGCTCCGCACGTCGGCGGGGTCCCACGAGCGCCTGCTGGTGCTGGAGGTTTTCGGCCGCTACGCGGGCTTCACGGCGATGCTGCCCACCATGGCGGGCGCCGCGAACCGCTGCGTGATCCCCGAGTACAAGTTCGACATGGACCGGCTGGCCGAGCTGCTGATGTACGACCGCGCCCGGAATCCCAGCAAGTACGCCATCTGCCTGGTCTCGGAAGGCGCGATGTACCAGGGCGGCGAGATGGTGTTCCAGAGCGCCACCACCGACGCCTTCGGGCACGCCAAGCTCGGCGGCATCGGGGACCTGGTCTCGGCGGAGATCCAGAAGCGCACCGCGCAGCACAACAAGGGGAAGGAAGTCCACATCATCAACCAGAAGCTGGGCTACCTGGTGCGCGGCGGCGACCCGGACGCGGTCGACTCCATCGTGCCGATGGCCTACGGCAACCTGGCGCTCGACCTGCTGCTCGCCGGCATCCACGGCCGCCTGGTGGTGCTGAAGAACGGCCGGTACGACAACATCCCGCTCGACATCGTGACCAGCACCAAGAAGGTGGTGAACGTCGAGCGGTTCTACAACGCCGACCGGTACCGGCCGCACTACAAGAGCTTCGAGATGACCCCCCTGTTCATCATGACCAGCGAGGGGTGAGCCCCGGGCATGGCCCGGAAACCTGTGGACTTCACATCGGGGTCCGCCGGTGATTCACCCTGGGAGAAGTTCGCTCCCGGCATGACGCCCCGACCCTTGATCGTCGCGCCCTCGGCTTCGTACCGTGCGTTCCCGGCGAAGAACGAAGTCCCTCGACGAACAGGGAGCGAAGCGCATGACCTCGACCGCATGGACCATCGCCGGAGGGATCCTCCTGGCCCTCCTGGGCACCCCGGCCGCCGCCGGGAACCCGCCGCCGGCCACCTTCTCCGCCACCCTGACGACATCGAGCAAGCCGAAGAAGCCACCGCCGTTCAAGCTCGAGGGCATCGACTGGACCTGCGACGGGGTCCACTGCCGCGGGCGCGGCCACACCAGCGACGTCGAGGCCTCCTGCCGCCAGCTCGACGGCAAGATGGGACCGGTCAAGGCCTTCCTGGGCGCGGGGAAGATCCTGGCCTACTGCCGCACCCCCGAGGCGTCACCGGCCGCCACCCCGAAGAGCAACCCGCCGCCCAAGAGCAAGCCACCGCCCACCGGAGGGACGATCAAGGCGGCGCCGGTCGCCACCGGGTCGAGCGCGGCTCCGGCGCCGACCCATCCGACGGGTCCACCGCCGGGTGCGGCGGCAAGCCCGCCGGCGGGTTCACCGGCGGTCGCGAGCGGCGGGGCCACGACCATGCAGCAGGCAGGCCCGGAGGGAGCCAAGACGACCGTGGTCGTGAATCGGGGCGCCGTTCCGAAGGTCAACCTGAGCATCTCGGCCGTCCAGTGGATGCCGCCCCAGCCGCTCACCGACGAGCCCGGGTTCCTCCGTTTGACCACCGGACTCGTCACCGCCGGCGCTCGCGGCGCCACCCTGATCCCCAGGCTCTTCGCCAGCGGGGTGACGACCACCGTGGGCCCCCAGCAGGATTCCTCGGTGGCCAAGGCCGTGGTCGTCAGCCCGGTCATGCACGTCAAGGTGAAGAACACCGGCACCGACCGCTGGGCTTCCTCCGGCTCCGTGCACGTGACGATCTCCCGGGGGACGCCCGAGGAGGCCGCGGCGTCGACGCGCGAACGGATCGCCGAGGGCAAGACGCTGGTCCAGATCTCCCCCTCTCCACTGGGAGTCGGCACCTGGGCGAACAGCCTCGCCTACGCCGCCAGCACCGGAGAGATCTCGGGCAGCATCGGGCCCGGCGAGGAGGCCGTGGTCCAGGTGGCCTTCCTGAACGGGATGACCCACCCCAAGGACAAGCTGGCGCGCTTCCGCTACCGGATGTTCGTCGACAAGTACTACACGGCGAAGGTGAGCCTCTCGACGAAGAGCGACGACTCGCCGCGCAACGACGTCGCCGAATACGTCTTCCGCGTGGGGCCGAACGGCGCGGTCATCGAGGGGAAGCTGATCCAGCGCGACAGCCTGCGGAGCACGGACCTCGGCAATGGCGTCCAGATGGTCAGCGGCCCCGTCAGGGTGACCGGGGGAGGGGAGGTCACCGCGTCCAAGGCAGGCAAGGCGGGCATCGGGGGCTGCTTCGACGCGTCGAGGAAGTTCTGCAACGGATTCACCGGGTCCTTCTGGAAGGCCGACTCCCGGAAGAAGGACTGCGAGGCGGCCGGGCAGCAGTTCCTCCCCAAGGGTTGCAGCGGGGACGAACGGCTCGGCATCTGCTTCTCCGAGATGGGCAAGACCAAGGAGACCCAGTACTCCTACTACTCGGGATACCGTTCGGACCGGTTCCCGGCAGGCGGGACCGATACGGGCGAGGCGG
>JBAXVO010000380.1:0-2967 GCA_037129355.1 Deltaproteobacteria bacterium | reverse complement strand
ACCAGCAGGCCGGCCAGGAGGTCGCGGCGGCGATCCTCGGCGGTGAGGGCGGCGACGAGGAGGGCGAGGACGAGCCAGTCGGCCTGTCCGTAGAAGAACTCGTCGAGGAAGGGGCGGGAGACGCCCAGGAAGCCGACCAGCACCGCCGTCCCGGCGAGGGGGGAGGGGAGCCCCCGCACCAGCCGACGGGCCACCCAGGCGCCGGAGAGGACGACGAGCAGGAACCAGATCGTCCGCCCCGCCGCGACCGGCACGAGCGTGAAGGGCGCGAGGAGGAGCAACACTCCAGGTGAATAGCGGTAGGTGCCCAGGCCGTCCGAGGCCGGGTACTGGGGCGCGCCGGCGAGGAAGCGCTGGGCGGCGCGCCAGTAGGTGAAGAAGTCGCCGCCGTGCCGGACGACGTGCAGGATGGCGAAGAGGGCGAGGACCCCGGCGACGATCCAGGGGGCGAGCCGATCCCAGTCGCGGGCCAGCGTCCGGCGGCCGGTCTCCACGGCGGGCTCCCCGGGGGGCGAAGGCATCGGCGGAGGATAGCAGCAGGACGATGGTCCGCGGCGCGGACCATCAAGGCGGTCCGGACCCAGTCCTTGCGGGGATCGGCGGCGGGCAGGGGTTGTGCAGTGTCGGTGGCCTGCTATGAAAATAGACATGGCCACGATCGTGTTGAAGGGAGTTCCCGACGAACTGCGAAGGCGGCTCGAAGAGCGAGCGCGACGCAACGGGCGGAGCGTGAGCGGAGAGGTCATCGCCTGCCTGGAGGGAGCGGTCCAGGAGATGGAGCCGCCGAGATCCAGAGAAATGGAGAAGGATCTCCTGCAGCGGATCCGTGCCAACCGGGAGAAGATGGCGGCAAGCGGAACACCACCGATCACCGACGACGAAATCACCGCGTGGAAGCGCCAGGGGCGACCGTGATCGTGGTGGATACCAACGTCGTCGCCCGGCTCGTGATCCCGGGAACGGGTACCCCGGCCGTGGAGCAGCTCCGGAGTCGCGACGCGACGTGGATTGCTCCAGCCTTGCTCCGCTCCGAGTTCCGAAACGTGCTCGTGACGAGCATCCGTACCGGGCGGATCGCGCGCCAGACCGCGCTGCAGGCCTTGCGGGATGCCGACGAAGTCCTGGGAGCCGGCGAGCCACCCGTCTCGCCGGAAAGTGTGCTCGACCTCGCGCAACGATCCGGTTGCACGGCGTACGACTGCGAGTTCGTGTCCGCGGCGCTGGCTCTCGGCGTCCCCCTCGTCACCAGCGACCGGCAGGTCCTCGCCGCCTTCCCGGAGACCGCGGTCTCCCCCGAGGCGTTCGTCGCCCACTGACCGGCCCGTCCCCTCGTTTGCCGCTCCCCGGCCTGCGTGTTACATCCCCCCTGCCGGAGCCGTCCGGACGAACGCGTCGGAACTCGTGTCCGCCGAGGAAAGTCCGGGCACCACAGGGCAGGGTGCCGGTCAACGACCGGCCGGGGTGACCCGCGGGAAAGTGCCACAGAGAACAGACCGCCGAACGGCGCCGCAAGGCGCGCGTGGCAAGGGTGAAACGGTGCGGTAAGAGCGCACCGCGTCCTGGGTAACCAGGGCGGCAAGGCAAACCCCACCCGGTGCAAGAGCAAATAGGAAGGCGTCTCCGTCGCAAGACGGAGTGTCGGGCGGCTCGCCCCAGCCTTCGGGTACGGCTCGCTAGAGGCGCGTGGCAACGCGCGTCCGAGAGGAATGTTCGTCGCCGCGGTGAAGCTGCCGCGGAACAGGACCCGGCTTACAGGGCGGCTCCGGCATTTTCGTTTCGCGATCCTGTCCGTTCGAGTGGACAGGTCGGTTCAACTGGTTGAACCGCGACAGGAATGTCGCGACGTGGCGTGGAGACGGGTCGTCTACGGGACGCTCCCCGGGCCCATGCGACCGAGCTCATTCACAAGCGACGCCTCGCCTTCGATCGGGCGCGACACGCCCTCCCGGCGCACGCGCCAGCGGTGCACGGCGCCATCCGGGCCCGTCAGTTCTCCCCGGTGCAGGCCCACCACGACCCGGGAACGAACCTCCTCGAGCTCCGACGCTGGCGCGGCGAAGAGAACCCGCACGCCCAGCACACGGCCGACCAGGGAGGTCACAAGGGTTCGGTGAGGCCACCGGCACGTTCCTTCGTGTTGCCAGTGCCCGCAGAGTTCCACGGTGACGGCGGCCCCCGGCGCAGCGGCGGCGTCGTCGGTCTCGAGCTCCAGGACCGCCTCGTGGGCGTGCACCGGCACCATGTCGCGGAGATAGCCGGGCAGGGAGTCGCGAGCAACGGCGGTTGCCGGAAGGCGCCTTCCTGACGGTTGAACCGCGCCACCGGCTTCGCTCCCCCTCAGCTTCGCCGCGAACGCGTCCCTGGCGCCGGCGGCTCCGCGGGTGGACCCGCGAAGCACTGCGCGATCGTCATCCATCTGCGGGCGATCCCGTCCGTGACCTTCAGCGCCGTGTCCTCGACGTTGCGGGTCTGGGCCACCACCTGGGCGAAGGCGACGGCCGCTCCCTCGACGAGCCCGCTCGCGAGGTCTCCGCCGAGGTCGAGCGGGGCTCCCGAGGGAAGCGTGAGGCGGACCGCCGGCATGGGGCCGGGCGGCTTCGCTCCACGCACGGCGAAGCTCCAGCCGTAGGTCTGCGCCCCCAGGAGCGCCACGTGGCGGACCGAGTCCCGTTCCCGACGCTCCATTCCGAGCGCGTCGAACACCGCCTGGCCATGCGCCCAGGTCTCCATGAGCCGAGCGGTCAGCGCGGTGCGGAGCGACATCTCCGGCCCCGCCCATCGCACGCGGAGCCGCGGGTCGCGATCCCTCCATTCCGCGCCGAGTTCCTCGACCCCGGTTCTCCAGGCCGCGAGGAGGGCGCCCCCCCCCGCAGGCCCACCTGCGCGATCTCGAGCGCGTGGCGCCCACCCGGGGTCGGCGTCGCCATCCCGGAGGCCCTCCATGGCCCCTGCCAGGGAGAGCCACTC
>JBAXVO010000038.1:0-18189 GCA_037129355.1 Deltaproteobacteria bacterium | reverse complement strand
CCGGTGGCCGTGGCCCCTTCGAATCCGGCTCCCGTGGCGCCCGCGGCGCCGGCCGGCAGGGGAGGGGAGGGGAAGAAGGCCACCGCACCCCGTCCCGCGGAGCCGCCCGCCGGACGCCCCGGCGTCCTCGCCTCGGCCGACGCGCTCGAGGGGCTCGAGCTCCCGCCGGCGTCGAGCGGGGAAGGCATCCTCTTCGTGAACGCCCTGCCCTGGGCCGAGATCCAGGTCGACGGGCGGGTCGAGGGCATCACGCCCCGCGAGCTGCGCCTTGCCGCAGGGCGTCACCGCCTCCGGCTCGTCCACCCCACCCGGGGAGCGGTCGAGCGCGAGGCCGACGTGCGCGCCGGCGAGCGGCTGCGCGTCGAGATCCCGCTGAACCCGTAGTCCGTCCCCTCCCCGGTTCCCGCTGAAGCGGCCGGCTTCCCGGCCGGCGGCGCCCGTCCGTCCGGGCTCCGCTGTCCCACGTTCAAGGGGGCGTTGACGGGATCCACTGAATGGATTACTTTTTCGCCAGGATTTGCAGAACGGGATTTTGAATGGACTTCTTGGTTCCCCAGAGCGAGATCGGCCGGCTCGAGCGAGAGCGGGCCGGAGGCATCACCAGCCGTGAGGTGGTGCGGATCTTCGAGTCGCGGGGGGCGCGCCTGTCCGAGTCGACCTTCCGGAAGTACGTCCAGGTCGGGCTCCTGCCCCGCAGCCGCCGGGTGGGGCGCAAGGGCAAGCACACGGGCTCGACCGGGCTCTACCCGGTCGACGTGGTCCGGCGCATCAACCTCATCAAGCGGATGATGGCCGAGGGCATGACCCTCGAGGACATCCGGGGAAGCTTCGTCGGACTGAAGAACCAGCTCTGCGACGTGGAGCACGGCTTCGCCGCGCTCCTCTCCGAGCTGTCGCGGAAGGCGCGGGCCCACCCGCACCGCCGCGAGATGGAGGGCGAGCTGGGCCTGGCGCAGCGCGAGGTCCGGCAGGCGCTCAAGCGCATCGAGAAGGTGGGCGGACGCGTGGCGACGGTGAGGCAGGATCTGATGCAGGTGGGATGAGCATCCGCGTTGGCGCCCCTGAGGGGCGGGCGCAGGGTCGGATGGGGACGGGAGGCGGCGTGATGAACGAGGCGAGGCGGAGCGAGCAACCGGATCCGGTGGACGATTCCTCCATCGAGCCGGTGGGGCCGGCGGCGGACCTGGGGCCGGAAGGCGAGGAAGGTTCGGAGCCGCGCGGGCGCAGGCGTTCCCGCACCATGTCCCGCAAGGAGATCGCCCGCGAGCTGCGGAAGCAGCGGGCCCTCGGGGTCATCGACCCGGAGGTCGAGGAGATCATCCGGGAGGTCGACGCCCAGCGTCCCCGCTCCCGCGCCGACTGCGCCACCGGCGCGCGCCCCTGCATGTTCATCTCCTGCAAGCACCACCTCTACCTGGACGTGAACCCGTCCACGGGCTCCATCAAGCTCAACTTCCCGGAGAAGGAGATCTGGGAGATGGCGGAGACCTGCGCGCTCGACGTCGCCGACCGGGGCGGGATCACCCTCGAGGAGGTGGGGGCCATCATGAACCTCACCCGCGAGCGGATCCGGCAGGTGGAGACCCGCGGCCTGCTCAAGCTCCGGGCCATGGCCGAGGACGAGCCCCGCTCCCGCCTCGGGAACGACTTCGACAAGTAGGCCGGCGGCGCGCCCCGGCGCGCTTGAAGTCCCAGCCGGCGAAGGCTAGAAGGGACGCCCCCGTTCCGGAGGTGTCCCTTGGCCGTTCGCCGCGCTCTCCTGTCCGTCTCCGACAAGACCGGACTCGTGCCCTTCGCCCGGCGCCTCGCCGCGAAGGGGGTCGAGTTGCTCTCCACCGGGGGGACCCAGAAGGCCCTCGCCGAGGCCGGGCTCCCGGTCATCCCGGTGGGGACCTACACCGCCGCCCCCGAGATCCTCGGCGGGCGCGTGAAGACCCTCCACCCCCGCGTGCACGGCGGCATCCTCTACCGGCGCGGTCTCGCCTCCGACGAGGCCGACGTGAAGGGCCGGGACATCCCCCCCATCGACCTGGTGGTGGTGAACCTCTACCCCTTCCGCGAGGCGGTCGCCGCCGGCAAGCCCTTCCCGGACGTGGTCGAGGAGATCGACATCGGCGGTCCGGCCATGGTGCGCAGCTCGGCCAAGAACTCGGCCCACGTGGGCGTGGTCGTCGACCCGGCCGACTACGAGACGGTGGCCGGCGAGATCGAGGCGACCGGCTCCCTGTCCGACGCCACCCGCTTCGGGCTCATGAAGAAGGCCTTCGCCCACACCGCGGCCTACGACGCCGCCATCTCCGAGTACCTCACCTCCCGCGCCTCCCCCGACGCCGCCCCGGGCCACTTCCCCGGCACGATCGCCGCCACCTGGGACAAGGTGCAGGACCTCCGCTACGGCGAGAACCCGCACCAGGCCGGGGCCTTCTACCGGGCCCCGCGGGAGCCCGAGGAGCCCACCGTCGCCTTCGCCCGGGTCATGGGGGGCAAGGAGCTCTTCTACAACAACCCCCTCGACCTCGAGGCGGCGCTCGCGGCGGTGAAGGAGTACGACGCCACCGCCTGCGTGGTCATCAAGCACAACACCCCGAGCGGCGTGGCCGTGGCCGCCACCCCGGCCGAGGCCTTCGCGCTGGCCCGCGACTGCGACCCGGTCTCCGCCTTCGGCGGGATCGTGGCCCTGAACCGGCCGGTGGACGCGGCGGCGGCGAAGGAGCTCGCCGGCCTCTTCCTCGAGTGCGTCATCGCCCCGTCCTACGCGCCCGAGGCCCGCGAGCTGCTCGCCGGGAAGAAGAACCTCCGGCTGCTCGAGAACCCGCGCCTCGGCGCGCCCCGCTCGACCTGGAAGCGCCGGCCGGAGGAGGGCCGCGAGATGCGCTCCATCCCGGGCGGCCTCCTCGTCATGGACCGGGACCTCGGCAGCATCCGCCGCGAGGACTGCAAGGTGATGACGAAGCGGGCCCCCACCGAGAAGGAGTGGCAGGACCTGCTCTTCGCCTGGAAGGTCGTGAAGCACGTGAAGTCGAACGCCATCGTCTTCGCGGCCGGCGATCGCACCCTCGCCATCGGCGGCGGCCAGACCAGCCGGGTGGAGTCGGTGAAGATCGCCCGCATGAAGGCCCGCTTCCCCCTGGCCGGAAGCGCCGTGGGCTCGGACGCCTTCTTCCCCTTCCCCGACGGGGTGGAGGAGATCATCGCGGCCGGCGCCACGGCCATCATCCAGCCCGGCGGGTCGGTCCGGGACGCCGAGGTGGTGGCGGTCGCCGACGCGGCCGGGGTGACCATGGTCGCCACCGGGATGCGCCACTTCCGGCACTAATGGTATACCGCCCGGGAATGCGAATCCTCGTCGTCGGCGGGGGCGGGCGGGAACACGCCCTCGTCTGGAAGATCAGCCAGAGCCCGCTCGCGGCCAAGGTGTTCTGCGCCCCCGGCAACCCCGGGACCGCGCGCCACGCCGAGAACGTCGCCATCGAGGCCGACGAGGTCGACGCCCTCGTCCGCTGGGTGGTGGAGAACCGCATCGACTTCGTGGTGGTCGGGCCGGAGGCGCCGCTCGTGCTCGGGCTCGCCGACCGGCTCGCCGGGGAAGGGGTGGCGGTCTTCGGCCCGTCCGCCGCCGCGGCCCGGCTGGAGGGCTCGAAGGCCTTCGCCAAGGAGATCATGGCGGCCGCCGGCATCCCCACCGCCGCCTACGGCGCCTTCGATTCGCTGCCCCCCGCGCTGTCCCACGCCCGGGCCGTGGGCGGACGGGTCGTGGTCAAGGCCGACGGTCTCGCCGCCGGCAAGGGGGTCGTGGTCTGCGGCGACCTCGCGGAGGCCGAGGCCGCCCTGCGCTCCATCCTGGTCGACCGGGTCCACGGCTCGGCCGGCGCCCGCGTCATCGTCGAGGAGCGGCTCTCCGGTCCCGAGGCCTCGGTCATCGCGCTGGTCGACGGCGAGCGGGTGCGGGTCCTGCCCCCGGCCCAGGACCACAAGCGGATCTTCGACGGCGACCGTGGCCCCAACACCGGTGGCATGGGGGCCTTCAGCCCCACCCCCACCGTGGACGCGGCGCTGCTCGCCGACGTGGAGCGGCGCGTGCTCCTTCCCACGGCGCGCGAGATGGCCCGGCGCGGCACCCCCTTCCAAGGCGCCCTCTACGCCGGCCTCATGCTCACCCCGGACGGCCCGAAGGTCCTCGAGTTCAACGCCCGCTTCGGCGATCCGGAGACGCAGCCGATCCTGATGCGCCTGCGGGGCGACCTCGTCCCGGCGCTGCTCGCCGCCGCCCGGGGGGATCTCTCCCCGGTGACGCTCGACGTCGACCCCCGCGCCGCCGTGGGCGTGGTGATGGCCGCCGAGGGCTATCCCGGGCGCGTCTCCGTCGGGGACGCGATCGAGGGTTCGGATGGACCGTTCCCGCCGGACGTGCAGGTCTTCCTGGCCGGCACGCGCCGCGGGCCGGATGGCCGCGTCGTCACCTCGGGCGGGCGGGTCCTCACCGTCTGCGCGCTGGGAGCCGACCGGGCCGCCGCGGCTGCCAGGGCCTACGAAATCCTCGCGAAGGTCCAGTTCCGGGGTGCGCAGTTCCGCCGCGACATCGGGCGGGCCGGCCCGGGGGAGGGTGCATGAATCCCAAGGTGTTGATCCTGATGGGCTCCGACTCCGACTGGGAGGTCATGTCCGAGTCGCAGAAGGCCCTCGCCGAGATGGGCGTGGCCTCCGAGGTCCACGTCTCCTCGGCCCACCGCACGCCGGTGCGCACCGGGGAGCTGGCCCGGGGAGCCGCCGGCCGCGGCATCCAGGTGATCATCTGCGGGGCCGGGGCCGCCGCGCACCTCGCCGGCGTGGTCGCCGCCGAGACCGCGCTGCCGGTGCTGGGCGTGCCGCTCGCCTCGAGCGACCTGGCCGGCCTCGACGCGCTCCTCGCCATCGCCCAGATGCCCGGGGGCGTGCCGGTGGGCACGCTCGCCATCGGCAAGGCCGGGGCCCGGAACGCCGGCCTCCTCGCCGCCCGCATCCTCGCCCTCTCCGATCCCGCCCTGGCCGCCCGGGTGAAGGAGCAGCGGGAGCGGATGGCCCGGGAGGTCGAGGCCAAGGACGCGGCTCTCCAGGCAAGGCTGCAGTCCGACAAGAAGGCGTGACGCGGCTCGACCGCTACCTCGCCCGCGAGATCCTGCTGCCGTTCGCGGCGGCGCTCCTCTTCCTCACGCAGCTGCTCCTGGCCTCGCAGATCCTGGCCCAGGCCGACGTCCTCTTCGGCGCCGGCGTCTCGGCCTGGGACGTGCTCCGCATCCTCGCCGACCTCGTCCCGCACCTGCTCGAGGACGTGGTCCCGGTGGCGTTCATGCTCGGCGCCGTCCTCGGCGTGGGGCGGCTCGCCGAGGACCGGGAGGTGGTGGCCCTCTCGTCGCTCGGCATCTCGCCGGTGCGGCTCGTCCGGGTGCCCATCCTCCTCGGCGGCGCGGTCTCGCTCGTGGCGCTCGCGGTGGCCCTCTTCGCGGCGCCGGCCGGCCTCCGCGACGCGCGCGGGCGCATCGACGACGTGATCCGCAGGAACATCCAGGGCGAGATCCGGCCCGGGGTCTTCTACGACGAGATCCCAGGGCTCACGCTCTACGCCGCGAAGTCCGGTCCGGAGGGGTTCCAGGACCTCCTCATCGCCGACCGGACCAACCCCTCCGCGCCGCTCATCACCTTCTCCCGGAAGGGCAGGCTGCTCGCCGGGCCCGACGGGGGAATGCGGCTCGTCCTCGAGGACGGGGAGGTGCACCGGGAGGAGCCGGAGGCGAAGGACTACGTGCTCGCCCGGTTCGCCCGGGCCACGGCCGACCTCGGTCTCGGAGCCGCCCTCGACTCGCGGAACCAGGTGGCGTCCAACTCCTACGCCTTCGAGATGACCCCCCGGGAGATCCTCCGAGAGGCGGAGGGAAAAGGGGAGGAGAACCGGCGCTACTGGAACACCTTCCTCTGGCGCCGGGTCGCGGTGCCCGCCGGCATCGTGGCGCTCGGCCTGCTCGCGGTGCCCATCGCGTCGTTCCGGCGCGGGGGACGGGCTTCCGGCTACGCCGTGTCGCTCCTCTCCGTGGTCGGCTACTACGCCCTGCTCCGGACCGGCGAAGGGCTCGGGCACGACGGCACGCTGCCGCCCTGGCTCGCCGCCAACGTGGCCAACCTGGCGGCGGTGGCGCTCGCCACGGTGCTCCTCGTGCTCCTCTCCCGGCGGGGAACGGGGGCGGTGCGGTGACCCTCTTCCTCCACCTGGCGCGCCGGGCGCTCCTCGCCTTCGTGGGCGCGCTCGTGGCGGTGGTGGTGCTCTTCGTCGCCGTCGAGTTCGCCGAGGGGGGAGGGCTCTTCCAGGGGGAGGGCGCGCTCGGGGACGCACTCCGGGTCTATCTCTTCCGGGCCGCCGCGGTCGCCTGGCAGACCGCCCCGGCCGCCATGCTGCTGGCCGCCTCGCTGACGGCGACCGGGATCCGCAGGACCCGCGAGTACGACGCCATGCGGGCGCTCGGGCTCGGCCCCTGGCGCGTGGCCGTCCCCATCCTGGCCGTCGCCGCGCTGGTGGCCGGCGGGATGGTGATCTTCGACGACCTGGTCGCCGCCGGTGCGGCGGCCCGGGCCGACGAGATCAAGGCCGCGCGAGGGAGGGGCACCGTCGCCTGGAGCCGCTGGCAGGACCGGAAGACCTGGTTCCGAGGCCGGGACGGCAAGCGCATCTACGAGCTGCGGGCGGCCGGGCCGGACGGTTCCTTCGAGCGGGTCACCGTCCTCGAGGTCGGCCCGGGATTCCGGCTCGCCCGGCGGATCGACGCGGCCCGCATGATCCCCGGGCCGGACGGGGAGTGGATCCTGGAGGGGGTCGAGGTGCGGAGCTTCGCGCCCGACGGCGACATGGCCTTCGAGAAGGTCGACCGGCGGGCCTACCGCTTCGACGAGGACCCCATGGCCTTCGCGGTGCGCCCCGGGTGGCCGGCCCAGATGCGCCGGGAGGTGCTGGCCGAGCAGGTGGCCGTCCGTTCCCGGCTGGGGCTCCCCACCTCCGACTACGCCCTCGAGTGGCACCGCAAGCTCGCCTATCCCTTCGCGGCGGTGCCGGCGGCGCTGCTCGCGCTGGCGCTGGCGCTGCGGCGGGGGCGGAAGGGGTTCGTCACCGCCTCCCTCGTCGAGGCGGTGGGGGTGTCGCTCGCCTTCTACGGGATGCAGGGGCTCGCCTGGTCCATGGCCAGGTCGGGCCGGCTGCCGCCCATGGCCGCAGCCTGGCTCCCCGACGTGGTCTTCGCGCTCGCCGGGCTCTGGGCGCTCCGGCGCTTCCGGTGATGGGCCCGGCCACCTTCACCGCCGACGTGGCCGTGGCCGCCGCCGCCCTTCGGCGCGGCGCGATCGTGGCCTACCCCACCGAGACCTTCTACGGCCTGGGCGCGCTGGCGACGCTCCCCGCCGCGGTGGCGCGCCTGGGGGAGGCGAAGCTCCGTCCGGACGGCAAGCCGCTCCCGCTCGTGGCCGCCGACGAGGGGATGGCCTTCGGGCTCTGGGACGGGGTCCCGCCCGCGGCGCTCGTCCTCGCCAGGGCCTTCTGGCCGGGCCCCCTCACCCTGGTTGCCCGGGCGGTGCAGGGCCTCCCGGATCCGGTCTCGCTCGGCGGGACGGTGGCGGTCCGGGTCCCCGGGTCGGCACAGGCCCGCGAGCTCTGCCGGCTCGCCGGAGGGCCCCTCGTCTCCACCTCCGCCAACCCGTCCGGCGGCCCCCCTCCGGTGGAGGCGGGCGGCCTGGATCCCTGGCTCCTCGCCCGCATCGACCTCGTGCTGGACGGCGGCAGGACGCCGGGCGGCCTCCCGAGCACGGTGGTCGAGGTCGGGGACGGCGCGCCCCGGCTCCTGAGGGCCGGTGCGGTGCCCTGGAGTGTCCTGGAGGGTGTGCTCCGGTCTCTCTTGCCCTCCCGGGGCGGCTGATCTACGGTCCCGCGCCCGTGCCGTCGATCGCGCCATTCCAGGGAGTCCGGTACGCCGTGAGCGGCCGCAGCCTCTCCCTCCGGCTCGCGCCCCCGTACGACGTGATCACCCCCGCCGTCCGGGATGCGCTGGCGGCCCGGGATCCGCACGGCATCGTCCACCTCATCCTCGATCGGGAGCAGCCCGGCGACCGGGAGGGGAGCGACCGCTACTCCCGCGCCGCGGATCGGCTGCGGGCCTGGAGCGATTCGGGGATCTTCAAGCGCGACCCGCGCCCCGCGCTCTACGGGCTCGAGCAGGGCTTCCTGGCGCCGGACGGCCGGGAGCGGGTCCGGCGCGGCGTGATGGCGGCGGTGCGCCTGCACGACCTTCGGGAGGGGATCGTCCGGGCCCACGAGGGCACGGGTCCGGCCGCGGTCGAGGACCGGCTGGCGCTCCTCCGGAACGTGCGCACCGACCTCTCGCCGGTCATGGGGCTCCACGAGGACGCCCGCGGCGAGGTGGCGGCAGCCCTCGCCGGGGCCTTCGGCCGCGACCCGGTGGCCGAGGCCTCGACCGACGACGGAACGCGCCAGCGGCTCTGGCGCATCGAGGAGCCGGCCACCATCGCCGCCGTGCAGAAGGCCCTCGCCGACCGGCGCATCCTCATCGCCGACGGGCACAACCGGTACGCCGCGTCGCTCGCCTACCGGGACGAGCTCGACCGGGTGAAGCCCGGCCTCCCGGAGGACGGCGGCCACCGGTACATCCTCATGTGCCTCTTCGCCAAGAGCGACCCGGGGCTCGTCATCTACCCGACCCACCGGCTGCTCAGGACGCTCGGAGGGATGTCGCCCGACGAGCTGGTCCGCCGGCTCGGGCCGTACTTCGAGATCCAGGTCATCGAGGAGGACATCCGGCGCCCCACCGGGCGGGCCTGGGCGATCTCCAGGCTGTCCGAGCACATGGGGAAGTCGAGCGCCTTCCTGCTCGTCACCGCGGCCGACCACAAGGCGCGGCTCCTCACCATCCGGGACGGGTCCGACCTCTCCGGCCTCCCGCTCCCGACCCACGAGACGCTGCGGGCCCTCGACTCGAGCGTGCTCCACGGCGTCGTCCTCGAGGGGGTGCTGGGGTTGCCCTCCGGCGCCCCCGACACGCTGGCCTTCGTGCGCGACGCCGGCGACGCCGTCACCCGCACGCTGGGTGGAGAGTACGAGGCGGCCTTCCTGCTCAACCCGACCCCCATGTGGCAGGTGCAGGCGGTGGCCGACGCCGGGCTCACCATGCCGCAGAAGAGCACCTGGTTCCACCCGAAGCTGCCGAGCGGGCTGGTGCTCCGGGCCGTCGATCCCAACGGCCCGCCCTGACGGCGCCGGCCGCGCGCTCCCCTTTCCCGTCCGGCCGGATTGCGTTAAGAACCGCGCATGCCGTTTCCTCTCGATCGCCCCCGCCGCCTGCGCCGAACCGAGGCGCTCCGCTCCCTGGTCCGCGAGACCGTGCTCTCGCCCGACGACCTCATGTGGCCGCTCTTCGTGGTCCCGGGGCAGAAGGTCCGGAACCCGGTGAAGAGCATGCCCGGGGTCTTCCAGCTCTCCGTCGACGAGCTGGTGGCCGAGGCCCAGGCCGGATGGGAGGCCGGCGTCCGGTCGGTCATCCTCTTCGGCGTCCCGGTCCACAAGGACGCCGTCGGATCGGGCGCCTACGCCGACGACGGCGAGGTGGCGCGCGCCGTGCGGGCGCTCAAGAAGGCGCTGCCCGGGCTGGTGGTCGCCACCGACGTCTGCCTCTGCGAGTACACCGACCACGGCCACTGCGGGATCCTGAAGCCCCCGAAGGCCGGCGGCCCCGGGCAGGACCTGACGGTGGACAACGCCCTCACGCTCCCCATCCTGGCCAAGGAGGCGGTCGCCCACGCCCGAGCCGGCGCCGACATCGTGGCCCCGTCCGACATGATGGACGGGCGGGTGGCGGCCATCCGACGCGGGCTCGACGAGGCCGGCCTCGACGACGTCCCCATCCTCTCCTACGCGGCCAAGTTCGCCGGCGCCTTCTACGGGCCGTTCCGCGACGCCGCCGAGAGCGCGCCGGTCGCCGGCCCCGGGATCCCCAAGGACCGCAAGGGCTACCAGATGGACCCCGCCAACTGGCGCGAGGCCATCCGCGAGGTGGAGCTCGACCTCGCCGAGGGCGCCGACATGGTGATGGTGAAGCCGGCCGTCCCGTACCTCGACATCGTCCGGCTGATCCGCGACCGGGTGAACGTCCCGGTCGCCGCGTACCACGTGAGCGGCGAGTACGCGATGATCAAGGCCGCCGCGCAGGCCGGCTGGATCGACGAGCCGCGGGTGATCCTCGAGACCCTGCTTTGCATCCGGCGCGCCGGCGCCGACTTCATCCTGACCTACACGGCGAAGGACGCGGCCGCGCTCCTCACGGGTACACGACGTTGACCGACGAGGCGGCCATCCGCTACGACGTGGTGGAGGTGGCGCCCGTCACGGCGGAGACGATCGCGAACGTCCTGAACGGCCACACCGGCAGGGGCTGGAGCTTCCAGTCGATCCACTTCGTGATGCGCGAGGGTTCGCACCGGCCGGCGATGGCGTACCTCTTCTTCACCGAGCGGGGAGCGGGGCCGCAAGGCTCCGTCGGATAGATGCGCGACGCGCGACCCGAGGGCTCGCCGTACCCCAAGGCCGACCTGTGGCTGCGTGGCCTGGCCCGCGGGGTCGACTTCCTCCTCGCCTTCGGCCTCGCCACGCTGGGGCACGAGCTCGGCGCCATCCTCGCCGTCGTCTACCTGCTCGTGGCCGACGGGCTCTTTCACGGACAGTCTCCGGGGAAGCGGCTCTTCGGGGTCCGGGCCATGCACATCCCCGACCGGACTCCGGCCGGCTACAAGGAGTCGGTCCTCCGCAACGCCGACTTCGCGCTGGTGGCCCTCTTCTACGTCGTCCCGCTGGGGTGGGTGCTCCTCCTCCTCGTCGGGCTCCCCGTCATCGCCTTCGAGTCCTGGATGGTCTGGACCGACCGGCTGGGGATCCGCATCGGCGACATCTTCGCCGACACCCAGGTCGTCGACGGCAAGGTCGTGACCAAGATCGAGGTCATCGCCACCCATGCCTTCCCGATGTCCCCCGCGCCTCCCGGTCCGAGCGCCTCGCGCACGGCCGGGGGATAGTGCTATAGGTGTGCCGATTTTCGGCTCGAAACCCAGAGGTGAGAGAGATGGCCCGTTCCAAGAGCAAGCACATTCGCGTGAAGACCTCCAAGAAGCAGGCCTGGAAGGCCCGCCGCAAGCGCCAGAAGGCGGCCAAGAAGCCCGCCGCGAAGAAGTAGTCCGTCCCCGCTCCCGCGAGCTCCGCTCCCGCCGCGCCATCGCGGCGGCGCTGGCGGCGATCGACGGCCTGGGCCAGGGGCGCCCGCTGCGCCTCGCCCTCGCCGACTCCCTCGCGGAGCACCCCGGCATCGGACCGAAGGAACGGCGCCACGCCGCGGCGGCCGTGCGCGCCGTCGCGCGCTGGCTGCGCGTGGTCGACGCCGCGCTCGTCCGGGGAGGCGCGCCGAAGGCCATCCCCGCCGACCGGGCGATGCTGCGCTACCTCGCCTGGCGGGTCGCCGTGGAGGGGAGCGCGCCGGAGGAGGTGGCGCACGACCTCCGACTTCCCGGGCCGAGGCGCCCCCGCGTCATCGCCGACAAGGACGTGCTCCGGGTCGCGCGCGCCCTGCCGCGCCCGGGCCCCGACGGGCCGCTCGCCACCGATGCGCAGGGGAGGGCGCTCACGCCGCCGTCCGACCCGGTGGTGGCGCTGGCGCTCCGGGGGAGCGTCCCCGACCCGTTCGCCCGGCGGCTCCTGCGCGACCTGGGGGAGGGCGGTGCGCGGGCCTGCCTCGCCGCCCTGAACCAGGACGCCCGGCTGGCGCTGCGCGTGAACGTGTCGCGGGCCACCCGCGCGGAGGTCCGGGAGGCGCTCCTCGCGGCGGGGATCGTGGCCGAGCCCGGCGACGGCCCCTGGTCGCTCCGGGTCGAGGACCGGGCCAGCCTCTTCGACTCCCCGCCGCTGCGGACCGGCCTCGCCGAGGTGCAGGACGAGTCGAGCCAGCGGGCGGTGGAACTCTGCCGGCCCCGCCCCGGGGAGCGCTGGCTCGACCTCTGCGCCGGGAGCGGGGGGAAGGCCCTGGGCCTGGCCGCGCTCGGGGCCGAGGTCACCGCCTGGGACTCGAGCGCCCGGCGCCTCTCGGAACTCAGCCGGCGGGCCCACCGGGCCCGGGCCGAGGTCCTCGTGCTGCGGGACGAACCGGCGGGGGAGTTCGACGGGGTGCTCGTCGACGCCCCCTGCAGCGGCTCGGGGGCGCTCGCCCGGGAGCCGGATGCCCGCTGGCGCATCGACGACGAGGCCGTGGCGCGGTTCCAGGAGGCCCAGGCCGACGTCCTCGCCAGGGGGGCCGAGCAGGTCCGGCCCGGGGGGGCGCTCGTCTTCGCCACCTGCTCGATCTTCCGGGAGGAGGGGGAGGAGGTCGTGCTCGCCTTCCTGGCCAGCCACCCGACGTTCCGGCTGGTGGCCGAGGAGCGACGCTGGCCGCACCTCCAGCCGGGTGCCGGCTTCTACCTGGCGAGGCTGGCCAGGCGCGCCGTCAGGGGGTCCGCCAGGGCGCCGGCAAAGGGGCGAACCCGCTTGACGGGGCACGGGGCGGCGCGTTAGAAAGCGCCCTCCCGTCGGGGGTCTGCAGCATCGTTTGCCCCCTGGGGAGGGTGACTTGGCGTTACGCGATCTTCTCATCCGCATCCGTGACCGCATCGTGCAGCGGTCCCAGATCGGCAAGGAGAAGCTCGACGCAGCCTTCGCCCGCAGGGAGCTCGACCGGCGTCTTCAGGATCTCGGCGAGCGGTACTACACCCTGGCGCGCCAGGGTGTGGCGGGTGTCCCGGACGATCTCCGGAACCTCCTCGCGGAGGTCGACGCACTCGCCGCGCAGTTGCAGACGCTTCGTGAGCAGGTGAGGCGCCTGGAGGAAGAGACGGCTTAGGCCGACAGATAGACGGGCCCGTGGCGCAGCTGGGAGCGCGCCTGAATGGCATTCAGGAGGTCACCGGTTCGATCCCGGTCGGGTCCACCAAAACGGAAGAAAAAGCGGCCGGTTCCGAATCACTCGGGACCGGCCGTTCCCTTTTTCCCGAAGAGGTTGCCCGCGCCCCCGAGGGCCTCGGGGGCGGTTCTTCGGGCGACTCGCAGGACGCCTCAGTGCGGCGTCACGTCGACGGGGGAGAGGATGAACGGCGTCTGCGACCCGTCGCCGACCTGCCACCACAGGTTGTCGCCCCAGCCCCAGACGGCGGGGCCGTTCACGATGGCGAAGGAGTGGAACCATCCCGCCCCGGTGCCGGTGACGCCGGAGAGCGACGGGACCTGGGTCGGCACGTTTCTCGGCGTCTTGTCGCCGAGGCCGAGCTGTCCGCTGAAGTTCCCGCCTCAGACCTTCTGGCTCCCGCCGGTGACCGCCATGGAGTGCTGGTCGCACGCCGCGATGGCCGTGACCGAGGAGAGCGTCGTCACCTGCACGGGCGTCGGCCTGTCGGCGTCCGTGCCGTCGCCGAGCTGTCCCTGCGTGTTGCCGCCCCAGGCGTACACGCCTCCTCCGGTGGTGAGGCCGAGGGAGTGGACCGCGCCGCCCACGAGCCTCGAGAACTTCGACGTGGACGACACGGCCACGGGGGCGCGCCGGTCGGTGGTCGACCCGTCGCCGAGCTGGCCGGCGATGTTGAAGCCCCAGGCCCAGGCGTCGCCGCCGGTCGTGACCGCGAGCGAGTGCTTGCTGCCCGCGCCGACCGAGCCGAACTTGAGCGCGGAGGCGATGGCGACGGGCGAGAGGGAATCCTGCTGGCCGTTCGTGCCGAGTTGCCCCTGGGCGTTCGACCCCCAGGCGTAGACGTCCCCCCCGGTCGTGACGGCCAACGAGTGGTCGGACCCGGCCGCCACGCCGGCGAAGGCCAGCGCGGAGTCGATCTTCGTCGGGGAGTTGCGCTGGGTGGTCGACCCGACGCCGAGTTGACCGTACTGGTTGTCGCCCCAGGCGTAGGCGTCGCCGGTCGCGGTGACGGCGACGTTGTGGTTCATCCCGGCTGCGATGGCGACGAAGCGGAGCGAGGTGGTCACCTTCGTCGGCGTGGGCTTGTCCACGATCGTCCCGTCGCCGAGCTGGCCGTAGCCGTTCGCGCCCCAGGAGTAGAGCTCGCCGGTCGCCGTGATGGCGACGGAGTGCTTCTCTCCGCCGGCCACCTGCGTCCACCCTCGACAGGTCACGACGGGAGCCGTGACGTCGGCGCCGGCGACGGTGCCCGAGCCATCGGTCACCACGCAGCCGAGCCCGGCCGGCTGCGTCTTCACGGTGACGTCGTAGCTGGATCCGGTGCCGAGCCTGGGGGCGAACGTGAACGAGGTCGCGCCGGATGCGACGGTCAGGTCGGTGAGACCCGGGGACGCGAGGACCAGGCCTGCGCCGGTGAGACCGGTCACGGTCCCGCCGATCGAGTAGGCAGGAAGGAAGGTGAGCGTCGGTGTCTGGGTGACCACCACGCTCCAGGCCGTCGCGGTGACCGTGCCCGCGTTGGCGGTGGTGGCGGTCACGGTGAACGCGGCCTGGCCCTGCGCATCCGTGGTCGCCGATGCGGGCTGGACGGTACCGGAGCCGGAGTAGGCCAGCGTGACGCGCTGCCCGGCATACGCGATCGAGGAGGCGTCACGGAGCGTGACCGTCACCGTGATCGGCGCGACGCCGTTCGCGGGCGCGCTGGCGGGGTTCGCCGTCACCGTGGAGAGCGTTGGGGATGGGGGTTCCCGCGTGAACGTCACCGTGGTCGTCGCCATGACGGTGTCGCCGATCTTCGCGGTGATGGTGGTCACGCCGACCGTGGTCGAGGTCACCGACGCGTAGACGACTCCCGAGGGCCCGTGCTCCCCGGTCTTGCCGGATGTCGGGACGATGGAAGCCGGATTCCCGGTGGAGGAGAACACGACCACGAACGTGTCTCGAGTCTCCTGTCCACCCTTGTTGAAGATCGTTGCCGTGAGGGCGCTCGTCTCTCCGACGGCGAGCGTGGAAGGGCTGGCCGCGAGCGTGGACCTGGCCGGGTCCGGGTCGTAGTCCGAGGAGGGCCTGGAGCATCCGACGATGAGAAGCGCGGCGAGCGTGACGAGACCAAGTCGGGACTGGTGCATGCGTGTGCTCCTTCAGGTCGTGCCTCCCCGAAATGGGCGGCACCAGGTGTGACGCTCGGCAGGCGGGCCGGGGACGGCGCTCTTCACCAGGGGGGTGTTGCAATCGCCGGGCCGCGCCAGGGGCCGTCCAACTGCTCTGATTCGACGAGAGGGCGAAGCCCCTTCACCGACGCCGAGCGGGTCGGAGCGACCCACGGGTGTGCGAATCACCTACACCGGATGGGTCGTGACCCGGGAGGGCATGTCCCGAAAGGAGGCCACAGGGGAGGTCCAGCTGGTCATGGCATCCCTGATCAGCCAGGGGCCGCCCCCGTGACGAGGGAATCCACGAGCGCGGATTCCCCCGTCCCAGTTCCGGATGCCTACTTGAACACGTTGACCCAGAGGTTGGGGCCGCGCGTGACCCCCACGCCCTCGCGCTGCCACAGCGCGATCGCGTTGCCCGCCCCGTCGACGGCGACCTGGGGCAGGTTGGGCGCCCCCAGGCCGATGCTGCCATCGATGTCCGTGGGGGTTCCCCATCCCGCCCCTGCCGTGGCAGCGTTCGACAGGATCCGGGCGCCCTGCTTCCACACCGCTACGGTACCGCCGCTGGAGTCGATGCCCACCCAGGGGCTCACGGCACGGATGGTGGTCTGGTCGTCGAAGCGGGCGGGCACGCCCCCCACCCCGGCCGCGTAGCTGCGCGCCCAGACGCTCGTACCGTCGAACCCGTCGTCCTCCTCCCACACCACCACCGCGTCGCCTCCGGCGTTCATGGCGACCACGCTGGCCCGGGCGAAGGGCGCGCCGGTTTTCACCAGGGCAGCCCCTCCCCAGCTTCACGCCGAGAATCGGTTGGAGTAGACGGCGGAGGAGTTGGTGACCGGATTCGTGTCGTCGGACTGGACCCACACGGCCATCGCGTTGCCCGCCGCATCCGAGACGACGTCCAGGTTGTAGGCATTCCGGTCGTTGGCCTCGATCAGGGCGGCCCTGCCCCAGCCCGTGCCCACCGTGAAGCGGCTCGCCCAGACGTCCCCACCGGCGCCGTTCTCCTGCAGCCACACCACCATGGCATCGCCGGCGGCATCCATGGCGATCCTGGGCCAGCTGGCGTTTCCTGAAGCCGTGTCGAGGAGCTGCGCGGCTCCCCACACGCCGCCGACGAGGCGACGAGCCTGGATGTGGAACTCGACGGAGCTCGCCCTCTCGGGCCACACCACGACGGCGTTGCCGCTCGGGTCGATGGCGATCTGGGGGTAGGAGACCCCCGTCGTTCCGGCATTGAGCTGCGTGGCCGAGCCCCATGTGCCGGTGGAGGCCGTGAACGAGGTGGTCCAGACGTTGTTGACCGCACCCGCGTCGTACTGCACCCAGACCACCATCGCGTCGCCGTTCGCCTTGAAGGCGACGCGCGGCCCGCGCCCCTCCACCGTGGCGCTGGACTGGATGCGCTGCGCCGTGCCCCATCCGGAGGCGGGCACGTAGCGACGTGCCCAGATCTTGAACTGACCGCTGGCCGCGTTGAGCTGCGACCACACCGCCATGGCGTTTCCGCTGCCGTCGAAGGCGACCTGCGCCTCGAAGGCATCGCCCTCGTCGATGGTTTCCAGAAGGCCGGCGCCCTGCCAGGACTTCGTGGACGGGTTGGTGACGCAGGTCACGGTCACGGCGGTGACGTTGGCGGTGGCGGTGCCGGTGCCGTTCTGGACCGTGCACGTCTGCGCCGGACCGGTGGGATTGGTGCGCACCGTCACGGCGTACGGCGCGCCCGCGCCCACGGGGGTGACGAAGGTGAACGTGCCGTCGGACACGACGGGGAGGTCGTCGCCGCCGTTGTCCTGCAGGACCAGGCCGGATCCGACGAGCCCGCTCACGAAGCCCCCCACCGTGTAGGTCACCGCCGGTGTCGGGACGTTGCCTTCCACCATGATGCCGTCGCCCCACAGGTCGAAGTGGCGAGGATGCGACGGATCCCAGGCGTAGGAGAAGCGACCGCCGCCGAGGGGTGTGCGAGCGATTCCGTCGCAGTCGTAGGAGGCGGCCATGACGAACTGGTTGTGGCCGGCGTCGAGGTGGGAGAAGGGGACCGTGAGGATGGCGGTGCCGGTGAGATCACCCGTGCCCGAGGCGGTCATCACCGGATGCTGCGTCGCCAGGACCTGTGTCCGGGCCAGCACGGCCGGGGACCACCAGAAGAGGGGATCGGCCCAGCTCCGGCGCAGGAAGCGGACCGTCACGTTGCCGCAGTTGCCGGGCACCTTCACGAACTGGGAGAGCTCGAGGCTCGCGGCCTGATCGACCCGGTAGGCGCCGAAGGCGCCGTTGGCCGGGTCGCTGGGGAACTGGGTCTGGGTCATGGCCTCGATCGGCGTGGCGTGGATGTGCGCGGCGCTGAGCCCATGCCTGCACCAGTAGGGGTCCCCCTCCATCCCGGTCGGGAAGGAGCACAAGGCCACGAAGAGCCAGGAGAAGCTGCTGCGCTGCCACTCGGCGATGCCGTTCGCGTAGGTGGCCGACGTCCCGACCCACGGCTGCCCCGGGCTGGCCATGAACAGCTGGGGATCGGGCGCACTGCCCGCAGGCGCCCGGATGGTCACGGGCACGTTGAAGGCCACGCCGTGCGGGGTGAGCTCGTAGACGGAACCGGACACCGGATAGGCGTCGAGGGGATCCGGCGCCCCCACCGCGGAGCGTGCGATGCCGATGGTGGTGGCCTGGTTCAGGGCTCCGGGCGGAACGATGACCTGCACGCCGTCGGGCCCGGTGAGCGTGCCGCCCGCGGGGCCGATCACGGCCGTGGACGACGTGGCCGCGTCGCCACTCCCGCCCCCGCACGCGGCGAGCGAGAGCGAGCAGAGGATGCCGACGGTCCAGCGGGCCCCGGCCATCCTCCGTTCTCGCCACGTGCTCCCGGGTCGGGATGGTTCCGCGACACCGAGCGGGGAGGCAGCGTGGCGAGTGGCTCGTGGCATTCGGTCTCCTGGGTGGGATTGCCGGGGTCCGGCCCCGTGTGGTGCACGTGAGTAGACAAGAGGCGCGGCCATCCATGACGGTCGCCAGCCAGAGGTTCAAGT
>JBAXVO010000379.1:0-2967 GCA_037129355.1 Deltaproteobacteria bacterium | reverse complement strand
CGTCGACATCATGGAGGGGGTGGCCAAGGGCAAGGCCCTCGACCTCCAGGAGACGCGGGGCGTCCTCGGGTTCGACGTCGCCGTCACCGGCGGCGGCACCACCGACTACTCGATCATCAAGGACGCCGACGTCTGCATCGTCACGGCCGGCGTGCCGCGCAAGCCGGGCATGAGCCGGGACGACCTGCTCCAGGTCAACCTGGAGGCCATCACCCGGGTCGCCCAGGGGGTGAAGCAGTACGCCCCGGGCGCCTTCGTCATCGTGGTGACCAACCCGCTCGACTCGATGGTCTACGCGATGTGGAAGGTCACCGGCTTCCCGAAGAACCGGGTGGTGGGCATGGCCGGCGTGCTCGACACGGCGCGCTTCCAGTACTTCGTGGGCGACGCGGCCGGCGTGGCGCCGCAGGACGTCTGCGCCATGGTGCTCGGCGGCCACGGTGACGACATGGTGCCGCTGCTCCGCTACTCGTCCGTGAACGGGGTCCCGCTCACCAAGCTCCTCGACAAGGTCCGGCTCGACGCCATCGTGGAGCGAACCCGCAAGGGGGGCGGCGAGATCGTGGCCCTGCTCGGCACGGGGTCGGCCTTCTACGCCCCGGCGGCGAGCGCCGTGACCATGGCCGAGAGCTTCCTCCGCGACCAGAAGCGGCTGTTGCCCTGCTCGGCGCTCCTCGACGGCCAGTACGGGATCAAGGGGATGTTCGTGGGGGTCCCGGTGGTCATCGGCGCCGGCGGAGTGGAGCGCATCGTGGAGCTCGACCTCGAGGACGACGAGAAGGCCATGCTGGCCCGGTCTGTGGCGAGCGTGAAGCGGTCGGTGGACGAGACCAGGCTGTAGGTCCCGCTTTTCTTCACCCCGCGGCGGCCAAGGGGGATAAAAGAGAGTCCCGCGGGAGGCAGAGCCGCCCCCGCAGGGTGACCCCCAGGAGGCCCCGGTGAAGATCCACGAGTACCAGGCCAAGGAAATCCTCAAGAAGTTCGGGGTGTCCATCCCCCGAGGCATCCTTGCGACGACCCCCCTTCAGGCCGAAGGCGCCGCCCGACAGCTCGGCGGCGGCATCTGCGCGGTGAAGGCCCAGATCCACGCCGGCGGTCGCGGCAAGGCCGGCGGCATCAAGCTGGCCCGCTCCCCCGAGGAGGCCCGGCTCCACGCCGAGGCGTTGCTCGGGATGGTCCTGCACACCCCGCAGACGGGGCCCGAGGGGCAGGAGGTCCGCAAGCTCTACATCGAGGAGGGCGTCCGCATCGCCCGCGAGCTCTACCTCGGCATCGCCCTCGACCGCGAGCGCAGCCGCATGACGGTGATGGCGTCGGCGGAGGGCGGCATGGACATCGAGGAGGTGGCCAAGGCCCACCCCGAGAAGATCCTGAAGGAGACCGTCGACCCGCTGCTCGGGTTCATGCCCTTCCAGGCCCGCCAGCTGGCCTTCCAGCTCGGCCTGCAGGGGGACAGCGTGGCCGCCTTCGTGCGCTTCTCCACCGGCCTCTTCCAGGCGGCGATCGCCACCGACGCCTCCATCGCCGAGATCAACCCGCTCGTGGTCACCGCGACCGGCGGGGTCATCGCCCTCGACGCGAAGCTCAACTTCGACGACAACGCCATCTACCGCCATCCCGAGGTCGCCGCGATGCGCGACCCCGGCGAGGAGGACCCCAAGGAGACGCAGGCGAAGGAGTACGACCTCGCCTACATCGCCCTCGACGGCAACATCGGCTGCATGGTGAACGGCGCCGGCCTGGCCATGGCCACCATGGACGTCATCCAGCTCGCGGGCGGGGCGCCGGCCAACTTCCTCGACGTGGGCGGCGGCGCCGACGAGAAGAAGGTCACCGAGGCCTTCAAGATCATCCTCCAGGATCCGGCCGTGAAGGCGGTCCTGGTGAACATCTTCGGCGGCATCATGAAGTGCGACGTCATCGCCAACGGCGTCGTGGCCGCGGCGCGCCAGCTGGGGCTGTCGATGCCGCTCGTGGTCCGGCTCCAGGGGACCAACGTCGAGCTCGGCAACGAGATCCTGGCCAAGAGTGGTCTCGACATCATCGCCGCCGACGACCTCGGCGACGCCGCCCGCAAGGTCGTGGCGGCGGTCCGGTCGGCCAAGGCGTAGGCGGGAGGAACACCGTGAGCATCCTCGTCGATCGAAACACGCGCGTCGTCGTCCAGGGCATCACCGGGTCGGCCGGCAGCTTCCACTCGGAGCAGATGCTGGCCTACGGGACCAAGGTCGTTGCCGGCGTCACCCCCGGGCGCGGCGGCACGCGCTTCCAGGGGCAGGTGCCCATCTTCAACACCGTGGAGCAGGCGGTGCGGGAGACCGGCGCGAACGCGGCCGCGGTCTTCGTCCCGCCGCCCTTCGCGGCCGACTCCATCCTCGAGGCGGCCGACGCGGGTGTCCCGCTCGTGGTCGCCATCACCGAGGGCATCCCGGTCCTCGACATGGTCCGGGTGAAGCGCTACCTGCAGGACCAGCCCGGCGTGCGGCTGCTCGGCCCCAACTGCCCCGGCGTCATCACCCCCGGCCAGTGCAAGATCGGGATCATGCCCGGGCACATCCACCGGCCCGGCCGGGTGGGCGTCGTCTCCCGCTCCGGCACCCTGACCTACGAGGCGGTGCTCCAGCTCACCCAGATCGGGCTCGGCCAGACGACCGCGGTGGGCATCGGCGGCGACCCGGTCCACGGCTTCGACTTCATCGAGGTGCTCCGGCTCTTCGAGGCCGACCCCGACACCGACGGCGTCATCATGATCGGCGAGATCGGCGGCACCGAGGAGGCGCGCGGCGCCGAATGGGTGAAGGCCAACATGACGAAGCCCGTGGTGGGCTTCATCGCCGGCCGCACCGCGCCCCCGGGCAAGCGGATGGGGCACGCCGGCGCCGTCATCTCGGGCGGCGGCGACACCGCCGAGGCCAAGATGACCATCATGCGGGACGCCGGCATCCTGGTCTGCGAGTCGCCGTCGAC
>JBAXVO010000378.1:0-2976 GCA_037129355.1 Deltaproteobacteria bacterium | reverse complement strand
TGGCCGACTGGAAGGCCGGCCGTGCCGCGGACGCGGCGACCTCGCTCGCAAGCCTGCTGGACAAGGTGAAAGCACGCGACTCCCGCCACGCGCACCTCCTGGGAAGGATGCTCGCCGACGCCGGTCGCTGCGAGGAGGCCATCGTGGCGTTCGACCGGATGCCGGCCGAGTTTCCGTGGCCGTGGGACGTGTACGCCCCGTGGAGCGTCCGCATGCCGCTCTCGCTCCTCGAGGGCGCCCGCTGCCAGGCGAAGCTGGGCCGGCCCGCCGAGGCGCGGGTCCGGCTCGATCGCCTGCTCGAGATGTGGAAGGACGCCGACCCGGACCTGCCCGCGCTCGCCGACGCGAAGGCGCTGCGGGCGAAGGTGGCCGGGCCCTAGCCGGCCTCCGTCAGAGCAGCCGCTCGTAGAGGGCGCGGGCCTGCCGCATCTTTCCCTCCTGCTCGTACTGCTCGCAGACCGCCATCAGATGCTCCCGGGCCTGGATCCCCTGCGGCGTCTCGCCGTGGTCGTCGACGAGCTCGAAGTACATCTCGATGGCCTGGTAGGGCTGGCCGCTGCGCCGGTAGCCGTCGGCCATCCGGAGCAGCCGCGCCAGCACGGGGTTGGGCGGTGCCGCCGGCGGGGGTGCGGGGGGGGGCGTGATCGTGACCTGCACCACGTCGATCTCCTCCTCCACGTCGTCTTCGCGAATCGTGCTCATGGGTCCCTCCTCGAGACGGGTACGGCGAGGAACGCCGATCCGGACGCCGCCGGAACGGGCGCGTGCTCCAGCTGCGCGATGCGATCGCGCAGCTCGCGGATCTCCTTGGACTGATCCGTCATGGCCTTGGAGCTGAAGTCCGGGTTCCGGATCCACCAGTCCATGCCCATCTCCTTGGCCTTGTCGACCGAGGCGATCATGAGCCGGATCTGGATGGTGAGCAGCTCGATGTCGACGAGCTTCACCTTGATGTCCCCGGCGATGACGATGCCCTTGTCGAGCACCCGCTCCAGGATGTCGGCCAGGTTGGACGTCTGGGTCGAATGGGTCAACCGCGTTCGTTGCTGTTCCATCAGCTTCTCCCCTGCGGGCCCTGGTCGTCGAAGAGATTTCCGAGCGGGCCGAGATCGATGTCGAGGCTCTCGATGTGGAAGTGGTCCTTCAGCATCTCCATCTGCTCCTCGAGCTTCATGAGCGTGGTTCCCAGGCGCTCCACCTCGTCGGCGGAGAGGCTTCCGCCCTCCACCCGGCGGATGGCCTGCTTCTCGAGGAGGCGGCGGAGCAGTTCGACGACGGAGAGGACGAGCTGGGTGAGCCCCTGCTCCACCTTCTCCGGCTCCAGCGCGATTCGTCTCGGGAGCGCCTGCGGCGCCCGGGGCAGCTCCGCCGAGTCGGCGAAGGCTTCCAGGTCCTCGGGGCTACCGCGGATCTCTCCGTGGCGGATGGTCATGGGTGGGCCTCCGGTGGGGGAGGGGCGGGCAGGCTCGCCTGCGGCCGCGACGGCTCCCAGTTGCGCATGGTCTCGACGGAGGTGACGACCAGGTTCAGCCCCACGTAGAGGAGGTCCACCCCCGCCACCGAGATGACGATGTCCCCGGCGACGACGGCTCCCTTGTTGAGCACGCGGTCGAGCGTCTCGCACAGGCTGACCCTGCGCTGGCTCGCCAGCGACGGGACGCGGGGACGGGAGGCCGAGCGGCGGGCGAGATCAGGCAGCGCCACGGGACCCCTTTCCCTTCCGGTGCCGGTCGATCTCGTCGAGCCGCTCCACCAGCTCGGCCTCGCGCTCGGCGAAGGCCTCCTCCGTGATGGAGCCGTCCTCGAGTTGCCGGTAGGCGGCCATGAGCTCGGCCTTCACGGCATCCTCGTCGTACATCTCCGCCTCGGCGCGATCCGCCACCTCCCGGAAGATCCGGAAGAGTCCCCTCATCGGTGACGAGATGATCCCCAAGGGTCCCCTCAGTTTTCTGCGTCCATGCCCAGATCGAGGTCGACGAAGTGGAAGGGCGCCCAGGGGCCGCTGTAGTCGAAGACGTACTCGGACGGGAAGGCCCCGGCGACCTGGTAGATCCGCTCCTCGAAGGCCTTCTGCGCGCCCCGGTCCACCAGGAAGGCGAGGTCCATCACCATCTTCTCGCCCTTGGGAACGTTGACCTTGGTCTCGCGGACGCCGTCCTTGAACAGCTCCAGCACGCGGTCGGCCTGGGTCTCCCGCTCCCGGTTCAGCCGGTCCTCGAAGAGCTTTCCCAGTTCCATCTTCTCGTTCGCGGAGGGCGCGCTGGATCGGCCGAAGATCTGGTCGCGCATCGCCGCCAGTTCCCGGTCCACGCCGACGATGTAGTCGTAGATGCTGTCGACGTCCCACTTCACCTTGAGCCCCATCTCGACCGCGCCGTCGACCCGGTCGAGCTGGGCGGAGATGGCGGCGGAGTGCCGCCGCAGGGTCTTGCGGATCTCCTCGTCGTTCCGGGCCACGTGGCCGAAGGTCATGGGGATCACCGTGACCGACCGCATGACCTCCTTCAGGACCTGGTTGTGCGGCTCGAGGTTCTTGCGGAGCGGAAGCAGGCGCTCGCGAGGCGAGAAGTCGCTCACCACGGCGCCCACCGAGTCGACGATCACCGTGTGCACGCGCCCGCGGCTGCCGTCGTGCTCCAGGCCGATGGCGCCGTAGTCGACGTCCTCCTTCGTCCGGATGAGCCCGTACAGGTAGCGTCCCGTCGTCGTTGCCATCGCCGTTCCCCCCTCAGCCGTACCGGATGGTCTGGCGCTTCCGGACGGGGGGCGGCGGCTCCTCGGAGACCTCCAGGGAGACCACGCCCAGGTCGGCCTGGTGCTTCCGGATGAGCGCATCGACTTCCCGGAGCCGCTCCATCAGGCCTGCCGTGCGGACGCGCACACCCTCGAGCTCCCGCAACTTCCGGGTTCGCTCCAGTTCCAGCGCGGCGATCTGGAAGGCCTTGACGTGCCGGTCCTTCGAGTGGGAGCCGCTGC
>JBAXVO010000377.1:0-2985 GCA_037129355.1 Deltaproteobacteria bacterium | reverse complement strand
CCGACGAGCCCGGGGTCCCTGCCCGCGGAGGGCGCGCCGTCGAGGGGGTGGTCGTGCGGACCTGGTTCGCGCACCACCAGGGGATGACCCTCGTGGCGCTCGCCAACGTGCTGCAGGGAAACCGGATGGTGGAGCGGTTCCACGCCGAGCCCGGGGTCCGGGCCACCGAGCTGCTCCTCCAGGAGAAGGCGCCCCGCCACGCCCCCTTCGCGCGGCCCCGTCCGGACGAGACTTCCACGCGCGAGGCGCAGGTCCCGGTGGTGGCGGTGCGGCGCTTCCGGTCCGCGCACACGCCGTACCCCCACGCCCAGTTCCTCTCGAACGGGAACTACACGTCGGTGCTGACCAACGCCGGGGGGGGCGCGAGCTTCTGCCGCGGCCGCGCCGTCACCCGGTCGCGCCTCGACTCCACCTGCGATCCGGGGAGCCAGTTCCTCTACCTGCGGGACGTCCGAAGCGGGAAGGTCTGGTCGGCCACCCAGCACCCCACCCCGGGCGAGGCCGAGGACTACCTGGTCACCTTCGCGGTGGAGCGGGCCACCTTCCACCGGCGGGAGGACGAGATCGGGACCCAGCTCGACGTCGCGGTCTCGCCCGAGGACGACGTCGAGGTCCGTCGGCTGGTGGTGACCAACCACGGCACGGGCGTCCGCGAGATCGAGGTGACGAGCTATGCCGAGATCGTGCTCGCGCCTCCGTCGGACGACCTCGCCCATCCGGCCTTCGGCAAGCTCTTCGTCGAGTCGGAGTACGTCCCCGCGAGCGCCGCGCTGCTCTGTCACCGGCGAGCCAGGGCTCCCGACGACGCCCCGGCGTGGGGGCTCCACGTCATCGCCCAGGAAGGGCGCACGCAGGGGCCCGTGGAGTGGGAGACCGACCGGGCACGGTTCCTGGGGCGCGGGCGCAGCCCCCGCGATCCCCAGGCCCTCGACGGGCGGTCTCTCACCGGAACCACCGGCGTCCTGCTCGATCCGATCGTCAGCCTCCGCCAGCGCATCCGGCTCGCGCCCGGCGGGGTGGCCCGGATGTCCTTCGCCACCGGGATGACCTCGAGCCGCGAGACCGCGCTGGCGCTCGCCCAGCGCTACCGAGACCCGAGCGCCACGGCCCGGACCTTCGCGCTCGCCGCGGCCCACGCCCGGAGCACGCTGCGCCACCTGGGGATCACCGGCGAGGAGGCCCTCCTCTTCGAGCGGCTGGCCTCGCGCGTGCTGCGGAGCGACGCCTCGCTTCGCGCCCCCCCGGAACTGCTGGCCCGCAACACCCTCGGCCAGGCAGGGCTCTGGCCGCACGGCATCTCCGGAGACGTCCCCATCGTCCTCGTCCGCGTGGTGGCGGAGGACGGGATCGCGCTGGTGCGTCAGGTCCTCCAGGCGCAGGAATACTGGCGGCTCAAGGGGCTCCAGGCCGACGTGGTCATCCTGAACGAGCACCCCGCGAGCTACCTCGACGAGGCGCACGGCGCGCTCACCGCGCTCCTCGACGACGGTCCCTGGCGCAACAGGAAGCACCGCCTGGGTGGGGTCTACCTGCTCCGGCGCGACCGGATGCCCGAGGCCGAGCACCTCCTCCTCTCGACGGTGGCGCGGGCCATCCTGGCCGACGACCTGGGCGGGCTGGCCCAGCAGCTCGACCGGCACGATCCCCCCTGGACGGGCTCGTTCGCCCCGTTCCTCGCCGTCCCGGTGCGCCCCGCCCCGCGCCACGCGCCGCTCCCTCCGGCCGAGGTCCCGGTCCTGGCCCTCGGCAACGGCCTGGGGGGGTTCGCCGACCGGGGGCGGGACTACGTGATCGTGCTCGAGGGAGGAGAGGAGACCCCGACACCCTGGGTGAACGTCATCGCCAACCCCGGATTCGGGACCATCGTCACCGCCTCGGGGTCGGCCACCACCTGGGCCACGAACAGCCGGGAGAACCGGCTCACCTCCTTCGCCAACGATCCGGTCACCGACCCCACCGGCGAGGCCATCTTCGTCCGCGACGAGGAGACGGGCGTCTCCTGGTCCCCCACGCCGGGGCCCATGTCCCGCAACGCGGCGAGCGGTCGGTACGTCGTCCGTCACTCGGCGGGGATCACCCGGTTCGCCCACGCCTCCCGGGGCATCCGGCACGAGCTGGCCGTCTTCGTGGACGACGTCGATCCGGTGAAGTTCTCCATGCTCACCCTGACCAACGAGGGGCCGTCGACGCGCCGCCTCGGCGTCCTCGGGTACGCGGAGTGGGTCCTGGGTCCGCCGCAGGAGGGGCAGCACCTGCACGTGGTCACGCGGTGGGACGACGAGACCCGGACGATCCTGGCCACCAACCCGTGGAACCACGACCTGGCCGGGAGGGTGGCGTTCGCCCACGCCAGCGAGCCCCCGAGTTCCGCGACCGGAGACCGCTCCTCCTTCGTGGGGCGCAACGGATCGGTGGCGGAGCCGGTGGCCCTCCTCGAGTCGTCGCTGTCCGGACGGTTCGGGGCCGGGCTGGATCCCTGCGCGGGACTCCACGTCTCCCTGTCGCTCGCCCCGGGCGAGACCCGGCGGGTCGTCTTCCTGCTGGGCGAGGGGAGCAGCACGGCCGACGTCCGGGAACTGGTGGCCCGTCACGGGACCGTCGCCGCCGCGGAGGCGGCGCTGGCGAGGGTCGGGCGCGGCTGGGACGAGACGCTGGGGGCCATCCAGGTCCGGACCCCGGACGACTCCTTCGACGTGCTGATGAACCGCTGGCTCCTCTATCAGGACCTCGGATGCCGGGTCTGGGCGCGCTCCGGCTACCACCAACCCGGCGGGGCCTTCGGCTTCCGGGATCAGCTCCAGGACGTGATGGCGCTCGTCCTGGCCCGTCCCGACCTGACGCGGGAGCACCTGCTGCGCGCGGCGGCCCACCAGTTCCAGGAAGGCGACGTCCTTCACTGGTGGCACGAGCCGAGCGGGCGCGGCACGCGAACGCGGTGCTCCGACGACCTGCTCTGGCTCCCCTACGCCGTGGCCCACTACGTGC
>JBAXVO010000376.1:0-2994 GCA_037129355.1 Deltaproteobacteria bacterium | reverse complement strand
GCCAGCTCGTGGAGCTCGTCGAGGAGGGCCGGGTCGATGGGGTGACGCTCGCCGGTGCGGAAGTCCCGGAGGAAGTCGTCGACGCGCGCGAGTTCCCCCTCGAGATAGGTGCCGTCGCCCCAGTAGGTCGTGGAGAATCGCTCACTGGTGTGGGTGTGGACGAAGGAGACGCGCCGCTCCCCCCGCGGCGACGCGGCGGCGAGCACCCGGGCGGGCACGAGGAGCGCCCCGCCGAGAACGGCCAGCCCACCGAGGAAGCGGCGGCGGGAGGGTCCGTCCGGCGAAGGACAGGCGCCTGGATTTTCAGAACTTTTCATCGGGGCCCGGGAATTCTACCCAGGCGTGTACCGCGATCAACGGAAACGTCTTCGAGGGAGGCCGCACCCGCGGCTCCTCCAACCCTCATGAGTCGGGGCCCCTCCCTGGCGGCACGAACCCTTCCCGGGGACGGTATCGTCGTCCCGAGCCATGAAGGTCGCACTCCGAGTCGCGCTTCTCGCCACGGGCATGGTCGCCGCCCTGCCGGTGTCGTTCGCCGGGGAACCCTGGCCGGAGGCGGGCGCGGTGGCCCTGGCCCTGCTCGGCTCGGCGCGCGACCCCGCTGCCGTCCGCCCGATCCAGGCGACCGATCTCCCCTCCCTCGAGGTCCTGTACGCGGCCGATCCGGGCGCCCTCTTCTGGTTCGACGGCAAGACGCCGCGCGGCGTGGTGGCCGATTGCATCGAGACGCTTTCGCGCGCCGACCGGAGCGGCCTCGATCCCGCCGACTACGACGTCGCCTCCCTGTCCGCCCGCTGGGCGGCGCTGAAGGCGGCCCCTCCGTCTGCTGTGGATGCCGCCCGGTTCGACGTGGGGCTAACCGCCGCGCTCATGCGCCTCATCGGCGACGTGCACGAGGGGCGCGTCGACCCCCGCAGCGTGGACTTCGACATCGACGTGAGCGGCAAGCGGCTCGATCTCCCGGCGGTGCTCCGCTCGGCGCGGGACGGTGGAGGGTGCGCGGCAGCCTTCGCGGCCGCGGAGCCGCCCTTCGACGCCTACAGGCGGCTCGTCGACGCCCTCGCCAGGTATCGGGCAATGGCCGCCCGGGGAGAGCCCCCGCTCCTGCCGGCTCTCGGGCCCACGGTGAGGAAGATCGAGCCGGGTAAGCCGTGGCCCGGCGTCACCCCGCTCGACGCCCGGCTCCGCGCGCTGGGCGACCTGCCGGAGAACGCCCCACCACCGTCCACGGCACCCGACGGCACGCCCCTCTACGCCGGCGCCCTCGTGGACGGGGTGAAGCACTACCAGGACCGGCACGCCCTGGAACCGGACGGCGTGATCGGCCGGGGCACCCTCGCCGCCCTCAACACCCCGTTCACGGCGCGCATCCGCCAGATCGAGCTCGCCCTCGAGCGCATGCGCTGGCTCCCGCTCCTTTCCGACAGGTCGGTCATCTTCGTGAACGTCCCCCTCTTCATGCTCTGGGCCATCGAGCCGGAGAACCCGGGCACCCTGATCCGGATGCGGGTCGTGACCGGGAAATCCGCTGGGCACGCCACGCCGATCTTCATCGAGAAGCTGAAGTACGTGGTCTTCCGCCCCTACTGGAACCCACCGCCGAGCATCGTGAAGACGGAGATCCTGCCGCACGCGCGGCGCGACCCGGGCTACCTCGATCGCCAGGACATGGAGATCGTGGAGAGCAGCGCCGAGGACGCCCCGGCACTGCCGGCCACGCCGGAGAACCTCTCGCTGGTCGCGTCCGGAAAGCTCATCCTCCGGCAGCGCCCGGGGGAGAAGAACTCGCTCGGGCTCGCCAAGTTCATCTTCCCGAACGCGAACAACATCTACATGCACGGCACGCCGGCGCGCTCGATCTTCTCCCGGGCACGACGGGACTACAGCCACGGGTGCATCCGGGTGGAGGATCCGCCCACGCTCGCCGAATGGGTGCTCCGCGAGGACCCCGAGTGGAACCGGGCCCGGATCGAGGCGGCCATGGCCGGCGACCGTCCACGCCAGGTGAACTTGAAGACGCCCATCCCGGTGATCGTCTTCTACGACACGGTCATGGTGCTCCAGGACGGCACCGCCCACTTCTCCGACGACTACTACGGGCACGACGGGAGGCTCGAGGAGGCGCTGCGGCGACACCGCTGACGCTCGCACGCGACCCACGCAACCTTTCGACCGGTCCCGGGTCGGGCAAGGAGACACCCCATCCAGGAGTTCCCATGACCGCACGCCCCGCCCTCGCCGCCCTCCTCCTCCTCGCCGCCGCTCCCGCCGCCGCCCGTCCGCTCGCGCCGTCGCCCGAGGTGTCCGCGCTGCGCGCCGAGATCGCCGCGCTCCAGGTCGACCAGGCCCTCGCGCTCACTCCCGACCAGGCGCGCGCCCTGCTCCCGGTGCTCCAGCAGGCGGCCGCCCAGGTCCAGGCCTTCCGCGCCCGCGTCGACTCGGCCGAGCCCGCCCTCGTCGCCGCCCTCACCCGCGCCCGGGACGAGCTTCGCGCCGGAGGCCCGATCTCCCCCGGGACCGCACAGGCCATCGGGGATGCCCGCCGCTCCGCCATGGCTCCCGACCGGGACGCCGGGAAGGCGCTCCGCGCCCAGGCCGCCGCCATCCTCACCCCGGCGCAGCTCCAGGCCCTCCGGTCCGTGCCGCTCGGTGCGGGGCCCGGCCTTCCGGGCGGGAAGGCGAAGATGGAAGGGGCCGGCCCTGGCCGTGGAGGCGGAAGGCAGCTCCTCATGCTCGGCGTGATCACCTCCGATCCCTTCCTGGCGCTCGTCGCCGCCCGGGCACGCTGACCACCCAATCAGGTGGGCGGCGTTCGGGTGGTGCGGGCCCGGGACCGGTGCTATACGGGGCCCCATGAGACTCGGATTCGGCGAGATCCTCCTCATCCTGGCGGTGGCGCTGCTCATCTTCGGGCCGTCGAAGCTTCCCCAGCTCGGCGAGGCCCTGGGCAAGGGCATCCGGAACTTCAAGAAGTCCTCCGAGGGCAACGACGAC
>JBAXVO010000375.1:0-3008 GCA_037129355.1 Deltaproteobacteria bacterium | reverse complement strand
CTCCTCGAGGTGGAGATGGGGCGGGCGCCGCTCGTCGGCTTCGCGCACGAGCGGACGGCCTCCCTGCGGGTGGGGGATCGCCAGCTTCCCGCCGGCGACCCGCTCGTCCAGCTCCTCCTCGACTCCGGCGCCGCCCCGCGACACGTGCGGGTGGACCAGGCCCTCTACGCCGTGGCGGTGATCCACACCGACCGGGAGATCACGCTCGCCTTCGGACTGCCCATCGACCCGCGCTGGACCGGGCGGCTCCAGGCCGCCACCGGCGCCGATCTCACCTTCGTGGGAGCGAAGCCGGTCTCGACCCTCTCCGAGGCCGACGCGGTCACGGTGATCGCCGCTGCCCGGACGGGCGGCGAGGTGGTCGACGCGGGGCGCGTCGGGCCGATCCCGGCCGCCGCCGGCCTTCCGGCCTTCCCCGTCCTCTTCCTCAAGGCCCCGGCCTTCCGGGCCCGCGCACTCTCCCTCCCGGGCATCGAGGGGCCGGTGGCGGTGCTCTCCGCGCCGGTCCGCCCGGCCCTCGAGCCGGTCGCCGTCTTCCAGCAGGCCCTGCTCGCCGCGCTGATCCTCCTCGCGCTGGTCGGGTTCGGGCTCGGGCTGGTGCACGACCCGGTCGTCCCCTCCCACGTGCCGCGCGAGCTCGCGTCCGCGGCGGAGCGCATCGCGCGGGGCGACTTCGACTCCCGGGTGCCCCGCATGTCGGGCACGTTCGGCACGCTCGCGTCGGCGCTGTCCCGGGCGGCGGAGGCGGCGAGGCTGGCCCGCATCGCCCAGGGCGCGACCCTCGCCTCGCCGGTCCCGGCTCCCGCCCAGTTCCCGACGCCGCCGGCTCCTCCGCGTGACCTGTCGCGTGACCCGGTCTACCCGGCGCCCACGCTCGACGTCCCGCTCCACGCCGTCCCGCCCGACGAGAGCACCGACGCCCGGCGCCTGGGCGACTTCATCGGGGGAAGCGGTCTCGCGCCCCCTGCGACCCCGACGCCCACCCCGCTCGACGGCCGGCTCGGCGGTTCGCCCCTCGCCGCCGCCGCGGTCCAGGCGGCCCAGGCGTCGCGCGCCGGCCACCCCCGCACCACGATGCCCATCGGCAACGAGGGGAGGGGTTCTCCTCCCGTCGTCGGCCGCCAGACCCCGGCGTCCGGCCGTCCGGCCCCCGCGCCGGCGCGCACCACGCCTCCTCCCAGCGAGGAGGACCGCGAAGCCACCTGGCGGCCGGTCTACGACGAGTTCCTGCGGGTCCGCACCGAGCAGGGCGAGCCGGTGGAAGGGGTCACCTGGGATCGGTTCCGGGAGAAGCTCCGGAAGAACCGGGAGCTCCTCGTGCAGAAGTACGCGTGCCGCACCGTGCGCTTCCAGGTGTACGTGAAGGACGGGAAGGCGGCCTTGCGCGCCACTCCGGTGAGATAGGGCGAGGGTGCGGTTGGGGTGGCGGTGCGGTGGCCCCGCTCCTGCGCCGACTTCTGCGAAGTCGGCGCTGTTAACGATCGTCCTGGAAGAAGTTCTGCGGCGCCGCGGAGGGCTCGGGCGAGGTGCGCCGGGGCGCGGTGCCGGGAAGGAAGGGGAGGAGCACCCCCTCGGTGAGCCCGGGCGCGAGCATCCCCGTCTTCGGGTCGATCCGGACGCTCTCCACCGCGGGGGGCACGGCGAAGTCGATGGGCGGGCGCATGCCCACCGCCGCCTGCATGAAGCCGAGCCAGCCGGGAAGCGCGGCCCCGGCCCCGGTGGCGTGCGGGCCGAGCGGGTCGTGGTTGTCGAACCCCACCCAGACCCCGGCGACGAGGTCCGGGGTCATGCCGACGAACCAGGCGTCCCGGTGCTCCTGGGCGGTCCCGGTCTTGGCGGCCACCGGCCGGTCGAGCGCCTTCGCCGCCTGCCCGGTGCCGCTCTGCACGACCTCCTTCATCATGGCCACCGTCACGTAGGCGGTCTCGGGACGGATGCGGTCGGGGAGGCGCCCCACGGCGGGCGCCACCGGCGCGACGGGCGGGCGTGCCGACAGGTCCTCGGGCCCGCCGGCCCCGGCCGACGCCTCGGGGGGCGGTACCGGCGCCTGCGCGGCCTCGGGGAGCGGAGGCGCGACGAGCGGCCGGGTCTCCTCGAGCACCTTGCCGTCCCGGTCGCGGACCCGGGTCACCAGGATGGGAGGCGCGGGAAAGCCCCCCGCGGCCAGGGTGGCGAACCCGTTCACGAGCTCCATGGGGGTCACCTCCCCGGTCCCGAGCGCCAGCGAGAGCGAGCGGGGCAGCTCGCTCTCGATCCCGGCGCGGCGGGCGAAGTCGATGACCGCCTCCACGCCCAGCGCGTCGACGAGCTTCGCCGAGACGGTGTTCTTGGAGTGGGCGAGCGCGTCGCGCAGGAGCATCGGCCCCTCGTAGACGTCCTTCTCGAAGTTCTGCGGCTTCCACTCCTTGCCGGTCCAGGGATCCCGGTAGAGGTCGGGCGTGTCGTAGACCACCGTCGCCGGCGTGAAGCGGAGCGACTCGATGGCGGCGCCCCAGACGAAGGGCTTGAAGGCGCTGCCCGGCTGCCGCTTCGCCTGGATGGCCCGGTTGAACTGGGAGCGGCCGAAGTCCTGGCCGCCCACCAGCGCGCGGACGCCGCGGGTGGCCGGGTCGATGGCGACGAGGGCCCCCTCGAGGCGCGGGACCTGCTCGAGCGAGAGCGCGAGGGGCTTGCCGGCGCGGGCCAGGTCGGCCGGCGACGTGCGCCCCGGGACCACGCGGGCGAGCACGATGTCGCCCGGCCGGAGCACGTCTCCCATCTTCCTGGGGGCGGCCGTCCCCACCGCCGGGTTGTACTTCCTGGCCCAGGCGACGTCGGCGAAGGGGATCGTGCCCTTGGCCCCGCCCAGGTCGAGCGTGGCCAGCTTGTCCTCCACCTTCTCCACCAGCCCCGCGTAGGTCTCCCCGGCCTCGAGCGGCCGGATGCGCATCCGGCGCCGGGCGTCGGGCTTCCCCTCCGCCTCGGGATCGATCTCGTCGGAGTCGACCCGGCCGAGGTCCCAGACCGGG
>JBAXVO010000374.1:0-3022 GCA_037129355.1 Deltaproteobacteria bacterium | reverse complement strand
GGCCGAGATCATCCGCGGATCGAGGAGGTCGTCGGCGTCGAGCGGGAGGACGTAGGCGCCGCGGGACTCCCGGACGCCGGCGTTGCGGGCGTCGGCCAGGCCGCCGTTGGCCTGCCGGACGAGCCGGATGGCCCGGTCGGGATGGCGTTCGATGATCCGGTGCGCCACCTCGGCGGTGTCGTCCGGGCTGCCGTCGTCGACGATCACGATCTCCCAGTCCCGGGATTCCTGGGCCACCACGCTCGCGACGCATTCCTCGAGGTAGTGGGCCTGACGGAAGCAGGGGATGACGACCGAGACGGTCGGGCAGCGCTCGCCCGTCTCCACCAGCGGCAGCGGCAACTCCTCGTGGCATGCCCCGGGCACGTGCCCGGACAGCGCCGCCACGTCCATCCGCGCCCCGGCCCGGTACCGCTCCTCGAGCTCGGCCGCCGTCCGCGCGTTGGTCACCCCGGCCCGGTTCTCGAACGCGTCCTGGACCCGGTTCACCGGGAGGCAAAACGCCATCGAGACCGCCGAGGACAGGAGCGACGGTCGCGACTCCCGGAAGCCGCTCGCCGCGGCAGCCAGCTCCGACTCGAGCGTGTTCGGGTTCTTGAACTCGAGGGATTCCAGCAGGGGGAGCAGGAGGTCGAGCCGGTAGAGGGAGCTCGACACCTCGAGGGGGTAGGCGAAGTCGAGGTCGGACCCGGGCCAGGCGAAGCGGATCACGCCCTCCGCGGGACGGGTGACGGCGGGAACCCGCTGCGGCTGGTTCATCGAATAGCAGTGGGTGGTGTTCTCGCCCAGGCGCAGCGAGAGGCCGATGGCGTCGGGATCGGCGTCGAGGAGCCCGGAGAGGGTCTCGAGCGGAACCTCCCGGACGAACACGCAGTCGTCGACGACGAAGAGCACCTCGTCCTGTCCGCGGAGCAGGACGAGCAGGTCGCGACGGAAGTCGCGCTCACGGACGAACCAGACGTCGGGATGGTCGCGCCGGACCTGGCGGTAGAGCGCCTCCATCCTCGAGCTGGACGCCGTGTAGAGGACGGTCATCTGGAACCGGGTGGTCTCCCGGGCGTGCAGCTTCCAGGACCGCAGCGTTCCGTCGAGCTGCAGCGGCCGGTCCTTGCTGAAGACCAGTCCGACGATGTTTCGCCGGGGTTCCGGGGCGGAAAGCGGGCGCGACCCCGTGGACCGGAGCGCCGTCCGGGCCCCCTTCTTCTCCCCGTGCAGGCGCAGGTAGAGCGACTCCCAGCGGTCGACGACGTGGGTCCAGGTGAGCGACCCCTGCCATTCCCGCCGTCCAGCCTCTCCGAGTGCCCGACGCCGCTGCGGGTCGTCGAGGAGCGCGTTCACCTGGTGCCCGAGCCGGTCCGGGGCGGCGACCACGCCCCCGGAGAACTCGCGGACGTTGCCCACGTCGGTGGAGACGAACGGGATGCCGGCGGCCCCGGCCTCGAGGATGACCAGGGGGGAGGCCTCGAGGCGCGAGGCGAACAGGAAGAGGTCCGCCTCGAAGAAGGCGGCGACGGTGTCGGGGCGCGGGAGGTCGGCCAGGAACCGGATGGGCAGCCCGGCGGCCTTCCTCTTCAGGGCGGGCAGGAGGTCCGACGACCCCCCGATGCAGACCATCGTGAAGTCGCTGCGCCCCAGGCGGCGCACCGTGTCGATGATCCGGTCGTACCCCTTGTCGGGAAGGAAGTTGGCGACGCACAGCCCCATGAGCGGCGTCGTGATGTCGTGCCTGCGACGGAAGGACGCCGGCGGAGCCACGGCGAACTCCCCCTCGTCCGCTCCGTTGCGGATGATCTCCCCGTTCCGGAGGCCGAGATGGCTCCCGAAGGCGCAGTCGCGAAGCGAGGGGGAGTGGTAGACGACCGCGTCGTAGAGCGGGAGGGCGGCGGGCAGCGTCCTCTCGAAGTAGCTCCGGAAGCGGCGCCAGCGGAGCGTCAGGTCGTCGTGAAGGGCCGAATAGCCGCACGGCGCGAGGACGTTGGCCCGCCGGGCCCAGGTCTGGCCGAGCACCTCCAGCGCCACGTCGGTGGCCCACTGCTGGGCCGCGTAGTTCATGGCCACGTCGCACTCGTGGTCGAGCAGGAAGCGGCGGTACCGGTCCACGTCGCCCGAGATCCCGTGGGCGGACCGCCCCTTCACCTCGAAGCCCTCGATGGCGACGCCGTTCAGTTCCCGGAAGTCCCGCGCGGCGAGCGCCGAGGTGGCGACCGTGACCTGGTGCCCCCGGCGCACCAGCTCCTCCGACACCCGCTGCACCACGGCCTCGGCGCCCCCGACGTGGGGTGCGTAGAACTCGACCGTGTGGAGGATCCGAAGCCTGTCCATCACGCCCCGAGCTCCTCCGGCGAGGACGGATGCGGGAAGAGGAGGGTCATCCCCGGCAGCCCCAGCCCGGAGTGCAGGACCTCCCAGCGCGAGGGGTACCGCTCCACCACCTCCTGGATGGCCCGGTGGGGCCCCACGTTGTACCCGGAGGGCGCCGACTGGAAGAACGCGTCGTGGAGGAGGATGGCCGCCCCCGGCACCGCCGCGGAGATCCCGTCCAGCTCCCGGCGGACGCTGGCGTGGGAATGGTCGCCGTCGAGGAAGAAGAGCGGCGCGCCCGGGCGCCCGGCGTCCGCCCAGAGGCGCAGCGACACGTCGAGCCCGTCCCCCTCGTGCAGGCTCACCCCGGAGAGCCCGCGCACCATCTCTCCTCGCCGCGCTCCCGGATGCTCGACGTGACCGACCTCCGCGGGCAGGTCGATGGAGTGGACGTGGGACGGGATCGTGAGCAGGCGGAGGGTCTCCCGGAAGATCCAGGCCGACTTGCCGACGTGCGTCCCCCATTCCAGGACGATGGGCGGCCGCACGCGCGCCACCGCCGCCGCCATGAGGAGGAGCTCGTGCAGCGGGAAGGGGCGGACGCCGACCCGCGGGGCGATCCGCTCGAGCACCAGGTCGGAGAGCTGCCAGGCGTCGACCTCGAAGCGTTCGCAGCCCACGTTGCGTGCCGGGTCGGTCGAGGCGGCTCCGGGGCGGGAGA
>JBAXVO010000373.1:0-3041 GCA_037129355.1 Deltaproteobacteria bacterium | reverse complement strand
GGCGCGGCGGGGGGCGGCGCTGGACGGCTGCCATCGGTGACCTGCCGGTTGGCGCTCCAGGCATCCGGAGAGAGCGGCGCCATCGCGACCGAGCGGGGCCCAGCCGCCGGGAAGGACTTGAGCTTGCTCCAGTCGAGCTCGACCATCCAGAGGATGAGCGCGTTCAGGAGGAGCGACGCCACCACTCCGGCGACGAGCCGCCAGCCGGTCCAGGAGCGGTAGCGCCGGCGGCGCAAGCTGGGGCCGAGGTGATTCATCTTCGGGAGGGGAATCTATAACAGACCAGGCGGTCCGGCTCGCCGGATCCGTCCGAATTCTAGGCCGTTGACCCCCTGCGGCCCGGGGGCCAAGATCCCGCCTCCGTGCTCCCCGAACCGGTTCATCCCACAACCTCCCGCCCCGCGGCAGGGGCTCGGCGCTCCCGCCTCCTCGCCGGAAGCGCGCTGGTGGCGGCCCTCCTCCTCGCCGTGTGGGCCGGGGCCTTCGCCTGGGGCAACTCGGCGCCGGGCCGGAACTTCATCCGAGAACGGGCCGAGCGGGCGCTCCGGGGGCGCGTCGGGCCGGTGGAGGTGGGCGAGGCGGGGCTCGACCTGCTGCTCCGCGCCCGCCTCTCCCCCGTGACCATCCCGGGGAAGGATCCGGGCAAGCCGCTCCTCCGCGCCGACCGGGTCGTGGTCCGACCCCGCCTCTTCCCCCTGCTCGCCGGCCGGGTCGAGCCCGCCGCGGTGGCGCTGCGGGGGGTGCGGCTCTGGCCGGGCCAGGAGGGATCGGAGGTGGGCCCCTTCGACCTGTTCGTGCAGTTGCCGGGCGCCGACGAGGTCCGCTTCCGGGTCGGGGTCGCCTCCGGCGGGCACATGGACGGGAGCGCCCGGCGCACCCCGGAAGGCGTGGCGTTCGGCTGCGAGGGGGAACTGTCGCTCCCCGACGACGTCCCGCCGGCCATCGCGGCCCGTTTCCCCTTCCTTCCCGCCTCGGGACGGCTGGCGCTGCGCGCGTCGGGGCAGGCGGCGCCCGACGGCCTCCGGGGCGAGGCCGAACTCGCGCTGCGCGCCACCGAGCTCTCCTTCGCCGGGCCCCGGGTCGGGCCCTCGCCACTCGGCCCGCTCGCCGCGGGCGCGTCGGGCCGCGTCGAGTGGAGCGGGTCGGAACGGCGCATCCGGCTCCGGGACGGGCGATTCACGTTAGGTGAATCCGGGGAGGCCGCGGCGTCGGTCGAGGCCGAGGTCGTCCTGCGCGACGACCCCCGGTTCTCGATCTCGGCGCGGGCCGAGTCCGTGCCCTGGCGCGCCCTGGTGGACGCCCTCCCCCCGGACCTCGGCCCCCCGCCCACGGCGCCCACCGTCTCCGGCACCCTGTCGGCCCGGGCCTCCGCGGCCGGCACGCTGGCCCGGCGGGACGACTGGGACGTCCAGGTCGACCTGGACCTCGACGACCTGCGGCGCGCCGCCCGCGCCGGCCGCCCTTCCTGGCTCTCCTCCGGCTTCGAGTGGACCCCCATCGACGGCCCCCCCGGCGAGCCCGCCCGCCGCATCCTGGTGGGGCCGGGCAATCCGGCCTTCGTGCCCTACGCGGAGATCCCGCAGGTGCTCGTCCGGGCGGTGACCGCCAGCGAGGACGCCGGGTTCTTCGGCCACCGCGGCTTCGACTTCCGCGAGATCGCCAGCGCGGTGACCGACCGGACCCGCGTCCGCGGCGCCTCCACCATCACCCAGCAGCTCTCGAAGAACCTCTTCCTCTCGCCCGAGCGGACGCTGGCGCGCAAGGTGCGGGAGGCGCTCGGGACCATCGCCCTCGAGGCCACGCTCTCGAAGGGGCGGCTCATCGAGATCTACCTGAACATCGCCGAGTGGGGACCGGGGGTCCACGGCGTGGGGGAGGCGGCGCAATTCTGGTTCGGGAAGGACGCGCGCGCCCTCACGGCCCGGGAGTCGGCCTTCCTGGCCACGGTCATCCCGAGCCCACGACGGTTCCACGCCCGGATCCACCGCTCCGGGCTCACCCCGTGGTGGAACGCCCGGATCGACGACATCCTCGGAAAGATGCGGATCCAGAACCAGCTGACCGACGAGCAGCTGGCGGCGGCCCTGGCCGAGCCGCTCGACCCGCTCGCGCGGCAGCACGCGCCCGACGCGAGCGTGGAGGATCCGGGCCCGGGCGAGCCCGGACCGGAGGGGGAGCCAGGCTCGGGGGAGCCCTACTTGTCCCGGTAGGTGATCCGGCCGCGCGTGAGGTCGTACGGGCTGAGTTCGAGCTTCACGCGGTCGCCGGGGATGATGCGGATGTGGAACTTCTTCATCTTGCCGGATGCATAGGCGAGCACCACGGGGCCGCTGTCGACCTTCACGCGGTACATGCCGCCGGCCAGGGCCTCCTCGACGGAGCCCTGTACCTCGATTCCTGCTTCCTTCTCGCTCAATCGCTCTCCTGGGTTCGCATCCTTATAGCCGGAATGAGCGCGAGCGGCCCCGGAATTTCCAGGGCCGCTCGGGGGCTACCCTTCGCGGCGGGGCTAGCCCTTGCGGGCGCGAAATATCCCCAAAGGTCGGGAGGCCGTCAAGCGCGCGAAACGTGCCCTGTCAGGGCCCGATCAGGACCGATCAGGACCCGGACGAGGCCAACCGGGCGAGCAGCAGGCCAGCCAGGCCGGCCACCCAAGCGCCGAGCACCGTCGCCGCCACGTAGGCGGTGGCGAGCCCCCACTGCCCCCGCTGCGCCAGGACCAGCGTCTCGTGGTTGAAGGAGGAGTAGGTCGTGAAGCCGCCCATGACCCCCACCGCGAGGAAGATCCGCAGGTCGGGGCCGATCGCCCCCACCTGGAGGCCGAGGTACATGACGATGCCGATCAGGAACGAGCCCACCAGGTTCACCGTGAGCGTTCCCCAGGGAAACCCCGTGCCCCAGGCCGCGCCGGTCCAGGTCCCGACCAGGTAGCGGGCGCCGCTTCCGAGGGCGCCTCCGGCGCAGACGAGCAGGAACTTCGACATGGGCGACGCGGAGTCTAGGCCCTCGGCCGCGCCCCTCGCAAGGAACGAACCGGTTCG
>JBAXVO010000372.1:0-3068 GCA_037129355.1 Deltaproteobacteria bacterium | reverse complement strand
CTGCCCTCTTCCCGGACGACGGTTCCCTGGGTGCGCGACCAGATGCGCCTGCCCTTGGCCGTCATGATCGGGACTTCCAGGTCGAAGGGTGTGCCCTCGTCGATCGCGGCCCGCAGCGCTGCCTGGAAGCTGGGCCGATACCCGGGGTCGATGCGTTCGAGCGCCTGCTCCAGCGAGAGCCCCTCCCCGGGACCGACCTCGTTGATCGAGAGGGCCTCCGGCGAGAACCTCAGGAACCGCGTGGCCAGGTCCAGTTCCCAGCCTCCGACCCTGGCCAGTTCCCCGGTGCGGTGGAGCATCGCGGCGGCGGCAGCCTTGTCGTTCTCCGCTTGCGTGCGTTCGGTGACGTCCCGGACGATCCCCATGTACAGACGCTCCCCCCGGTGATCGATGCAGGCGAAGCTGATGTCCACCGGGAAGACGGTTCCGTCCTTGCGCCGCTGCTCGCTGGACAGGGAGTGGCGCTTCCCGGGCTCGATCTTCAGCCATTCCCGCTGGCCCGCCGGGAGGTCGAAGTTCACGTCCACGTCCGAGACGCTCATGCGGAGAAGCTCCTCGCGGGTGTAGCCGAGGCTGTCGCAGGCACGCCGGTTCACCTCCCGGAATCGTCCCTGGAAGTCGTGTACGAAGTAGGCGTCCGCCGCCCCCTCGACGAGCGCCCGGAACCGCTGCTCACTCTCCCGGAGCGCGTCGATGGCCAGCTTCCGCTCCGTGACGTCGCGGAAGAAGCCTGCCAGGTATGCCCGATCCGGCAAGACGACACGGGCGGACGAGATGTCCGCCGCGAACACGCTGCCGTCCTTGCGACGGATGGGAATGCCGGGGGCGAAGTTCGTCCGCCCCTCGGCCATGGCGGTGAAAGCCTGGACCACCCGCTCCCGATCCGCGGGCTCGTGCATGTCCTCGAAGCGCAGGTGACGGACCTCCTCCTCCGTGTACCCCGTCAGGGCCGTGAAGGCGGCGTTGCAGGAGAGCAGTTGCGCATTCGCCGGATCGGTCGTCACGATCCCGTCGGTGGCGCCATCGAAGATGGCGCGGAACCACTGCTCGGACTCCCGCAACGCCTCCAGCGCGGCACGACGCGGGGTGACGTCCTGGCAGAAGGCCATGAAGCGGTCGTCCGCCAGCTTCACCGCCCGGAGCGTGACCCAGATCCTTCGGCCATCCCGTCTGACGAGCTTGTAGTCGTGATCGAGTCCCCCGGTCCTGGTCAGCGTCCCGAATTCCTCGAGCGCGGCAGGCCGATCCGACTCCTCCACGACGTCGGCGACGGTCAACGAGCGGAGGGTCTCCAGATCGGTCCCCAGCAACTCGAGGGCGGCTGGATTGCAGTCCACGTACCGGCCTCGCTCGTCGACCACGAACAGGGCCGCTGGAGACCTGTCGACGTAGGTTTGGACTCTCTCCTCGGCTCGCTTCCTCTCCGTGACGTCGGAGAGGACGAGATGCAGGGATGGGTCCGCGTGGCCTGGGGCCCGGTGCTGGCAGATGAGGTGGCCGTCGAAGGTGGTGCCGTCGCGCCGCAGGAGAACCAGGTCGCAGGACAGTGGCTTGCCGCTGCGTCTTGCCTCCGCGAGCACGAGACGCCAGCCGTCCCCGCACGAAGGGTCCACGAAACGGGAGAAGGGACGCCCGCCGAGCTCGCTGCGGTCCACATCCAGCAAGGACGCAGTCGTGAGGTTCGCTTCGCGGATCAGCCCGGCGTCGTCGACGGTGACGTACCCGACGGGAGCGAAGTCGTACAGCTCGACCTGGCGAAGGTGGGCTTCCTCGAGTTCGAGGTGGTTCCGACGCAACTCCTCGTTCAGCATCTCCAGTTCGATCTGGTGGATCTGGAGTTCCTGCAGGTGTTCACTCGACGGAGGCTTCGACGCCTCCGCTGGCGGGTCGCGAAGGAATCGCGCCTCGGCGTCCTTCCGCAACTTCTTGCGGTCCTCGGTGGTGGACTTCTTCGGCAAGTGGTCTCCGTCCGCGCCGACCCCGAGAATGACGGATTTCCCGGCGGGACGCTTGCCCCCCCCCCGACGGGGGAGTGCGTCTCCGGAGGAGATGCCCAAGGAAAAACCCCGCCACCGGGACGACGGTGACGGGGCACTTGGTGACCCCTACGGGACTTGAAGGCGCGCGTGAGCTCATGGAGAAGGCGGAGCGTGTCGCGTCGCTTCGGTCGGCACAGCAGCCACCTACGCGTGGGTGACCGACTGGATGGCGCGCAGGCGTGGCCCGATCTTGGTGCCGGCGACCTTGAGATCGTGGTCGGACTGTAGATTCAGCCAGTACTGCGGAGACTGCTCGAAGGCCCGGCCGAACAGCAGGGCCAGCTCAGCCGTCACCGGCCGGGTTCCCTTCACCACGTGGGAGATCCGCATCGGGGATACGCCGATGGCGCGCGCGAATGCTGCCTGGGAGAGACCGAGCTCCCCGAGCGTCTCGGCGAGGAACTCTCCAGGGTGAATGGTGGTGAGGTTCTTCCTGGTCATGACTTCGTTCCCTCAGTGATAGTCCACGATCTCCACGTCGAACGCGTCCCCGTCCTCGAATCGAAAGCAGACCCGCCACTGGTCGTTGATGCGAATGCTCCACTGACCAGTCCGATTCCCGTGCAGCTGCTCCAGCCGGTTGGATGGCGGCATTCGCAGGTCTTCGACCCGGGTGGCCGCGTTCAGCTGGACGAGTCGCATGGCAGCGCGTTTTCGGATCTCCGTCGGGACACGGCGGGACCTGCTACCCGCGTAGAAGCGCCTCGTCTCGGCGTCGGCGAAGGTCCTGATCACCGACGGAACATAAACACTTTGTTTATGCGCGTCAAGAAGCAGCACTGGAGGTCTCGCACCGCCCAGCACTCGCCAGCGCCGAGGGGTCCTTCTCGTTCCGGTCGGCGGAGATCATGGAGAAGGCTGCGATGGCCCGTCCGCACCAGGACGCGTATGGGTCCATCGGGGTTTCGTTGAAACTTTCCACCCGGACGCTGACCATCGGCGGGACATCCGCCCGTTCGACGGATCGCAAAAACCCAATGAAAAACCCCGCCACCGGGACGACGGTGACGGGGCACTTGGTGACCCCTA
>JBAXVO010000371.1:0-3070 GCA_037129355.1 Deltaproteobacteria bacterium | reverse complement strand
CGACAAACCGTGGGTTTGTCGGGGCTGGAACTGGAGCGGGAAAAGGGATTTGAAGCATACCAATAGTGAACCATAAGTGGGCGATATGACGCGGTTTTCCCAATCCTGTCGAGATGTTGCCTGCCACTGCCGTTCCGTCGTAATCCGGACCATTCCGTCGCCTTCCGGGTCTTTCCGGGACAGGAATGGCAAGAAAATGGCACGGAGAAGTTCACGTTATGTGCGGATCGCGGCGAGGCACTTCCCCGCGTGTCAGTCCATCCCGTAGACTACACGGATGTTCAGCTATGCCAGCCCCTACCCTTTCCTCCCCAGCAAGCACCGCCGAGGCGGCCCGGTCCACGTAGAGGTCATCCTCCGAGACCTCGAAGTCACCCTCGTCGAGAGGTACCTGGCCGCCGCGGTTGCGGGCCCTGAAGAAGAGTTTGGCGCCACGCCCGCACCTGCCGAAACCACCTCCTACCCCCGGCCCGGCGCCGCCCTGAGCATCGCGGAGAACACGGCCAAGGTGCACCGCGTGCACGTCATGGCCAAGATGGAGGCAGGGTCGATTGCCGACCTGGTCCGGATGGCTCTGACGCTCCGGTGACCCGCCTACTCGATCGGGCAGCCCATCCGCGCCGCCACCATCACCCCGTTGCGGGGGAGGGGCCGGACCCGGCTCGCGGCCCTGGCGTGCCGGAAGAGGGCGCAGGCCTCGGCGCGGTGCCCCAGGCGGGCCAGCGCGATGGCCGCGGTGATGGGGAAGACCGGGTTGCCGGGGTCGAGCGACTCGGCGGTCCGGAACTCCTCCCAGGCGGCCGGCAGGTCCCCGGACGCCGCCAGCGCCACCCCCAGGTTGTTCCGGGTCACCGGGCTCCCGGGGGCGGCGGCGACCGCGCGCCGCGCCTCCGCCAGCGATTCCGGGAAGCGTCCGAGCAAGCCGAGCGCCACCGACAAGTTCACCCGTAGTATTGGATCCTCCGGCGTCGCCTGCAGCCCCCGCTCCAGGACCGGGATGGCCTCGGCGCGGCGCCCCACGTCGATGAGGATGGCGCCGTAGTTCTGGGCCACGATCGCGATCGAGTCGGGACGGCTGGCGATGGCCCAGGCCTTCCGGAGCTCGGCCTCCGCCCCCGGGAGGTCCCCCGCACGCCGGAGGTCGATGGCGAGGTTGGTCAGGACGCGCACGCTGCCGGGCGCGGCGAGGCTGGCCTCCCGCCACACCGCCACGGGCGAGCCCCAGGTCCGGGCGCGGTCGTGGAGGGCGACCGTGAGCCCACCGAGCACGACGACGAGCAGCGCCGCCGTGGCCAGGCGCGCCGGACGGGGAGCGAGGAGATGGCGGAGCGCGGCGTCGGCGACGACCACCGCCGCCAGGAAGGGGCCGAGCGAGGCCAGGTAGACCCGGTGCTCGACGGCGAGGTCGAGCACGGGCACGAAGCTCGACGTGGGGGAGAGCACCACGAACCAGAGGAGGATCCCGAAGGCGCAGGCGCGTTCCACGGCGCCGTTTCCCGCGCCCCGCTCGGCGCGCCGCCACAGCCCGATCGCGAGGGCCACGAGCGCCGCCACCCCGATCCCCGCGAGGAGCACGGCCGCGTCCACGCCCGAACTCGGCTCGAACACCCGGTCGAAGGAGAATCCCCGGGGCCAGGCGAGCAGGCGCAGGTAGAGCCACTGCACCCGGAGCTGGCTCACGAAGTACTGCCAGGGGGGGAGGCTCGTCGCCGTGAAGCCCGCCCCGCTCATCGGGTCGGCCGCCATGGACCCGAACTGGAGAATCGCGCTCCAGGCCGCGAGCACGAGGATCGGGGCCGAGAGGAGGAGCGCACGGCGAACCCGACGCCCCAGCGCGGCGCGCCCCCGCTCTCCGTCCGGAGCCAGCACCGCCTGGTCGAGCAGGAAGGCGCCGGGGAGGCTCACGGCGATGGCCTTCGCCCCCATCGCCGCCACCCAGGTGAGGAGCCCGCCGCCCCAGGCCAGCAGCGCCCGCCGGGACCTCCACCGTGCGGCCGCGGCGTCGAGCAGGAGCAGGGAACCCATGTAGAGGATCGACGCCAGCACCTCGGCACGTTGCGTGACGTAGGCCACCGATTCGGCCTGGACGGGGTGGAGCGCGAAGAGCGCGGTGGCGACGAGCGACACCGCCGCCGGCCGGGGGTGACCGACCCGGACGAGCAGGCGCCGGAGGAAGACGAAGGCCAGCGCCACGGCGGCGAGGTGCAGGAGGAGTCCGGTCCGGTGGAACCGGCCGGCGTCGAGCCCCGCAGCCCGGAGGTCGAGGGCGAAGGTGAGGGTGGTGACCGGGCGTCCCGTTCCCAGCATGTCCCGGAGGTCCGGAACCCGGAGCGCGCCGGGTTGGCGCAGCGCCATGTTGCGCTCGACCGAGCGCTCGTCGTCGTAGAGGAAGCCGCCCCGCAGCGAGGGCGCGTAGGCGAGCGCCGTCACGGCGAGGAGCGCCGCGAGCCCGATCCACGGGGCGGCGCGCGCGAGCGCCCTGGGTTCCGGGTCGTCCCTCCCTACGGGACGCAGGTGGAACTCGGGCAGGTGGGCTTCAACACGTCGCAGAGCCCGAAGGTGGTGGCGCAGACCGGGAGGTCGAAGGATCCCCGGAAGCGGCTGCCGTCGGAGTAGTCGAGGGCGAGGGCGCCCTTGACCCGGGTCGAGGTGACCGAATCGATGATGACCACGCTGCCATCGTCGAGCGTGAGGTCGACCGTGGCGTTCGCGCAGGTCGCGTTGCTCTTCCCGACGCCCGAGCCCAGGTTCCAGACGTTTCCGGAGGCGTCGGGCGTGGACCAGCCCGACGCTGCGATGTAGGTCCCGGGCGCAATCGACTGGGTCGTGCGGTAGTCGTTCCCGCCCTCGATGAAGACGTGGACGTTCTCCAGGCTCGCCTTTCCGTTGCACAGCCCCACCGCGTTCATCATGCCGCAGGCGCCGGGGAGACTCGTGAAGGCGAGCATGAGCCCGGAGTAGCTCTCCGGCCCGAGGAAGACCGTGCAGGTGGCGGGCGCGTAGACCGCGCCGAATCCATCCACGGGGACGAAGGCCGACCCTCCGATGACCCCTTGCGGGAGCGCTCCGT
>JBAXVO010000370.1:0-3085 GCA_037129355.1 Deltaproteobacteria bacterium | reverse complement strand
GCGGTGAGGAAGGCGTCGAGCGTGCCCAGGTCGTTGATGGTCCAGTAGCCGGTGAAGAAGCCCTGCTGCTGGAGCGACTGCACCTGGCTCGTCATCGGCCCGAGCGTGTAGCGCGGCTTCCAGGCGACACAGGGGATGCTGACGACGGCGCCTGGGTCCTCCTCCACGAGGCAGTGCTGGTTCGGGGCCAGCTGGCCGGCCGCCTGCGCCCGCTGGTACTCGGTCACGAAATCGGAGGATGGGAGCGCGATGATGCCCCGCTCCCACACCGGCGCGCTGCCGGGGAAGAGGCACTTCTGCCCTGGAAGCAGCCCTCCCGGGGGCGGCGGGTTGCACGACACGAGCCGCTGCTGGAGGTCGGCCAGGATGGCGCTCACCGGGACGATGACGTCCGTGGTCTTGCTGTCGAGCCAGGTGGGCAGGTTCGTCTGCGTGTAGATGAACTCCAGCACGTCGGCGACCCGCGGGATGATCTCGCCATTGCGGAGCCTGCAGTTCGCGAGCAGCTCGGCGTAGGTGTGGTCCTCGACCCAGCCGGTGCAGTAGATCCCCTGGACGGAGCCCGGGAAGAGCCCCTGGTGGAGCAGGACCGGGACCTGATCCTTGGTGAGCCGGGTGTCGATCTCGAGGTAGTTGGCGCCGAGCTGGGCGGCCAGGATGGACCCCTCGGCGGTGTTCCCGGAGACCCCGCAGTTGTCGCTGCTCTTGCACCCCCCCTGGCGGGCGCCCACGAAGAAGGTGGTCCTCCCCTCGGCGTTGAGCCGGCTCTTGCGGGCGCGCATCCAGCTCACCGTGATCGGCAACCCCGGGGCGTCGACGCCGCTTCCCGTGGCGCCGGTGAACTCGGCGCGGACGGCCGGGGCGGGACGCGGGTCCCCCGGCGGGCCGGCGCGATCCCAGGCCGGCGCGCTGCACACGTAGTCGACGATCTCCGGGGTGGAGACGAAGAGCCGGATGAGCCCCGTCGTGGTCGGATCGGGATCCGACACGTCGAGGTAGCGCCAGTGCCCCTCGAGGACCAGGCGGGTGATCGCCGGGGTCTCGCTGGTGTCCCGGAAGCACCCCGGCTGCATCACGGCGAAGGCGGCGTGGTCGCCGGCGAGGAGGGAGACCGAGGCCTTCATGGTCTCCCCGGGATTCACGCCCCCCCACTGGCTGGACTGGACGACCACGTTCGATCCGAAGCGGCTCGAGGTGTCGTAGACGCCGTCGAGCACGTTCTGGAGCGACCACGGGTTCGGAGGTGGCCGCGACCGGGCCACGAGCCCCCCGTCGTGGAAGCTGGGCGGTTGCGGACCCTCCCGCGACATGCAGCCGACGGTGGCGAGGGCCAGGATTCCGGCGGCGACGAGTCGAAGATCGGAGTTCATGGCCATCTCAGTTCTGCCAGTCCTCCGGCGAGCCGCCGAAGTACTTGCGCGCGTCGAGTCTCAACCGGAGGTAGACGAACCAGCTCGCCCCGAGCCCATCGTACGGGGCGTTGTTCTGCTGGGGAAGCCAGGCCTTGGGGGCGAGCTGCACGGTGAACCCCAGCTGCACCTGCGCCGCCAGGGCGAGCGTCGTGGCGAAGGCGCGCGGCGGCGCGTACTCGAAGACGGGGAAGTCGAGCTCGAGCTGCCGGAAGTCCACGAGCAGCGTCTGTCCGTCGGCGGGCGTGGCCACGAGCTGGTTCGCGTCCCCGACGCCCCACAGCGTGAACCCGACCTCCCGCCCGGCCATGAACTGGAAGGTCCCGAACGAGGTCGAGATGGGGCGCTGCAGCGTCCAGAGCCCTCCGCCGGTGGCCCGGAAGACCACGTCCTGCGCCGCCACCGGCGATGCGAGAAACAGCACCGGGCCGAGCAGGATGAGGTCGAACGGGAGGACGTAGTACGGCATGCGGAAGACGAGCTTCAGGGCGGAGCGGGCCGGGACCCGCGGAAGCGCCTGGTTGCTGCGAGCCCCGCCCGGGCAGCCCGGGCAGGATGCGTCGAGCTGCGCCGGATCGGAGACGAAGGACGCCTGCGCCCAGAGCTGGCCGTCCATGTTCGTCGTGAGCACGCCCTGGAGCCCATAGCCGAAGCGTGCGCCGACCTCGAGCTCGCTTCGGAAGCGCCAGCCCGCGCTGGTGTCGAACCCGCCCCAGGCCGGCCCGGCGCCGATGCCGGCGACGACGCCCCCGAAGAAGCCGATGTCCGCGCGGGCGCGCGGCGGGTGGATGTCGTCCTGGTCCCCGGCGGGGATGGGCGAGTCCCGGAGCGTGACCAGCGCGGCCGAGAAGGCCACCGGGTCGGCCGGCATGGCCGGCAGGGTCTGCACGGAGCAGAAGTTGAGCTCCTCGAGCTCTCGCTCCGCCTTCGTGGACGGCTCGCCGGCGACGGCGACCGTCCCGCTGGCGGCCCCGGCGAGCTGGGACAGGCTGCGGCCGACGACGGCGCCCGCCACCGCCTGGTCGTGGCGGGTCATGTGAGCGTCCCCGTGGCTCGCGAAGAGGTCCCCGCCCCAGGTCTTGGAGGTGAGCCCCTGGACGCAGTAGAGGTCGTGGGTCCCCTTCTGCCAGGCGGCGTCGCCCCAGGTCGCGGCGTAGTGGCCGGCGGAGAAGGAATCTTGCAGGAAGTGGAGCGCGATGCCCTCGGCGAGGAGCGCCCGCCGCGCCAGGTCCGGCCGGGCCGCCTCGGGGGCCAGGCGCCACTGCGCCGCCAGGCGCAGGGCGATGGCGTGGTACTGCACGTAGATGGCGGTGGCGTTGATGGCCGCGTCCGGTGCGAGGGCGCGCTTCGTGTAGGCCTCGAGCGTCTCCGAGGTAGAGACGTGCTCCCGGGGCTCGAGGAAGTGGGCGTTGTTGGACGAAGCGCGGGTGAGGTACCTCGGATCGACGGACTGCATCGCGATGTGCGACTTGTTCCAGGCGTCGATGCGGGCTGCCTGGTTCGGCGCCTCGGCGAACCTCATCTTCGACCACTCGGCGACCCAGGTAACGCGCAGGCCCCACGCCTCGGTCTCGGTCACCGCCCGCAGCTCTCCCGTGGAGCAGGCGTGGTCGCCGCCCATGGCCGGGTAGGACGGGAAGTCGAGGCAGATGCCGTTCCAGTCCCCGAAGGCGGTC
>JBAXVO010000037.1:0-18577 GCA_037129355.1 Deltaproteobacteria bacterium | reverse complement strand
GGCACGGAGATCTACAGCGTGAAGCTCGCCAACCTGCACTTCTGGCTCGTGCTGGTGGGGCAGCTCGTCTTCTCCGTCACCGGCTGGATCACCGGCATCCAGCAGGGCGCCATGTGGAAGGCGCTCACGCCGGAGGGGACCCTCAAGTACACGTTCATGGAGTCGCTCGTGAAGAACTACCCCTACTGGCACACGAGGTCGCTGGCCGGGGCCATCTTCATCGTCGGCATGGTGGTCTTCGTCCTGAACGTGCTGCTGACCATCCACAAGGGGCGCGCGCTCGAGGCCGGCAAGTCCGCGGCCCCGGCGGCGGCGTAGGGGAGGGCGAGAGCCATGGCGGGAAAGATCTACAGCAAGCCCATCGTCTTCACCCTGATGGTCACGGTCGCCGTGCTCGTCGGGTCCATCGTGATGATGGGCTACCCGATGCTCCGGCCGGACATGCACCCCAAGCTGGAGAAGCTGCGCCCCTACACGGCGCTGCAGCTGGCCGGACGCGACGTCTACCAGCGCGAGGGCTGCGTCAACTGCCACACCCAGACGGTGCGGCCGCTGCGCACCGAGGTGATGCGCTATGGCGACTACTCCAAGGCGGGCGAGTTCTTCTACGACCGGCCGTTCCTCTGGGGATCGAAGCGGAACGGTCCCGACCTGGCCCGCGAGGGGGGCAAGCGCCCCGACTCCTGGCACGTCGCCCACTTCGAGAACGCGCAGGCGGTCGTGCCCCGCTCCAACATGCCGCCCTACGGCTGGCTGAAGAAGGAACGGCTCGACCCGGTCAGCGTGAAGGCCCACATGGACGCGCTGTCCATGCCCTACACGGCGCAGCAGATCTCCGACCTGGCGAGCAAGACCGAGATGGACGCCCTCATCGCCTACGTCCAGCAGCTCGGACACGCGGTGGAGAAGCCCAGGGCGGCCGGCGGGCTCGACCTCGCCGCGGTGAACCCCTTCGGCAGCTCGCCCCAGGCCATCGCCGCGGGCGCGGCGCTCTTCGCGGCCAACTGCTCGGTGTGCCACGGGGACGAGGGGCACGGCGGCATCGGGCCCTCCTTCGTCGAGAACAAGTTCCTCGGCCAGCCGGGCTACGGCACCGACGGCGAGTACTTCGCCATCATCTCGGCGGGCAGCGACGCCAAGAAGGCCATCGGGCGTCCGGGCCTGCCCGACGGCGGCATGGAGGCCTTCGGCGCGCAGATCCCGCCCGACGGCATCTGGAAGATGGTGAGCTTCATCCGGGCCCAGCAGCACCACGAGGGGTCCGAGCCCGCCGGCGTGGAGAAGCGCGAGCACGAGACCGGCGGAAAGCACTGAGAGGGGCGACGGCCATGAACGAACTTCCCGACACCGCGGACGGACTCGAGGCCAAGGAGACGGCCAGCAAGATCCCGCTGGGCTGGTGGGCGCTCTTCTGGGGGCTCATCGTCTGGGGCATCTACTACGCCTGGACCTACACCCCGTCGCTGGGCGGCTGGTCGCAGTCCAAGGCCTACGAGGAGTCGGTCGCGGGCGCGGTCAGCGCCTCGGGCGATGCCGGGTCGAACATCGCCATGACGGTCCTGTTCACCGCGCTGCCCACCCTGGCGGCCATCGGGCTCTACCTGGCGGCCCGCAAGCGCAAGGCGCGTTAGAAGAGACGCATGAGGCCCGAGACCATCCCCAACGACGACCGGGTGTACCTGGTCTTCGGCCTCCTCCTCTGCGCCGCCCTCCTCTGGGTGATCGTCCACTACTTCTCGCGGAAGCGGAAGGCGAGCATCGAGGAAGCGAAGTACAAGATGCTCGATGACGACGAGTAGCCCCACGACGAGACGGTTCGGTCCCTGGCGGCGCCGGGCCGGTCTCGTCCAGGCCGCGATCTTCCTGGGCCTGCCCTTCGTCACCCTGCGGGGCGAGAGCGCGCTGCGCTTCGACGTCCCCTCCCTGCGCCTCCACCTCCTGGGCGCGACCCTCTGGATGGACGAGTTCTTCGTCCTCCTCCTCGCCATCCTCGCCGCCGCCTTCGTCTTCCTCCTCATCACCTTCGTCTGGGGGCGGGTCTGGTGCGGGTGGAGCTGCCCCCAGACCATCCTCGGCGACCTCACGGCAGCGCTCGCGTCGGAGCGGGCCCGGAAGCGGCCGCGCCGGGGGCGGCTGGCCCTCGCCTGGGGGACCGTGGTGCTCGTCTCGGTGGTCTTCTCGGCCGCCACCCTCTGGTACTTCGTCACCCCCTACGAGTTCCTCTCCCGCCTCGCTTCCGGCCACCTGGGGCCGGTGCTGGGCTGGAGCTGGGTGGTGCTCGGCGGCACGCTCTTCCTCGACCTGGCCCTCGTCCGGGGCAGCTTCTGCGCCACCACCTGCCCGTACGCCAAGCTGCAGGGCGTGCTCTTCGACCGGGCCACCCTGGTGGTGGCCTACGACGGGCGGCGGGACGCGGAGTGCATCGACTGCCTGGCCTGCGTGCGGGTCTGCCCCACCGGCATCGACATCCGCGACGGCCTGCAGGCCGAGTGCATCGCCTGCGCCCAGTGCGTGGACGCCTGCGCCCCCATCCTGGCGAAATTCGGGAAGCCGACGCTGGTCGACTACTTCTTCGGGGCCCCCGGGGAGCGGCCACGCCTGCTCCGGCCGGTGGTGGTGGCGCTCTCGGTCGCGTCGGCCCTCGCGGTGGGAGGGACGGTGGCCGCCTCGGTCCGCGCCGGGCGCGAGAGCCTCGACCTGACGGCCGCCTTCTCGTCCCGGTTCGTCCCGCGCCTCGGCCCCGACGGCCGGGTGGTGAACGCCTACGAGGTGGCCCTGGAGAACCGGGGCCGTGGGCCGGTCCACCTGGTGCTGGCCCTCTCCCCGGAGCGCGGCGAGGCCTCGGTCAGCCCGGCCCGGGTCGACCTCGCCGCCGGCGAGCACCGCCGCGTCCTCCTCGTCGCCTCGGCCACCGGGCTCGGACCGGGACCCGTGGTGCAGGCGGAGCTCTCCGCGACCGGGCCCGGCGGTGATAGCGTGAGGGCCCGGGTGCCCATGTTCCTGCCGAGGACGCCGTGAAGATCGTCATCGCCATCGTCGCCGCCCTGGCGCTCGGCGCCGTCGTGGGCGCGGTCTGGGTGGGCATGAACAGCTTCGAGCGCACGGTGGTGGCCGATCCCTACGAGTCGGGCATCCACCACGACGCCGACCGGCGCAAGGCCCAGGCGCTCGGGTGGAACGTGGCCGTCGACGAGGGCGCGCTCCGCGCCAGCCCCCAGGCGTCGCTGGCCGTGACCCTCACCGGCAAGGGCGGGGCGCCCATCGACGACGCCGAGGTGCTCTTCCGGGTCTCCCGGGCCGGGACGAGCCGCTTCGACGCGTCGGCCAAGGCGACCCTGGCCGGGCCGGGTCGGTACGCCGCGGTCCTCCCCATGACCGAGGCCGGATTCTGGGATCTCGACGTGGTGGTGCGCCAGGGACAGGAGTCGATCACCGTCGGGAAGTGGATCCACGTCGCCGCCGAGATCGGCGAGGGAGCCCACTGCGACGCCGGCGTGCGATCGTGCGCCGCGACCGCCGGACCGATCCGCCTGGTCCTCGACCTCTCCCCGCGCCCCCCGCTGCCCCTGAAGGAGATCGAGGCCACCGTCCGGCTGGTCCGGGACGGCGCGCCCCTCGCCGGCGCGGAGGTCACCGTCGAGCTCTCCATGCCCGGCATGTTCATGGGCGACAACCGGATCGCGACGAAGGCCGGCCCCGACGGCCGCTACTCCGGCAAGGGCGTGCTCCTTCGCTGCGCCAGCGGCCGCCGCGACTGGGCGGCCGAGGTGGTGATCCGGATCCCGGGTGCCCCCGAGGCACGCGCGCGCTTCCCGTTCCTGGCCGCCGAGTAGCGGCTCGCCGATGGACCCGTCGCTCTCCATCGCCCTCCTCACCGGCTTCCTGGGCGGCTTCGGGCACTGCGTCGCCATGTGCGGGCCGCTGGTGGGCGCGCTCGGCATCGCCGCGCCGCCCGGGATCCCGGCCCGCCGCGCGCTCCTGCCCCAGCTCGCCTACCACCTGGGGCGGATCACCACCTACGGGACCATCGGCGCGGCCATGGGGCTCGCGGGTTCGTTCGTGAACGTGGCCGGGCGGATGGCCGGCTGGCAGGACGTGGTGGGGGTGCTGGCCGGGCTCCTGCTCGTGGCCATGGGGCTGGGGGTCGCCGCTCAGTCACTATGGGTGAAGTTGGCGGAGGGGCGGCTGGCCAGCCGGGTGATCGGCGCGGTCCGGAGAGTGGCCGGGCACGAGGCGCCCATGCGCGCCTACCCGCTCGGGCTCGTGCTGGGCTTCCTCCCCTGCGGCCTCTCCTACTCCGCCTTCGCGGCGGCGGCGGGCACCGGCCACCCCGTGCGCGGGATGGCCATCGCGCTCGCCTTCGGCGCCGGGACGCTGCCGGCGCTGCTGCTCGCCGGGGCGGTGGTGAGCGCGCTCTCCGCCCGTTCCCGTGGGCTCCTCCAGCGGGCCGGCGGCCTGCTGGTGGCGCTCCTCGGCGTGCTCTTCGTCCTCCGGGGGCTCCGCGTCCATGTCCCCACGCTGTGACCACTGCCTCCTCGAGTTCCCGGAGCGGGAGGCCGTCCGGGAGCGCGACGGGGAGGTCGAGCGGATCTTCTGCTGCACCGGCTGCCAGGGCATCCACCGGCTCATCCGCGAGGAGGGGCTCTCCGCGTTCTACGAGGGGCGGACCTGGGACCAGGGCGGCCTCGCGGCGCGCCCCGAGGAGCCCCAGGAGGTCGACGCCTTCCGGGCGGCGGTGCGGGAGGGAAAGGACGGACTCTCCGAGATCGACCTGTACGTCGAGGGCATCCGCTGCGCCTCCTGCGTCTGGCTGAACGAGCGGCTCCTCGCGCGGGTGCCGGGCGTCTCCTTCGCGCGGGTGAACTACGCGACCCACCGGGCGCGCATCCGCTTCGACCCGGCCCGGACCGGCCTCCCCGAGGTCCTGGGGCGGATCCGCTCCGCCGGCTACCTGCCCAAGCCCTACGGCGAGACCGAGGGGCAGGCGGCGCAGCGGCGCGAGACCCGGGACCTGCTCGTGCGGCTGGGCACGGCCGGCTTCCTCTCGTCGCAGCTCATGGTCGTCACCATCGCCCTCTACGCCGGCTACTTCCAGGGCATCGACCCCGGGACGCGGCGGCTCCTCGAATGGGTCGGGCTCGGACTCACGCTGCCGGTCTACTTCTACGCGGGGGCCCCGTTCCTCCGGAACACGGTGACGGGGCTGCGCCACGGCCGCTTCAACATGGACGCGCTCATCGCCCTCGGCGCCGGGGCGGCGCTCGCCTACAGCACCTGGCAGATGATGGCCGGCGGCGAGGTCTACCTGGACACCGCGGCGATGATCGTGACGCTCGTGCTGGTGGGGCGCTACGTCGAGGCGGCGGCCAAGGGGCGGGCCTCCGAGGCGGTGGCCCGCCTGGCGGCGCTCCAGCCGCGCGAGGCGCGGCGCCTCGAGCCCGTCCCCGGGGGCGGCGTGGAGGTCCGGCGGGTCCCGGTGGCGGAGCTCCGGGCCGGCGACCGGGTCGAGGTGATCCCGGGCGAGCGGATCCCCGCCGACGGCGTGGTGCGCGAGGGGCGCAGCGAGGTCGACGAGTCGCTGGTCACCGGCGAGGCGCGCCCGGTGGGCAAGGAGCCGGGCGCGACCGCCATCGGCGGGACCGTCAACCTGCACGGCTCCTTCGTGCTCGAGGTCACGCGGACGGGGGCGGCCACCGTCCTCTCCGGGATCATCCGGGCGGTGGAGGAGGCGCAGGCCTCCCGGCCCCGCATCCAGGCGGTCGCCGACCGGCTGGTGGGGGTCTTCGTGCCCGCCATCCTGGTCCTGGCCGTGGCCTCCACGGCGGGTCACCTCCTGCGCGGCACGTCGGTCGCGGCGTCGGTCATGATCGGCGTCTCCGTCCTGGTCATCGCCTGCCCGTGCGCGCTCGGCCTCGCCACCCCGCTCGCCGTGCTGCTCGCCACCGGCGTGGCCACCGCGCGGGGGCTGCTCGTGAAGGGGGGCGACGTCTTCGAGCGGGCCGCTGGAGCGGACGAGGTGCTCCTCGACAAGACCGGGACCGTCACCCGCGGTCGGCCCGAGTTGCGGGAGGTGCTGCCGCACGGCGGCGCGAGCTCGGACGAGGCGCTCCGGCTCGCCGCCGCGGTGGAGCGCCGTTCCGAGCACAGCCTGGGGCGGGCCATCGTCGAGGCGGCCCGGGTGCTGCCCGGGGGGGCGGAGCCGGAGGCGACCGGCTTCCAGTCCGTGCCGGGCCGCGGCGTGGAGGGAACCGTGGCCGGCGCGCGGGTGCGGGTGGGCAGCCGGATCTTCCTGGCCGAGGTCGGCGTCCGGATCCCGGAGGCGGCCGAGGTCGCCGCGCGGATCCGCGAGGAGCGGGGAGAGACGGTGGCCTTCCTGGCCCGCGGCGAAGGGCTGATCGCGCTGCTCGTCGTGGCCGACGCGCTCCGGCCCGAGGCGCGCGAGGCGGTCTCCGGGCTCGAGGCGCTCGGGCTCCGCGTGAGCCTCCTCTCCGGCGACAACCGGCGAACCACCGAGGCCATCGCCGCGGCGCTGGGCGTCCGGGAGGCGGTGGCCGAGGTGACCCCGGCGGGGAAGCGGGAGCGGGTCGCGGCCCTGCAGGCAGCCGGCCGACGCGTCCTCATGGTCGGAGATGGGGTGAACGACGCGCCGGGCCTCACCCAGGCCGACGTGGGCGTGGCCATGTCGCGCGGCACCGACGTGACGCTGGAGAGCGCCGAGGCGGTCCTGATCCGCGACGACCTCCTCCTGCTCCCGGAACTCGTCCGGCTCTCCCGGAAGACCTACCGGATCATCCGGGAAAACCTTTTCTGGGCCCTGGTCTACAATCTCGTGGCCGTTCCCCTCGCCGTGGCCGGACTCCTCCACCCCATCGTGGCGGCGGCGGCGATGGCGGCCAGTTCCAGCTTCGTCGTGCTGAATTCACTGCGGATCCGCATGGCCGCACCGCGTCACCCGAGGTGAAGCGTGTCGCTGGGCTTCCTCATCGCCATCTCGCTCGGGCTCGGCATCGCCGCCTGGCTGGGCTTCCTCTGGACCGTGAAGAGCGGCCAGTACGACGATCCGGAGGGGCCGAAGTACCGGATGCTCGACGACGAGGACGAAGACACCCGGAAGGGTAGTGACGCAAATCGCATGGACGGACCGGGTGGGGAACGCTAGTTAAGGCCGGTCGATTCCCTTGAAGTTCATGCACACGCGGAGCGCCGAGTCCCCAAGTGAACGTCGCGCACCCCCATAGACTCCTCCTCGCGGCCGCCGCCGCCCTGCTGGTGCAGTTGACGCCCGGCAAGGCCGTCGCCGCCGATCCCCCTCCCTCCAGCTCCGCGGGCCCGACGGTCGTCGTGGGCGAGTACCAGAGCAAGGACTCGACGGTCATCGTCGTCGAGCGGACGCCCTTGAAGCCCTGGGAGACGCCGGCCTGGGCCTACCCGGAGCGCGGCCTGACCTTCTTCCCCGACGGGCCCGGCAAGGGCAACGACCGCTGGGCCATCGGCGGCCTCTGGCAGATCGCGCCGATGTTCACCGCGCAGTACACCCGCGGCCTGGGCTCGGGTTTCTCGGTCGACGCCCAGCTCCAGACCATCGTCCTCTTCAACGAGCTCGGGGTGGGGGGCCAGTGGGCCTTCCGCTGGGGTCCGTTCAGCTTCGCTCCGATGGTGCACGTGGCCGGCTACTTCGGCGTCATCGGCAAGGCGCTCGTCGCGACGACCTCCTTCAACACCACCGGATGGGGCGTGATGCTCGATCCGGGCGCGAAGGTCGGACTTCAGGTTTCGAAGGATGCCTGGATCACGCTGCAGTACGAGGCTTACGTCAACCTCTACCAGGCCGTGAACCTCGGCGGGCTGGTGCTCTCCCCGAAGTCCGTCATGTACGACGGGTTCGGCCTCACCGCCATCGTCGAGTACGCCCCCAACAAGCACGGCGGCGTCTTCTACTACGGGGCGAGCATCTACAACACGGCGGCGAACTATCCCATCTTCTTCAACGTCGAGGCGACTCCCTCGAGCGAGTCCTTCAGCGGCTCGAAGATCTGGTACCTCGGAGTCATGGCTGGCTATGAGTTCTGATCGGCGAATTCTCGTCCTGGGCGTTGCGGCCCTCCTCTCGTCGGCGTGCATGAACCGGACGAGCTACCAGCCGCCCGAGTTCCCCGCGGGCGGCCTCCTGGCCCGTTCCACGCCCCCGCCGAATCCCTGGTCCCTCGGGAACGCGCTCGAGGGGGTCTACGACACCTCCTCCCGCTTCGGCTCCAACGTGGTCGTCCACGCCAGCCAGTGGGGCGGGCTCAACGACGGGATGCAGGCATCCGTCTCGATCCTGGGCTACGACCACTACGCGTTCGCCATCCTTCAGCCCGGCTGCTTCCGGGACACCACGGTGACCCCGGCGGTCACCCGCCTGGTCCTCGAGGGTTACTGGCGCTACCTCGACACGGTCGATCCCACCCCGACGAGCACCGGCCTCATCCGCCTCTACGTCGAGCCCCAGGCCATCTCCGACTACGTCTGCGGCGCTCCGGCCTGGAACCCGTCGGACGGCCCGGTCGACTCGCGCCCCCCGCCCGCGGTCCGCGCGACGTTCACCGGCGCCACCGGCGGAGGCCCCGACGCCCCGGGCCTTCCCATCGACATCACCTGGAACCGGCCCCGCAAGAGCCGCCTGAACTCGGCCGGCAAGCCGACCTACTTCGTCGGCGTGCACCACGGCGCCTGCCAGACGGCCCAGAACTGCGGAATCTCCGAGAACACCCCGGAGACCGCCATCATGGCCGCCCAGCTCGGGGGCGACTACCTCGAGATCGACATCCGGCTCACCAAGGACCAGGTCCCGGTCTTCTTCCATCTGGGGCTCTACCCGGCCGTCGTGCAGGGGCTCTACTGCACCGGCAAGGTCGAGGACTACACCTACGCCCAGCTGGTGGCGAACTGCCGGCTGCGCAACGGGGAGATCATCCCGCGCGTGGTCGACATGCTCACGTACATCTTCACGCGCACGAACCTGCCGACCTACCTCGACAGCAAGACCACCGACGTCATCGTGCCGGTGAGCCAGATCCTCAAGCAGCTCTCCCAGGAGATCGTTGCCTGCCCCACCGGCGTTCCTCCGCCGGGCTCCCCTCCCGGCACGAAGTGCCTCTTCCCGGGCAGCGCCCCCATCTGGCAGCGCGGCGTCATCGGGCTCCCGGACTCGGACAGCGTGAACACCTACACGGCGGCGAAGGCCTCGGGCGAGCTGTGGTCGGAGCAGCACTGCCTCATCGAGGAGAGTTTCAGCGAGGCCATCTCCCTGCCCTGCGTCGCCTGGATGCCTCGCTACACCCGGGGCCCGATGAGCCAGGACGTGACCACCGCCCAGATGCAGGGGCTCTTCGTGGGCTTCTGGACCATCAACGATCCTGCGACCATGGACGCCTTCCTGACCACCGCGGTGCCGAACGGCTTCCTGACGAACTACCTCGGGCTGGGCAACCAGCGCTTCGAGGAAGTCGGCATCGTCCCGCCCTACACCCCGTACCGCGTGAGCACGCCGTGAGAACTCTCCTCGTCGCCCTCGCGCTCACCGTCTCGACCGGCGCGCTCGCCCAGGCCCCGGCCGCCGCTCCCTCCAGCCCCGCCACGGCCGAGCGGGGGGAACGCTGGGCCTGGGAACTGGACGCCTACGCCGGGTACGGCCAGATCGCCTGGCCCATGCCGGACCAGACCAACATGACCTGGTCCAACGGCGGCCCCGCCTTCGCGCTCAGCGTCGCCTTCCGGGGGGAGCACTTCACCCACCCGTTCGTCGACGTGTCGTACGTGCCCATCTACTCGAGCGGCCAGTACGTGAACACCTTCACGGGCGGCGCCAAGACCACCACCTTCGCCTCCAACTCCTCCTACGCGCTCGGTCTCGTCGTGGGGCCGGGGTTCGACATCGACTGGTTCCGGCTCCGCCTGGGGCTCGGGATCTTCGACACGTTCGTGAAGACCAACGTGGCGGGTGAATCCAACACCATCACGCAGCTCGGGATCGGCTTCCTGGTCGGCGCCAGCGCGCTGCTCTGGCAGCCGGACCCCTTCGCCCTCGGCATCGAGGGACGCCTGGTGGCGCTCCAGCTCCCCCTGACCGGCATCTACCAGACGATGTGGTCGGTGGGGCTCACCGGCCGCTGGGACTTCGCCCGCAGCAAGTGACCCGGGCGCCGGCTGCGGCCGGCGCCTCCCTCACCGCGCCCGCGCCTCGAACTCGTCGATCGGCGAGAGAGGGTTCTTCCATGCCTCGCCCGGCACCTTGACCGGGACGGCGCGCCCCTTGGCCCCGTCCGGGCCGAGGTCGAGCAGGACGAAGTTCCGGACCCCCTCCACGAAGACCACCGAGCCCTCCTCCCGCTTCTCGCGTGGCTGGAAGAAGGGGCCTCCGGAGCCGCCGCTCACCACGAAGTTCACCGGCTTCCCCTGGAACCCGGGACGGACGAGGCGCTCGTAGGCGTGGATGTGGCCGGAGAGGACGAGCGCCACCGGGTGGCGGTCGAGCACGTCCTCCACCACCCGCCGGCCGACCCACGGTGCGCCGCGCTCCTGCCTGCCCGAGGAATACGGGGGCACGTGGAGGAGCACGATCGACGGGATGCCCTTCCGCTCGGCCTCCGAGAGCCGGGCCTCGAGCCAGGTGAGCTGCGGTCCGCCCTCGGGCATGGGGTCGACGTCGCCGAGCATGTCGCTCCCGGTGTCGAGGACGAGGAAGCGCCAGCCGCCCATGTCGACCTCGTACCAGAAGGAATCCGACGCCAGCGGCGGCGCACCGGGCGGGGAGAGGATCTGGGCGAACTGCTCCCGGTCCACCCGGTGGTAGCTGTCGTGGTTCCCCCGGGCCGCCACGATCGGGATTCCGGCCTTCCGCAGGGGTGCGGTGTCCTCGAGCCAGCCATTCAGGTCGGGCGGCGGCCTCGGGGGCGCGACGGCGCCGAGCAGCGTCTCGTGGATGGCGGCGGGGAAGGGGACGATGGAGAGGAGGGAGACCCAGGCGTAGCCCCGCACGTACTGGGGCCAGAAGGGCACGAGGTACTGCCAGCCGCCCCAGTCCGGCATGTGCCCCACCGGCAGGTGGTCGACGGCGTCGCCGGCGAAGAGGACCAGGTCGGGCTTCTCGGCGAGGATGGCGGCCACCACCGCCCGGTGCACCGTCGTGTTCCCCTGCGAGTCCCCGTACACCGCCACCCGCAGCCGCTCCGGCGCCGAGGCGGGGATCGGGGGGCTGGCCCGCCCGGTGGCCGGATCGAGGAGGTCGGGCCGGATGGCCGCGTGGGAGAGGGGGCCGCAGGCCGCGCTCGCCAGCAGCAGGGCCACCACGGCGCGGGCGGGGAGGGAGGGCATGCGTCCCTTCTACCCTCCGAGCCGCCGCTCGGAGAAGGGGGGGAGGCCGTCGGCCTCCAGGAGATCGGCGATCTCGCCGGCCGGCCTCGACGGGTGGTGGAGCTGGCCGGAGGCGTGGAGGTCGAGGAACCGGCGGACCTGGGGGAAGGACTCGGCGAGGCTCCCCCGGACCGCCTCCTGCATCTCGGTGTCGACCACCCCGGGCTCGTAGCTCACGAGCGAGAGGTCGACCGGCAGCGCGGTGCCGGGGGCGAAGGACCGGGCTTCCTCCCCCACCACCTCCCCCGCCATGCGCAGCGCGGCCTTCGTGGTGCAGTAGGCCGACCAGCCGGCGTACGGGCGCCGTGCGGCGCCGGAGGAGACGTCGACGATGCGGAGCCTGGTGCCGTGCGCGCGCCGGAGGAAGAAGCCGAGGAGCCAGATGGGCGTGGCGGCGTTGAGCGCGAAGGAGCGGGACAGGCCGGCGGCGGGAAGGCTGGCCGTCGGCCCGACGGGCTCGAGCGTCGCCGCCCCGTTCACCAGTCCGACGCGGGTCCGCCCCTGGAGGGCCAGCGCCTCCCCGAACGCCCCCTCGAGCTCGGACTCGACCCGCGCCGTGTCGGCGAGGTCGATGCGGAGATGGCGGTAGCGGGCGTGGTGCAGGGGGGACGGACGCCGGGCCATGCCGGCGACCTCCCAGCCCCGCCGCAGGAGCTCCTCGGCCACCGCGAGACCGATGCCGGAGCTCGTCCCGGTGACGAGGCAGATCCGGTCGGGGGCGGTCGCGGGCTGGGTCACGGCGGTTCCGCCGCTAGAGCGTGATCACCTGGTCGATCTTCGCCCCGGCCAGCGCCTTGTACAGGTCGGGGAAGCAGCCGATGGGGATCCCGTCGTGGAGCTTGCCGTCGATGCTGCGCATGATGCAGCACTGGTCGCATCCCATGAGCAGCATGCCGGTCTTCCTCGAGAGCGCGGCGAGCCGCTCGCCGGTGGGGTTGCCCTTCACGAGCAGGTAGTTGTTGTCCATGAAGAAGAACATCCCGGCGACGGTGGCGCCGTGGCGCCCCTCCTCGAGCTGCGGGACGATCATCTTCTCCAGGATGAGGGATGCGTTGGGAGTGGCGAAGACGTAGGCGACGTTCATGGGGTGATTCCTCAGCTCAATGGACCAGGACTGCCTTGGGGTATGCGACCCGGAATCCACATCGTTCCAGCGTTCGCTGCGAAGCGGTGCCCGGTTCGGTGGCCGACGCGGCCAGGTCGCACCCCTGCGCCGCCGCCCAGGCCAGGCGAGCCCGGACGAGCACCGCCTGGAGCCCGCGGCCCCGCGAGGCCGGGATGACTCCGGCTCCGGACAGCCAGGCCACGCCTTCGGAGGTGGAGGAGAGGGCCACGCCCACCGGCCCCTCGTCGGCGAAGACGAGCCAGGGCACGCTTCCCTCCGCGCGCGCCATGCAGCGGAGCGCCTCGCGCTGCGCCTCCGACTGCGTGGGGTTGCCCAGGAAGGCGCGGGAGAAGAGGTCGGCCCAGGCCCGCTCCTCGGAGCGCTCGGCGATCCGGACGATCCCCTGGGGCGGTTCGCCGCCGGGAGCCCGCACCCAGACCTGGAAGAAGCGCTCCAGCTGGTAACCCCTCCGCCCCAGCTCCTCGGTGAGGGCCGAGTCGGTGAAGGGGGTCACCTCGATGCGGACGGGACCGCCCCCCAGGCCGAGGGGGGCCTCGATCCGGTCGACATCCCCCTCGGTGATCGGGGTTCCGATGCCGACGCCCACGGCCGCCGAGAAGGGCGAGCGGGCACCGTGCGAGACGGAGAGCCCTCCCGCCACCTCGATCGCGGGGGCGCCGATGGCGCGCGTCTCCCGCGTGCGCTCCAGCTGGAGCGCGTGGGCCCGCTCGACGCGGCGGGCCAGCAGCACCGCGGCTTCGGGGGCGGGAACCACGCGCGGGCAGGGCTACGGCTTGACGCCCAGCTCCTCGACCACGCGGGTCGCCCCGGAGACCTGGCTCGCCACCCAGAGGACGTAGCGGATGTCGACCTGGATGGAACGGGTGTTGACCGGGTCGAAGAGGAGGTCGGAGGCGATGGTCTCGTAGGTTCCGTCGAAGAGGAGACCCACCAGCTTCCCCTTGCCGTTCAGCACCGCCGAGCCGGAGTTGCCGCCGGTGGTGTCGACGTCGGAGAGGAAGTTGACCGGGACGTCCCCGAGCTTCGCGTCCATGAACGGCCCCTTGCCGGTGGCCAGGACCTTGGCCGCCGCGGCGAGCAGCGCCGGCGGGGCGTCGAACTCCGGATCGCCCTTCCTCGCCTTGGCCACCACGCCCTGCAGGGTGGTCTGGGGCAGGTAGAAGACGCCGTCCTGAGGCGAGACCCCCTTCACGGTGCCGAAGGTGACGCGCAGCGTGGAGTTCGCGTCGGGGGCGACGAGCCCGCCGGCCTTGTCGAGCATGGCCTGCATGTACACCGGGCCGAGGCGGGACACGGCGCCGGCGCGGGCCTTGGCGGCGTCACGGTTCGCCTTGTCGAGCGGTGCGAGCGCGGCGGCCAGGTCGAGGAAGGGGTCCTTCGCGGCGAGCACGTCCTCGGGCTTCCCGTCGAAGAGGGCCAGGCGCGCCTTCGGGTCGGCGATCTTGGACGGCGTCCCGTAGAGGGTCACGAGCCAGGCGTCCACCTTGGCCTTCGACTCGGTCTCGGTGAGCCCCGCGGTGATGCCGATGAGGGCGTCGAGCGCCTCGATGCGCTGCGACTGGGGAAGCGCGGCGGCCTCGAGCAGCGCGTAGCGGAGCAGGGCGCGGTCGGCCCCGAGGTCGAGCGTCCGCTGGAGCCGCTCCTGCGCCTCGCGCAGCCGCTCCCAGTTGCGCTGCTGGAACTCCGGCTCGCGGTCGGCATCGGGCTTCTGCCGCTCCTCTGCGAGCCGGCGCAGGTTGCGGGCCGAGCCGAGCATCGAGGAATTCATGTAGAGCGCCGCCAGCGTCGCGTCCCGCTCCCGGACCGCCTCACGCTTCGCCTGGATGTCGTCGAGGGCGGAGATGACCCCGCCGTACTTCTTCTTGCGGGACGAGTCGGCGTCGATCCAGGCCTGGAGCTCGGCCTCGGCGGCCGCCTTCTTCTCGAGGAGCTTCCCCTTCTTCGCCCCCTCGAGGACGCCCTGCCGGTTCTTCATGGAGTTGGCCAGGCCGCGGACCCGCACCGCGACCTTGATCTCGGTCTCCTTCGAGCCCTTCGACAGCTCGGCCAGGATCGCCAGCATGTCGGCGTTCCGGCGGACCATGCGCGGGTAGCTCCACTCGATGGTGTCCTTCATCTCGCGGGCGGTCACGTGGCGCTCGGTGCGCCCGGGATAGCCGGCCACGACCACGACCTCGCCCGGGCTCGCGCCGGCCGGATCGACCGTGAGGTAGTGCTTGGGCTTGAAGGGGACGTTCGACCTGTCGAAGTTGGCGGCCTTGCCGTCCTTGCCCACGTAGGCCCGGTAGAAGGCGAAGTCGGCGGTGTGGCGGGGCCAGCGACAGTTGTCGGTCTCGCCGCCGAAGTTGCCGATCGACGAGGGAGGGGCGTAGACGAGCCGCACGTCCTTCAGCTCGACCTGGGCGATCTCGAACCACTTGAGCCCCTCGAAGAAGGAGGCCACGCGGCAGCGGAGCCCCTCCTTCTCGCAGGCGGCGGTGAGCTCCTTGGTCTTCTTCTCGATGGCCTGCTGCCTCTGCAGATCCGTGAGGTCGGCGGGGAGCTTGCCGAGCACGTCCTTGGTCACCTCGCGGACGGCCACCGTCACCGACACGCGGGAGCCGGGGCCGGCCCAGGCCTCCTCCTCGCGGGTCGCGGCCAGGAAGCCCTCCTTCACGGCGTTGCGCTCCGGCGTGGCGATGTACTGGAGCGCGCCGGTCACGCAGTGGTGGTTCGTGATGATGAGGCCGTCCTTGGAGACGAAGGACGCGCTGCATCCGCCCAGCGAGACCACGGCGCCCATGGGCATGCCGGTCAGGTCGGAGAAGGCCTTGGCGTTGCCCTGGAACCCGAGCTTCTTCAGGCGCGGGGCCAGATCGACCATCTGCTGGGGCATCCACATCCCGCCGTCGGCGCGGGTGGCGACGGGGGCGAAGCAGAGGGCGGCGAGAACGAACGACGCGGCAATTCTCTTCAAGGTGGCCTCCGGAATGCGAGCGAGGCCCCGTACAAACCACGAATCCGGGCGAAAGGGGAGGGGTCAGTTGACGGGCCGGCGCGCCGCCGCAACGAGGTCCGCGGCGAGCACTCCGAGCCCCCGGCCCAGGGCCGCCACCGAGCCCGGGACGTCGCCCGGCTTGCCGGGTTCCTGGACGCTCGTCTCTCCCCGGACCGGGGGATGCCCCCGGCGAGTGACGGTCCAGCGCGCCTGCAGGGTGGCGCCTCCGGCCCCGTCTCCCTCGAAGCGGAGGAGCTCCACCGCCACCGTCACCTCCGGGGGCGAGCCGAGGGGCCAGGGCCAGCGGAGGACCTCCCGGGCGGGGAGCCGGGCGCGCAGTTCCTCGCCGAGCGCCTGGACGGCCAGGTCCTCGAGCGGCGCCGCCCAGCGGTCGTCGTTCGAGTAAGCGATCCGTTCCGGCCCGAGGCGGATGGCCACCTCCGGCCGCGACAGGTAGGGGGGCAGCACGACCGGACCGAGCCCCAGCGACGCGACGGGCGTCGCGGCCGACGCGGGCCCGGGGCCCGGGAGGGTGAAGTAGCGGGCGGTGTCCGTCCTCGGCCCCAGGCAGGCCGGGAGGACCGACAGGGCGGCGAGGACGACGGCTGTGGCTCTCATGGCTTTCCTTCCGGTCGGCCGCGGACGATCTGGCTCGGGTCCCGCTCCAGGCTGTCGGCCAGCACCCGGAGGGATCGGGCCGCCTGGCCCACCTCGCGCAGCGTCTGCTCGAGCTGGGCCGGGACCGGAGCGCCCGGCGCGAGCGTGAGCTTCACCTCCCGGAGGGTGCCGTCGAGCTGGTCGAGCGCCGCGGCCAGCCGCTGCATCGCACCGCGGGCATCGCCGGCCACGTTCGGGATCTCCCGCTCGAGCGATCGGGCCGCGTCGCGGATGGCGCCGAGCGCCCGGTCCATGCTCTCGAGGGTGCGGGGCAACCCCTGTCCCGCCTCGTCGATGCGCCCGGAGGCCCGGCTCACGCCCCGCGCCGCCGTCCGCAGGTCGACGATCAGCCCCTCGAGGTCGAGGGCCTGGAGCTTCCCGAGCACCCGGGCGGCGTCCGACTGGAGCGCCTGGAGCCCCGGCTCGATCTGCACCGGGATGACCGGGTAGGGGAGCGGGAACGGCGGGGGTTGCGGAGGCGACGCGTCGGCCACGATGTCGAGGTCGACGTAGCGCCGCCCCGACAGGAAGCTCTCCAGCTCCAGGCGCGCCCGCAGCCCGTGGGCCACGAGCGTCTTCACCACCTCCGGGTTGCCGAGGTCGGTCGTCTCCCCCATCTCCTGGATGCGCGACTGGTTGAGCTCGATCACCACCGGCATGAAGAGCTCCTGGAGCGGCGCCTCCGGCGAGCCGATGGAGAGGTGGATGCTCGCCACCCTTCCGACCGGGACGCCGCGGAACTTCACCGGGGAGTCGACCTCCAGCCCGGCGATCTCCTGCGAGAAGACCACCACGAACCGGACCTTGCGCTGGAAGACCCGGTTCGAGCCGAGCCAGACCGCGGCCAGCACGCCGAGCGCCGTGGCCGCCAGGACGAAGGCGCCGACCAGCCGGGGATTGAACCTGCGCGCCATGGGAGCTCCTCAGGGACTCGCCGCGGGGGCCTTCCCCCCGGCAAAGAAGGCCCGGACCGGGTCCGGACCGTGATCGCGAAGCTCGGCAGGAGGCCCCTCGGCGATGGCCCGCCGGGTCTCGCCGTCGAGGAAGAGGGCCCGGGTGGCGATCCCGAGGATGCTCGCCACGTCGTGGGTGACCACCACCACCGTCGTGCCGAGCGCATCCCGCAGTTCCAGGATGAGCCGGTCGAGCCGCCTTCCCGTCGGCGGGTCGAGGCTCGCCGAGGGCTCGTCGATGAAGAGGATCTCCGGGTCGAGCGCGATGGCGCGGGCCAGGCCGGCCCGCTTCTGCATGCCGCCGGAGAGCTCCCAGGGGTGGAACGACTCGAATCCGCGCAGCCCCACCAGCGCGAGCTTCAGCTCCACCACCTCCTGGATGCGGGCGGCCGGGAGCTTCGTGAACTGCTGGAGCGGCAGCGCCACGTTCTCGGCGAGGGTCATCGAGGTCCACAGGGCGCTGCCCTGGTAGAGCACGCCCACGCGGCGCAGGAGCCGTTCCCGGTCCGCGCCTCCGGCCCGGGTGAAGCTCTCGCTGCCGTAGAGCACCTCGCCCGACCTCGGCTCCTCGAGCCCGAGCATGTGGCGGAGCAGCGTGCTCTTCCCGCAGCCGCTCCCGCCCATCACCACGTAGATCTCGCCGCGCCGGATCCCGAAGTCGAGCCCCTCCATGACGACCCGGTCGCCGAAGGCCATCGTCAGGTCGCGCACGCCGAGGATCGCGTCGTCCACGTTCACCACCCGAAGAGGAAGAAGACGTACTGGAAGATGCCGCAGGCGGCGATGACGGCGACGATGCCGGTGACCACCGCCTTGGTGGCGGCCTCGCCCACCCGCTCGGAGCTCCGCTCGGCCTCGAGTCCGCGGGCCGTGCCGGTGAGCGCGATGAGGGCCCCGTACACGGCCGACTTGGCGAGGCCGCCGGCGATGTCGCCGGTGGAGACCGAGTGGGAGGTCTGGCGCAGGTAGGCGGCGAGCGCCTGGTTCATCATCGTCGTGCCCACCGCCGCGCCGCCCAGGATGCCCATCAGGTCGGCGAAGAGGGTGAGGAAGGGCATCATGAGGGTGAGGGCGACGAGCCGGGGGACCACCAGGAACTCCACCGGCGAGATCCCCAGCGTGCGCAGCGCGTCCACCTCCTGCGTGACCTTCATGGTGGCGATCTGTGCGGCGTAGGCGGCGCCGCTGCGGCCGGCGAGCACCACCGCCGTGATGAGCGCGGCCATGTCCCGCGCCACCGCGATCCCCACGATGTCGGCCACGTAGTACTCCGCCCCGAAGCGGCGGAGCTGGGTGATGCCGACGAAGGCGAGGATGATCCCGACGAGGAAGTTCACCAGCGCGACGATGGGCAGCGCGCCCGGCCCGGCCCCCTCGAAGAGGAGCCCGAGGTCCTGCCCCCGGAAGCGGGCGCGCCCGGTGACGAACCGCCCGAGCGCCACCGTGGTCTCCCCGACGAAGAGGGCGAGC
>JBAXVO010000369.1:0-3087 GCA_037129355.1 Deltaproteobacteria bacterium | reverse complement strand
CTGCTCGGCGTAGGCGCGCATGTAGTCGGTGGCGGCCACGACGGGCCCCCGGGTCCCGGAGAGCCGTTCCTCGACGAAGGAGGCGCGCGGCTTCGCTCCCGGCTGGAGGAGGTTCTGCCGCGCCACGGAGTTCCCCTGACGGGCGAGCTCGGTGAAGCTGGGAGCGCTCCACAGGTCCGACTCGACGCCCCAGTCGGTCCGCAGGAGCTCCGCGGCCGCCGCGACCTCGTGGAAGATGGCACCCGAGCCCAGCAGCTGCACCCGGGGCGCCTTCGGGGCGTCGGCCCCCTGGCGGAACAGGTAGAGGCCGCGCCGGATCCCGTCCTCCACGCCGGCGGGCATGGGCGGCTGCCGGTGGTTCTCGTTGAGCAGGGTCAGGTAGTAGTAGACGTCCTCCTGCGCCTCGTACATCCGCCGCATCCCGTCCTGCAGGATCACCGCGACCTCGTACCCGAAGGCCGGGTCGTAGGAGACGGCGTTGGGGATGGTGGCGGAGATGAGGTGGGAGTGGCCGTCCTGGTGCTGGAGCCCCTCGCCGTTGAGCGTGGTCCGGCCGGAGGTGCCCCCGAGCAGGAACCCGCGCGCGCGCATGTCGCCGGCGGCGTAGGCGAGATCGCCGACCCGCTGGAAGCCGAACATCGAGTAGAAGATGTAGAAGGGGATCATCGGCACGCCGTGCACCGAGTAGGACGTGGCCGCCGCGATCCAGTCGGCCATGGCGCCGGCCTCGTTGATGCCCTCCTGCAGGATCTGCCCCTTCTTGTCCTCCCTGTAGAAGGCCAGCTGGTCGGCGTCCTGCGGCGTGTAGAGCTGCCCCACGTGGCTCCAGATCCCGAGCTGCCGGAACATCCCCTCCATGCCGAAGGTGCGCGACTCGTCGGCCACGATGGGCACGACGTGAGGGCCGATGGCCTTGTCGCGGAGCAGGATCTGGAGGAACTGCACGAAGGCCATGGTGGTGGAGATGTCCCGATCTCCGCTCCCCTCGAGCACCCGGGCGAAGGTGGCGAGCGGGGGCACCGGGAGCGGGGAGGAGGTTCGCCGCCGCCTGGGCCGGTCGCCCCCCAGCTCGGTGCGGCGGGACTTGAGATATTCGAGCTCCTTCGAGCCCTCCTCGAACTTCACGTAGGGGACGTCGGCCAGCCGGTCGTCCGGGACCGGGATCGCGAAGCGATCGCGGAAGCGCCGGATGGCATCCACCGACATCTTCTTCTGCTGGTGGGTGATGTTCTGGGCCTCGCCCGACTCCCCCATGCCGTAGCCCTTCACGGTCTTGGCGAGGATGAGGGTGGGCTCGCCCTGGTGCTGCATGGCGGCCTGGTAGGCGGCGAAGACCTTGAACGGGTCGTGCCCGCCACGGTTCAGGTTCCAGACGTCCTCGTCGGAGTAGTCGGCCACCATGGCCTTGAGCTCCGGCGTGTCGAAGAAGTGCTCGCGGACGAAGGCGCCGTCCTTCGACTTGTAGGTCTGGTAGTCGCCGTCGACGGCCTGCATCATGCGGCGCTGCAGGGCGCCGTCCTTGTCGCGGGCCAGCAGCGGATCCCAGTGGCGTCCCCAGATGACCTTGATGACGTTCCATCCGGCGCCGCGGAACTCGCTCTCCAGTTCCTGGATGATCTTCCCGTTGCCGCGCACCGGGCCGTCGAGCCGCTGGAGGTTGGCGTTCACCACGAAGACCAGGTTGTCGAGCTTCTCCCGGCCGGCCATCCCGATGGCGCCCATGGCCTCGGGCTCGTCCATCTCGCCGTCGCCGGTGAGCGCCCAGACCTTCCGCCCCTCGGTCCTCGCCAGGCCGCGGTCGTCGAGGTACTTCATGAAGCGGGCCTGGTAGATGGCCATGAGCGGGCCGAGACCCATGGACACGGTGGGGAAGTTCCAGAAGGACGGCATGAGCCAGGGGTGCGGGTAGGAGGAGATCCCCTTTCCGTCCACCTCCTGCCGGTAGCGGTCGAGCTGCTCCTCGGTGAGGAGCCCCAGCAGGAATGCGCGTGCGTAGATACCGGGCGCGGAGTGGCCCTGGATGAAGACCAAGTCGCCTCCCTGATCCTTCGAGCCGGCGCACCAGAAATGGTTGTAGCCGACGTCGTAGAGCATGGCCGCCGAGGCGAAGCTCGCGATGTGGCCACCCACGTTGGTGGTGCGGTTGGCCCGAACCACCATGGCCATGGCGTTCCAGCGGATGAAGTGGCGGATGCGCTGCTCGAGCGCGAAGTCGCCCGGGAGCGGCGGCTGCCGCTCCACCGGGATGGTGTTCACGTAGCCGGTGTTGGCGGAGAAGGGGAGGTAGGCGCCGGAACGGCGTGCCCGGTCGATGAGCTGCTCGATGAGCCAGTGGGCGCGGTCCGGGCCCTCCCGGGCGATGACGCCCTCGAGGGCGTCGAGCCACTCTCGGGTCTCCAGCGGGTCGACGTCGGGTGGGCGGTCCATCGATGCTCCTCGGCCAGGTGTCCCGGGAAGTTAATCGGGACACCCGCCGGGAGCATGGGCCAACGGGGGCGATATCACATGGAGCGGTGGGGGTGCCGCAGGCGGCGCTAGTATCCCCGGTGGCACGACGAACACGCGCTGACGCCCGTCGCGGGGTCCGCCGTGCCGTCGTAGTAGTAGGTCGCCCCCCACTGGAGCTTCAGGAAGCGCGTGTTCCGGTTGGCCGGGTCGGTGAGGATGACGGGATCGGTGTAGGCCGTGTTGCCCTGGGACATGTGACAGGTGACGTTGGTGCAGGTCTTGTCGGCGGGGTTGTACCGGGCCGGACCGAGATCCCACTGGATGGTCGTTCCCTTGAAGTTCACGTTGGTGTTGGCCCAGCCGGTGTTCGAGGAGGAGCCGTTTGCGACCCAGTACGGTCGGGTCGGGTCGTCGGCCGTGCCCGGAACCCAGGTGGCGTTCGGGCTCCCGGTGCGCGCGTCGAATTCGACGTCACGAATTCCGTTCACGTGGCGAAGAGGCAGGACCTTGCCGCGTCCCTGGGGAGGCGCGGAACCGACGCCAGTGTGGCAGGACGTGCACACGTAGAAGACGCCATAGTCGTTGGGGAGGCCGTAGTCCCCCGTCGTGTCCAGGTAGTAGAAGCCGTTCGGCCCGGTG
>JBAXVO010000368.1:0-3094 GCA_037129355.1 Deltaproteobacteria bacterium | reverse complement strand
GGCCGCTCGGTGGCACGAAGCGACACTTCTCCGGCGATACGCCGAGGCGCTGCGCGCGGCGATGGTCGTAGCTGGCTCCGCGAAGCCCACGAACGAACGCGAAGAGCCCTTCGTGAACGAGCTCCTGCGCGCGGCCGCCGCCCTCGACCCGATTCCCTCTCGGATCCGCCGTGTGGAGCCGGGCGAGGCCGTCATCACCGAGGTGATGGTGCCCGCCGGGAACGACTGAGATCGATCATCCGTCGGGGCGAAGCGCGAGTTCGGCAAGGACCGACGCACGGCGTTCTGCCCACTCGGACCAGCGCTCGTCCGGGGCTGGAAGCCCTTCTTGCCTCCGCCGGGCAACCTCCACGAGCAAAGAGCGTATGTCGGCCGCTTCCCTCCAAGAGGCAACCCTGGCCTGAATGTCCGCGGCCAGCGCGGATTCCCGCTCGGCCCGCGCCTTCTCTTCCAGCCGGCGCTGCTCGGCCCTCTCCTGCTCACGACGGCCCCGCGCCCTCGCCTCCTTCACCAGGATGTTGGAGACTATCATCCGCACGACGTCTTGGGTCTGCATCTCCAGGGTACGGGCTGTCGTGTCGAACCAGGAGTCGGGCTTGACGCCGTCCTCCGCATTCGTGAGGCGTAGCTTGAGCCCCCTCGTCTCCTTGCCACCCCACGTCCAGCCATGGTCCGTGAGCTCGAACCCGACGACCTCTTCACCGTGCCTCGCGCGTGTCTCGCCGGGAAGCGCGTCGTAGGTCGTCCGGCCGTCCCCGTGATCGAGCGCCTTCGGGTCCGTCGTCTCGATGGTGTACCCGGCCTTCTCCAGCATTCGGAAGAGCAGATCCAGGAACACGAGAGCGCGCTTCAATTGATCGGGCTCGACGGCGACGGCCACGCAACGTCGCTCCCGAAGAAGGCTCGATATATCGCTCGCCGACTGCAGGAGCGGCAGCGACTCCGCAACGAGCCCATGCGCACCCTGAAGGTCCTCGTTGCGCTCGACGCCGTCCGCCTTGGTGAGCGCGTCCTTGATCTCGGCCTGGACCTCGTCCCGGAGCAGGTACTCCGCCTCGGGCGTCATCCATCGCTCGAAGCGGTGCTCCATCTCCTGTCCTCGGATGGGTGCAGGCAGCGGCTCGACGCGAACGGAATGGCCAGCCTGCTTGCGTGCCCAGTAGCCACGAGTGGGCACGGGGACTCGAAGCCGTTTGCAGATCTTGGCGAGCCCGGTGCCCGAGATCCCGTAGCGTTCCCCCACCACGATTGCGGGCTCGGCCCAGACCTGCGCGTACAGGTCGGCTCGCGTGATGACGGTCGTCTTGCGGGTCACTGCTCTCGACCTCCGGCGCGTTCGCGCCCCAGCGCGAATGGAGTGCTCCCTGGCGTTGGATCTGGCCTGACGGTATACTCCATCAGCAGTAACTCGCATCCGGTGGCATCAACGACATGCCGACTATACCACTCGACAGGGCTCACCCGTCCACCCAGAGGGCTCGCATCTCGGCGGTGCTCCGCGCAAGTGGCGCGACCGTCACGGTGCAGAGCACGTCGAAGGCCTTGGGCATCGAACCGGCGGCTGCGGCCAAGCTCCTGTCGCGCTGGAGCGGGCAGGGATGGATTCGGCGGATCCGGCGCGGGCTCTACGCTCCGGTTCCCCTGGCGGCCGGCGAAGGTGACCCGGTCATCGAGGATCCCTGGACGCTTGTCCCGGAACTCTTCGCTCCGGCCTACGTGGGGGGCATGACCGCTGCGCACCACTGGGACCTGACCGAACAGATCTTCCGGACGGTCTATGTCCTGACGGAACGCCCCGTGCGCAGGAAGAACCTCACGATCCAGGGGACTCCATTCGTCCTCCGGCACCTCCCCGGCGACATGATCTTCGGCACGAAGGACATGTGGCGCGGCGCGGCCAAGGTACCCGTGTCCGACGTCCACCGTACCGTGATCGACATGCTCGATGACCCGAGCTGCGGAGGCGGAATCCGTCACGTTGCCGACTGCCTCCGCGCCTATCTCCGCCGAAAGGACGCGGACCCGGACAGGCTCGTGTCCTATGCAGACCGCCTGGGGAACGGGGCCGTGTTCAAGCGGCTGGGCTTTCTGGCCGAGCCGATCGCTCCAGGGTCTCCGCTGCTCGAGGCGTGTCGGCAGCGCCTGACGGAAGGCACCGTCAAGCTGGACCCGGCCCTCCCCTCCCCTCGACTGGTGCGCAAGTGGCGCCTCCGGCTTCCGAACGCCTGGAAGGCAGGTCGGGCGTGATCGATCGGCTGGAGATCATGGCCGTGGCGGGAGACCTCTACCTCAGGCCGGACGTGGTCGAGAAGGACTACGTCCTGGGGTGGATCCTGGCGGGGATCTACGCCGACCCGAGGCTGTCCAAGGTCTGGGCGTTCAAGGGTGGGACCTGCCTCAAGAAATGCTACTTCGAGACCTACCGCTTTTCGGAAGACCTCGACTTCACGGTCCTCGAGCCGGCCCACCTCGAGGAGGCCTTCCTCCTGGCTGCCTTCGCGGATGTTTCCCGCTGGGTGCAGGATGCGTCCGGGATCGAAATCCCGGTGGAGCAACTCCGGTTCGAGCCCTTTCGCAACAAGCGAGGCGGATCGAACTGCGAGGGCCGTCTCTACTATCGCGGCCCGATGCAGCGTGGCGGAAGCCTCCAGCGGGTGAAGATCGACCTGACCGCCGATGAGCGGGTCGTCCTGCCTTTCGCGGATCGTCCGGTTGGTCACCCGTACACGGATCGTCCCGAGCAGGGGATGACCGCGCGCTGCTACGCCTTCGAAGAGGTCTTCGCGGAAAAGACCCGCGCCCTGGGAGAAAGGTCCCGCCCGCGCGATCTCTACGACGTGATCAACCTCTTCCGGACGGAGGAGTACCGGCCGCCCTCTTCTGCCGTTCTCGACGTGCTTCGCCAGAAGTGCGCATTCAAGGGCATCGACCTTCCCTCCTTGTCCGCGCTGGCGCTGGCCGAAGATGAACTGCGGGCGGACTGGGACGCCATGCTTGGCCACCAGTTGCCCGCGTTGCCTCCGTTCGATGCTTACTGGAAGGCCCTGCCCGAGTTCTTCACGAAGAACGATTGGAACGTCTCGGTCGGGGGCAC
>JBAXVO010000367.1:0-3094 GCA_037129355.1 Deltaproteobacteria bacterium | reverse complement strand
CAAGGACGCCACCGGCAAGATCATCGCCATCGACGTGGACCTGACCGCCAACGCCTCCGATCCCGACGGCGATGACCTCATCTTCGTCTGGTCCTCCCCCGACTGCCTCTTCCCGGCGGCCGGCTTCACCTCGACCAGCGTGACGACGATGGCTGCCACCGTCACCCAGGGCCCTGGCGCGCTCGGCGTCCGCTCGGTCCACTTCACGAGCACCGACCCCTCCCACGGCTGCACGCTTCGCGTCGACGTGAAGGACGCCTGGAAGAACGGCGTCATCCCGGCCGGCTCGGGCCTTCCCCTCGCCCGCGGGGGTGACACCGTCGGTCTCATCAACGCCTCCACCCCCCGCGACTTCGTGCTCGCTCCGCAGATCACGAAGATCGCCTCCCCCAACGCCGGCAACCAGGTCAACGCCGGGCAGACGGTCGTCATCGGCGTCGAGACCCTCGACCCGACGCCGAACTTCAACACGGCGCAGACCCCGTTCACCTTCACCTACGCGCAGACCGGCGGCGCCTTCGTGGCCGGCAGCCAGATCGATGTGACCTCGAGCCCGGGCAAGAGCGTGATCCAGTGGACCGCGCCGGCGACCCTCGTGCCGGGCATGAGCGCCACCGTGACGGTGACGAACAAGGCCGGCCTGACGGCGACCTACACCTGGAACTTCGTCCCTGCGAACGCCTGCGCGCTCGCGGCCAACGGGACGGCCTGCGACACGGGCAGCCTCTGCCAGCCGAACGGGTCCTGCCAGGCCGGGGCCTGCGTGTCGGCGACGCCGGTCGTCTGCGCGGCGCTCGACCAGTGCCACGACGTGGGCGTCTGCGCCGCGAGCACGGGTATCTGCTCGAACCCGGTCAAGGCCGTCGGCACCAGCTGCAGCGACACCAACGGCTGCACTTCGGGTGACGTGTGCAACGCCGCCGGCGCCTGCGTGGGCGCTGCGGTGACCTGCAGCCAGACGGTGAATGCCTGCGTGGCGGCCACCGGAACCTGCACCTCGACGGGGCCGACGACCTTCACCTGCGCCTTCGCGAACCAGCCGGTCGGCGCGGCCTGCAGCGACGGCAACCTCTGCACCCAGACCGACGCCTGCAACGGCGCCGGCGCCTGCGTCGGCTCGAACCCGGTCAACTGCGTCTCCGGCGCCTGCACCACCGGCGGCGCGTGCAACCCCGCGACCGGTACCTGCGTCGGCGGGGCGAACGTGGCCAACGGGACCGCCTGCAACGACGGCAACGCCTGCACCATCGGCGACGCCTGCCAGGGCGGCGTCTGCACCGGGACCCCGGCCTGCGCGGCGGGCCAGTCCTGCGTACCGGCCAGCGGCACCTGCCTCGACACGGTCGTCGTTCCGCAGCTCGCGAAGGACGTCCCGCTCGCCAACTTCAAGGGGCTGGCGATGGCCACCGACGGCTCGTCGTACATGGGCGGCGCGGTCTTCACGCCGGCCAAGGTCATCGACGGCATCACCGTCACGTCGGCCGGCGCCGGCGACGTGTTCCTGGCCAAGTACCCGGCCGGTGGTGGGGCCGCCGTGTGGGCGAAGAACTACGGTGATGCCGCTGACCAGGGGATCAACGGCGTCGCGGTGACCGGCGACGGAACCGTCGTCGCCCTCGGCCAGTTCACGGGCGTGCTCGGCACGCTCAGCAATCCCGGGACGCCGGTCGACTACCTGCTGGGCGTGAACGGCTCGACCGGCGCGATCACCTGGGCCAAGATGTTCAACAACGGCACCGCGGGCGTGCTCACGGCGATCTCGGCCAACCCGGCCCAGAGCCTGATCGCCGTGTGCGGCTTCTCCAGCGCGGCGGCCACCGACCTGGTCCCGGGCGCCGTCTACGGCGGCGGGACGCAGGACATCGTGATCGCCGTGTTCAACTCGGCGGGCACGCTGCAGTGGTCGAAGGAGATCGGCGGGGCCAACGAGGAGGCCTGCAACTCGATCGCCATCGACGACGTCGGTGACGTCTACGCCGCCGGGCAGTACGACGGCGCGCTGACCTTCACCGGCGTGGCGCTGCCCAGCCCGGGCTCGAGCTTCCGCCGCTGGATCTGGGTGGCGAAGTTCAACGGGACGACCGGCGCCGCAGTGGCCCAGGCGTCCTTCGGCCTGGCGGCCGGCATCCACAAGCCCATCGGCCTCGCGGTGGACGGCGCCGGCAAGGTCTTCATCGCCGGCATCATGAGCAACACCCTGCCGTTCGGGACGACCTCGCTCGTCTCGGCGGGCGGCAACGATGCCTTCGTGGCCAAGCTCGACCCGGCCAGCGCGACCCCGTTCAACCCGATCTGGGCGGTCCGGATGGGTGGCACGGGGCCTGACGAGGCGCGCGGCGTCGCCGTCGACTCGTTCGGGAACGTCACCGCCGTCGGTCTCTTCAACGGCACGACGACGGGAGCCGCCGCGCTCACCGCCGCCAGCGGCACCGCCTCCTCGGCCTTCGTGATGAAGCTGAACGGCGCCACCGGCGCGACCGTGACCAACGGCGCCGCCACCTACGGCAACACCACGAACACCGTGAACGCCAACGCCATCGCCATCAACCGCCAGGGCGCCGGCACCGTCAGGGACGGCGTGGCCTTCGGTGGCGAGTACACCGGCACCCTCGGCTTCGGGACCGGCCTGTCGATCACCAGCGTGAACGCCTCGGACTTCCTGGTCTTCTCGAAGCTCCAGTAGGTCCAGGCAGCAAGGGAGCGCCCCGGGGGGTCCGGGGCGCGCTCCCCGCAGCACCGCAGGGTAGGCCCGGGCGCATCGCGGCCCGGGCCGCCCCTGCCCCGAGAGAGCCCGCCATCCCGAACGCGAATCATCGGATGGCGGGTGCTCCCGGGAGGTCCGAGACACACTGTTCACAGAACCGTCGAGATCCTCCGTCCTCACATTCGCGCACAGTGTCGCCTCGCCGAGAGGATGGAAATGCCAACGACTCACAACCGTCATACGAGCCGTCTCGTATCCGTCCTGGTCACGGTCGTCCTGCTCGGGGCATCCTGCACCCGGAGTGCGAGCAATTCCGCGGAGAGCCTCGCCCCCGGCGTGGCCCTCCTGCTGGTGACCTGCGGCACCGCGTCCGCCTGTGCCCCCATCGCC
>JBAXVO010000366.1:0-3105 GCA_037129355.1 Deltaproteobacteria bacterium | reverse complement strand
AGCACGTTGCCGGTCATCCACACCGTCTCGGGGCGGGAGATGGCCACGATCACGCCCGCCACGTCCACCGGCGTGGTGAGCCGCTTCGCGGGGTGCAGCGCGAGGCAGTGCTCGATCATCAACTCGTTGCCGGGGATCTTGCGCAGCGCCGGCGTGTCGGTGACCCCGGCGCGCACGGCGTTCACCGCGATCTTGCGGGGCACGAGCTCGACGGCGAGCTGCCGGCAGTGGCTCTCCAGCGCCGACTTGGCGGCCGACACCGCGCCGTAGGAGGGCCAGATGCGGTGGCCACCGGCGCTGGTCATCGCGTAGACGTGTCCGCCCGGCCCCATGAGCCCCGCCTGGAGCACGTCCTGCACCCAGTAGACGAGGCTGTGGGCCATCACGTCGAGCGTCATGTCCATCTGTGCCCGGCTGATGGCGTCGCCGGGCGCGTCGGCGACGAAGGGCTTCAGCGTCCCGAAGGCGAGCGAGTGGACGAGGACGTCCACGCCGTCGGGGATCCCCTCCGCGGCGAGGACGCGCTTCATCTCGGCCACCACCTCGGCCCGCTTCTCGGCGTCGGCGGCGTTCACGTTGAAGAAGGCGGCCTTGCCTCCCGCCGCGGCGATCTCGCCCTGGATTCGCTCCACGTTGGGGAGCGTGGAGCGCCGATCGAGGTGGACACCGAAGACGTTCCGCCCGGCGCGGGCCAGGGCGAGGGAGATGGCCTCGCCGAATCCGGAGGATGCGCCGAGGACGAGGGCCCACTTTCGGGGATTGGACATCGGCAGAAGATGGTCGAGCGCATCGCCGTGGTCAAGCCGGCGAGGGGAATCGGTGTGCGTTATGGGTCGGCCATGCCAGGCCCCCTCGACGAGACCACCGCCACCGCCATCCTCGGCGTCGACACCCTCTGGGGGGGCGACGTCCTCGATCCCTCGGGCGCCGGACGCTTCATCGCCGACTCCTGGTTCTCCGACGAACCCCTGCCGGTCGCCTACACCCACCCGGCCGCGGCGCGGTTGCGCCAGTCCGGCGGGGTGGGGGCGGCCTCGGTAGACCTCCCCTCGCTCGACGCCTACCTCGCCGCGGTGGACGTCCCGGGGGCGCTCTCCGACCTCTCCGAGCGGAGCCGTGCCCTGGGCGGCCTGCGGGGCGCCTACCTCGAGGGCATGGCCGCGAGCCTCGGCGTCACCTGGGATCTCGCCATGGAGCAGGTGGGGCGTGGTCCGGCCGTCCCCTACGAGCGGTGCGTGAGGTCCTCCTGCGGGCGCGCCCCCACGCCGTCCCGACCGGAGGAGAAGCGGCGGCGTCTCGCCGACCTGCTGGCCCGGGCAGGGCATCCCTCGGGAACGCCGGGCGGGCTGCTCGCCGCGGTGGACGCCTGGCGCACCGAGCGGATCGTGGCGCCGAGGTCGGTCCGGCAGCTCGGCGACGCCTTCATCGCCTGGCTCGACGAGGGAACGCGTCGCCACGTCCTCCCGCATCTTCCGGCGTCGCTGCACGGCATCCCCCGCGCCAACGTCCGGTTCCTGCCACTCGAGAACGCGGTCTTCTCGGGCTCCATGAACTACCTGGGGCGGGAGCGAGACGCCGCGGGCGCGCCGCGCTACGAGGCCACCTACGAGCTCAACGCCTCGCTCCAGATCTCGGTGCCGGAGTTCGCCGACCTGGTCAGCCACGAGGTGGTCCCCGGCCACGCCACCACCTTCGCGCTGGCCCACGCGCTCCACGTGCAGGGGAAGCTCGGCTTCGAGGCGACCGTGCTCACCATGAACACCCGCGGGGCCACGCTCTTCGAGGGGATCGCCAACAACGCCATCCTCATGGCTTTCGGCGTGAAGGAGGTGGAGGAGCTCCCCGACGAGGACCTCCAGATCGGCGTGCTGCTCTTCCTCTTGCAGGACGACGCCAAGAACCAGTCCTCCTGGCTCACCTGGGGAGAGGGGCGTCCGCAGGCGGAGGTGGCCGCGACCCTGCGGGCCGACTACCTGGTCTCGGAGGAGCGGGCCGACAAGCTCTCCGGGGCGTGGGGCCGCCATCCGCTGCTCGGCCGCATGTACCTGCCCGCCTATCTGGCGGGGACCGAGAAGGTGGCCGCCCTTCGCCGCGCCCACCCGCCGGAGCGGATCCTCCCCGCGCTCTACGGCGTGAACGGGCTGGTGGACGTCGTCACCATCGACCGGGTGGTGTGAGCGATCCGGGATTCTTGGATAAACCTAATTTCACGCCCCGAAAGATTCCTCGAACCTCCTTGCCCCGGTTCCCGGAAGGGATTTCACTTCAAGCGAAGTGGGGACCCCTGGCGCTCCGCCAGGCGAGCAAGTGGCACCTGGCGCCGCCGTCACCAGCGGTGCACCTCTCCCGGCCCCGTCGAGTTCTCGATGTTCCGGGGGATCGATCATGCGCAAGCCCGTCGCCGCCTTCGCAACGTTGCTCGTCTCGTTTTCCGCCCTGGCCGTGGACCCACCGGCCCCTCTCCCGAAGGAGGGCGGGCTCTCCTCTCTCGTTGGCTACAGCGGGTCCGTGAAGATCCTCCCCCTCGGAAAGGACCGGGTCCAGGTGACCTACGAGGTCATGGGCGTGGTGGTCGGCGAGGGCGGCGAGGGACTCCTGCACAACGCCTCGGTCCGCTGCCTGGGTGCCTTCCACGTCGTCAACGGCGCGTTCGAGGACGAGTCGACGTCCTGCGTCTACACCCGGCCGGACGGCGACCAGATCTTCCAGGTGAGCAAGGCGACGGGAAGGATGGGTGTGGCGGCCAGGGGCACGTTCACGCTGGTGGGCGGCACCGGGAAGATGACCGGCATCACCGGCGGCGGAGAGTTCACCCGGACGGGTGTCCGCTCCGCGGCCGAGGGCACCGCCCAGAGCTACGCACGATCGAAGGGCACCTACAAGCTCCCCTGAGCGGTCACAATCCGGTCTGCGCTGTCTCTACACCCGTAGTCAATCCAGCTGGGGAACACCTGGCCGCCGGCCAGCGAGCATGTCGTCCCGGGCGACGCGCGCGACGCGCAGCGCACGCTTCCTGCTCCCCGGAGTCGTCGCGTTCGGCGCGAGCCCAACGGCTCGCAGCGGGGGAATCCGTGATCCAGGACCGTCGTGTGTCGAGGAAGCTCG
>JBAXVO010000365.1:0-3180 GCA_037129355.1 Deltaproteobacteria bacterium | reverse complement strand
GAAGCGCGCCTGGACGGGCCGCCCCGGCGCGGAGAGGGTGGCCGGGCGGCGGGAAGGGAGGCGGCACCGTGCGTCGCGGCGGGGGCACGGGAGCGGCTGGCCGCTGCGCGTGCGAAGGCGCCGGCGCCGGGGTCAGGCGCGGGTACGGGAGCGGCAGCGGATCGGCCGTCACCCCCTCGACCAGTTCCCGGACCCGTGTGAGGAGCGACTGGCTGTCGAAGGGCTTGGCGACGTTCCCGTCGGCCCGCACGGCCCGCGCGCGCGCCTCGTCGAAGGGCTCGAAGGTGCCGGTGAGCAGCAGCACCGGGACCTCGGAGAACTGGGGGTCGGACTTCAGGGCCTGGCAGAGCTCGTAGCCGTTCATGCGGGGCATGGCGGTGTCGGCGAGCACGATGTCCGGGCGCACCTCCCGGGCCTTGCGCAGGGCGTCCTCGCCGTCGCCCACCGCCGTGATCCGGTAGTCCTCCCCGGCGAACACGATTCCGACGACCTTCTGGATGGTGATCGAATCGTCGGCGAGCAGCAGGTTCTTGGGCATGGATTTCCCGGTCGCGAGGACAGCCGGAGAGCTAACGCGCCGCTCCCACGAGTGTCAATCTTCCTCGAAGTTTATCCCGGTTCCCCGGGCGCGAGCAGCGCGTCCCAGGGCGGGCGCCTCACCGGGCCCGTGCCCGTGCCCTCGGAGAGCCCCAGCACACGGTCGACGAGCACCCCCGCCGTGGTGCCGCCGGCGTCCAGCAGGAGGAGGACGCGCGGGTCGCCGGGGGCGGCCCCCCCGAGCAGGTGGGCCGCGTCCCAGGCCGGGTGGATGGCCCTCCCGTGGTGGAGGATGCCGCGGAGCCCTTCGGGGGCCAGCGGGACCGGGTAGAGCTGGACCGGGTCGATCACGTGGACCACGAGCGGAAGCGGTACGGCCAGGACCTGCCCGGCCCGCTCGGCGAGGAGCTCCCGCTCGGCCGGCGGGTCGTCCGGAGCGGAGGAGGCGGGGCGCGCCGGGATCGGCCGCATGGTGAGGAGCGCCGCCGGCGCGAGCTCCAGGTGGAGCACGCCCCCGAATCGGAGGGCCGACGAGAAGGGCGAAGGTTCGGCCGCCACGGTCCGCTCCGGCAGGCGGAAGGCCTCCGCGTCGGCCAGGTCGGCCACCCCGTCCATCCGGTCGACGAGGAGCGGTGGGATCCCCGCTCCCTCGAGGAGCAGGGCGAAGCGCGGCTCGCCGCGCAGGCCGAGCCGCTCGGCGAGCGCCACGGCCCCATCGGGAGCCGCTCGCCCCGAGCCCGCTCCGCCGGGGACGATCTCCCGGACCGTCGCGAGCGGGAGGGCGAAGGCGACGCCCCCGGCGCGAAACCGGAGCACCTGTCGGCCGGGGGGCGTGATCACCTGGGCATGGTATACCAGCCGCATGCCGGCCTCGGTCCTCCTGGTGGATGACGAGCGCTTCGCCCGCACCCTCTACGCCGACTACCTCCGGGCGGCTGGATACGCGGTGGAGGTCGCCGAGAACGCCCCGGCGGCCGTGCGGATCCTCGAGGGGCGCCGCTTCGACGTGCTCCTCACCGACATCGTCATGCCCGGCGGCGACGGCCTCCAGCTGCTCGCCGATGCCAAGCGGATCGACCCGGATGTCCAGGTGGTGGTCATCACCGCCCTCGACCGGGTCGACCCGGCCGTCCGCGCGATGCGGGCCGGCGCCTCCGACTACCTGGTGAAGCCGGTCACCCCCGAGGCCCTCCAGCTGTCGGTGCAGCGGTCCCTCTCGACCCGGGCGCTGCTCGCCGAGAACTCCGCGCTCCGGGGGCACGTCAACCTCTTCGAGACCTGCCAGCGCATCACCGGCTCCCTGGAGCGGGACAAGGTGGTTCCCCTGGCGCTGCCGGCGCTGGCCACCGAGTGCAAGGCCCGGGCGGCCGTGCTCCTCGAGCGGGACGGCCCCGACGGCTGGCGCCTCTCCGGCGTCCACGGCATCGGCTCCGAGGAGGCCGGCGAGATCCTCGCCCCCGCCCTCCCCCGCCTGTCCGGCCTGGGGCTCGACGCCACCCTCCTCCTCGAGCTCCCGTCGCCCGGAGAGGAGGCGACCGCCCGCTGCCTCTTCCTCCCGGTGTCGGACGGCGCCGAGATCCTGGGATCGGTGTGCCTCTTCATGACCGGGCCGCTCGACGCCGAGCGCGCCGGCCGCGCCGCCTTCATCTGCCGCCACCTGGGGACGGCGCTCCGGGCCCTGGGCCATCTCTCGCACGTCGAGGCGCTCGCCTACGTCGACGACGTGACGCTCCTCTACAACAACCGCTTCCTCGACGTGGCCCTCGACCGCGAGCTCGCGGGTGGGCGCCCCTTCACCCTCCTCTTCATGGACCTCGACCGCTTCAAGGCCGTGAACGACAGGCACGGCCACCTGATGGGCTCGTCGCTCCTCGGCGAGTTCGGGCGGGTGCTCCGTTCCTGCGTCCGGGACGAGGACGTGCTGGTCCGCTACGGAGGGGACGAATTCGTCGCCGTCCTCGCCGGCGTCGACTCCGGCGGTGGGCTCAAGGTGGCCGAGCGCATCCGCCGCGCGGTGGAGGACCGTCGCTTCCTCTCCCGCGAGGGGCTGTCGGTGCGCCTCACCGTGTCGATCGGGCTCGCCAGCCACCCGGAGCACGCCGCCTCGAAGGCGCTGCTCCTCGACCTCGCCGACCGCGCCATGTACCGGGGCAAGGAGACCACCCGGAACGTGGTCTACATCGCGGCGGCGGAACTCGCCCCGCCCCGGCGCTAGGGGCCGACCGTGGCGAGCCGCTCCACCGCCGCGACCCGGCTCGACGAGGCGCTCGACGCCCTCGACGACGGGGATCCGGAGCGGGCGCTCGAGCGGGCGGTCGAGGGCGCGCGCCTGGCCGGGCGCGGCGACGACGAGGAGCTCGGGGCCCGCCTGGCCATCGCCGAGGGGCAGGCGCGCCTCGCGCTCGGCGACTCGAGGGGCGCGCTCGCGTGCATCCTCCGGGGCGCGCGGGTGTTCCCCGACGACCTCGACGTCCGGGTCGAGGAGGCGACCGCCCTCCACGAGCTCTCCCGCTTCGAGGAGGCGGCGGCGGTCCTCGAGCGGGTGCTGGAGGAGGACCCGGGCGACGCCGGGGCCCACTGGCTCCTCGGCCTCTCCCTCGAGCGGCTCGGGCGCGGCGAGACGGCCGAGCGCCACCTGGGCCG
>JBAXVO010000364.1:0-3196 GCA_037129355.1 Deltaproteobacteria bacterium | reverse complement strand
GCAGACCCTCTTCGCCTCGATGGCCTCGACGAGCGGCCACAGGAACTCCCGGGCGGAGCCAACGTACGGCTGCTTGTCCCACGGGAGCAGGGCCCGCTCGATGGCGGCCAGCCGCGCTCGCCCCTTCTTCCCGACGGCCTTTTCAATCTTCTCCGCGAGGTCCTCGAGGCTGGCGTAGAGCGTTGACGTCTGCGAGACGGCGCTCCCGTCCCCCATGGCGAACCGCAGCGCCAGGTAGTGCGTGGCGTCGAGCCCCGGGGTGCTGCCCGATAGCCTGAACCGCATCCGGTTCCCGCTCGGGTCGAGTTCGCGGTGCAGGGGATGGCCAAGCTCCTCGAGCCGATTCAGGTCGCGCCGGATGCTCCGGGTCGTGACGCCGTACTTCTCGGCGAGTTCGTAGACGTCCGCTCCATCGAGCCGGTGCAGATCTGCCATCAGGGCGACCACCCGGTCCACCTGGGGCCGCCGACTCTTGGATGCTCGTCTCTTCGCCACGGTCGGAGAGTCCTCCTACGACGGACATGAAACCAGACGGCTATGACACCAGGTGACATAGCAGAGCTGTACGGTTCCGTACCGGATGCGCACATCCCCAACCATGAGCACGTTCGCCCGGCGCCTCGCGCTCTGGCGCCTGCTCGAGTCGCATCCCGCTCAGATGGGGCTCAGGGACCTGGCCGAGCGCTTCGAGGTATCGAAACAGACCATCCAGCGCGACCTCGACGCCCTGTCCACGGCGGGGATTCCCATTGTTGAGCAGCGTATGGGACAGGCTGCACTATTCTCAGTGTCCAGACCCCCGCGCCGCCTCGCCCCCATCGAGCCCACCCACGGCGCGGGCCGTCCCCAGGACGATTCGGATCGAGGCCGTCGTCTGGGGCGTCAGGGCCTGGTCCACCAGGTCATCGCGTCGAAGCTCGGCGATGAGCGCGTAGTCCAGCCTATCGAAGCGCAGTTCTACGAGGACGATTGAGCTGACGACGAGTTGGGCGCCGTGGGGTGCGAGCTTCGCAATGAGTTGTTCGCGGACCCGTCGCACGGCCGCTGTCAGGTCGCCCCAGTTCCGGTCCGCTTCCAGGATGCGCTGGGCGAGGGGCTCGGCCGCGCGGCGGTGGACACCCGGCTCGAATGCCCCCGGGAACGTCGTCAAGATCCGGGGCAGGTCGGAGGGCACGTACTCCCGCTGCCGTGGGTCTGCAAACACATCGACCTGATGCTGTCGCTGCGCGACCACGAGCCAAGCTTTCAGTCGCGGGTACCGCGACTTGAGTTGCTCCAGACGCGCCCTCGCACCTGCGACTACCCGCTCCAGTTCGGAATCCATGGACGAGAGGCTGCGCCGCTACCTCCCCAGATCTTGGGGTGGTCAATCTGGAAGGACCCCTCGTCCCGGTCGGAGCCGAGGAGCTGTGACACCGGATGACACAGGATGGCCGTAGCGTCCCCAGCGTCACGACTTCAGCCGGAGCTGCCATGCCTCGAACGCCCCCCTATGCAACCACCTTCGAGGACGACTTCGAGAGCGTTGGGCACATCTACGCCAGGAACTTCATCGTCACGAACCGCTGCCGTGTGCTCAAGACGGACAGGGGCCCCCGCGAAGTCGCCAGGACTTGGCTCCTCGGCGCCGTCGAAGAGTGGGCGGAGGCACATCCCGGCGCAGACAAGTCCCTGACTGAGCGTCTTCGAGCCATGCGGGAGGAGGCGAGCGGACGCCCGACTCCCGTCGGCCTAGCGAGCGGCAGGGTCGGCTCGAACGTCAGGGCCGTCGGACGGCTGTTCCGCCTGACCCGGGCCGAGCGCGCGGTCATCCAGTTCAAGCTCGCAACGCTGCTCGTCCCGAGCATCTGCGAGGCGGTGGAGAGCGAAGGCCGGATGCCCAACGGAGGTGTCGTGTCGCTCATCGCGGCGGTCACCGGGGAGGCCGTCGCTTCCGTCGAGCGTGCACTCGAGCCCGACGGGAAGCTCGCCACCTACAACCTAGTGTTGGTTGAATCTGGAACCCAGGCAGTGACGGAGAAGATTACGTTCATCCCCCCAGTTACCGACCTGCTTACGAGTTCTCGCGTCACCCGCCGTCGCTTCGCCGACATCTGGATTCCCGCTGCCCCGCCTGCAACGCTCGGGATCAGTGACTACGCACATATGGGGCAGATCGTGGCGCGGCTGGAGGCAATTCTATCGGCTGCGCTCGACCGCTCGGAGCGTGGCGTCAACATTCTCCGCCACGGACCTCCGGGAACGGGGAAGACCCAGCTAGCGCGTCTTCTTGCACAGCAAGTGGGTGCCGATCTCCGAATGGCCGGCACGAGGCGAGGGCTCTCTGTGTATCGAGGAGACGCGTCCCGGCTCGCATCCCTTATGACAGGGCAGGAAGTCCTCGCTGGTACGAGGTCCCTGGTTCTCTTCGACGAAATGGAGGACCTGTTCGAGGCCCGGACATTCGGTGGCCGGTCGCCACTGAAGACCTCGAAGGAGTCCTTGAACAGCCATCTCGAAGAAAACCAGGTCCCAGTCATCTGGATCACGAACGCCACGCGGTCGATGGACCCGGCGATCCTGCGAAGATTCACGGTTGTGGTCGAGGTCCCACCCCTGGACGAGGCTCGGCGGCGAGCCTTTTGGTTGCGTGAGGTTGGAGATGATTTGCAGCCTGGCGAGGCGGCCCGCCTAGCGCACCGCTTCGAGGTGAGCCCTGCGCAGATCTCCGGGGCGGTCCGTGCTGCACGACTCGCCGGGCGTGGTCGAGCGGAGGTCCCGGTGATCGAGGAGTTTCTCGCGGGCAACGTCGCGGCGACGGGCGTGATCGTCCCACCGTCCTCTCCGCTTGCCATCGACTACCAGACCGGAATCCTCCAGGCATCCGTCGATGTCGATGCGCTAGCCGAGCGCCTGGAACGCGCCGGCCCCCGGGCCGCCGCCACCATCTGCCTCCACGGACCACCTGGCACCGGCAAGTCCGAATGGGTGCGCCACCTGGCCGAGCGAATGGAGCGGCCGCTGCACGTCCGCCGGGTATCCGACATCGAGAGCATGTGGGTGGGGGAAGCGGAGAAGAACGTGGCTGCGGCCTTCGCGCAGGCGGAACGGGAGCGAGCCGTGCTGCTCTTCGATGAAGCCGATTCCTTCTTGCTTGACCGCCGTACAGCCCAGCGTCGATGGGAACTCACCCTCACCAACGAGTTCCTCCAGAGAC
>JBAXVO010000363.1:0-3207 GCA_037129355.1 Deltaproteobacteria bacterium | reverse complement strand
GTCGGCCACGTCGATCGCCGTCCCGTCCTCGGACTCGAGCGATTCGAGCTGGCGGGGTGCGAACTTGCTCGTCCGCCGGTTCTTGATGCAGAAGCTGCGCGCGATCGTGTAGAGCCAGGTCGACACCGACGAGGCGCCGCGAAAGCCGTCGACGTTTCGCGCGGCCGCGAGAAGGGTCTCCTGGAGGACGTCCTGCGCGTCATCCTCCCTGCCGCACATCTTCATCCCGAACCGGAATACCCGGGCCTGGTGGCGTTCGAGCAGGTCGTTCAGCGCCTTGCGGTCGCCGCCCTGGGCGGCGGCAAGCAACGTCCCGTCGGTGTCCGGCATCGTGCCACTTCCCTAAGCGATCCGGAGCGCAGCTTCAAGGCGCCCCGCTCTCGTCGCGGGGCGACGTGACGAGCTGCTTGGTGAGCCGCTTGTAGTAGAAGGCGGTCCCGTTCAGGGCCGCCACCGGGTTGTGACCGGTGACCCGGTCCTTCGCCACGAGGGTCGTGGTCGGCGCGTCGGCGTGCTTCGTGAAGAGCATGTCGTGCCCGACGCAGAGCCCCATGCGGTGGCGCCCTTCTTCGCGAAGACGGCGCTGCAGGCGGTGCAGGAGGGATCGGTCTGGGGATCGATGGGCATGCGTTTTCCGGGAGAGCGGAGGTTACACGAACAGGGGGAGGTTGCTCACTGCCCGTCCGAGCCCGGCCGGCGGGGGTGGGTTCAAGGAGTTTCCGGAACCCTCCTGGAGTTCCCGGGCTCCCACCGTTAAGGAGCCAACCATGTCCAGCGCCGCATCCCTGACCGAAGCCGAGCGCATCGAAGCCTTCCTGGCCTCCGGTTCCTTCGCCGTCGTCGGCGCGAGCACCGACCGCTCCAAGTACGGCAACAAGGTCCTCCGCTGCTACCAGCAGCACGGTCGCAAGGTGTACCCGGTCAACCCGAAGGCTCCCGAGGTGGAGGGGCTGCGGGCCTATCCGTCGCTCGCCGCCCTGCCCGAGCCCGTCCCCGCCATCTCGGTGATCACGCCGCCGGCCGCCACCGAGCAGGTGGTCCGCGAGGCCCATGCCGCCGGCGTGAAGCACGTCTGGATGCAGCCCGGCGCCGAGAGCGACGAGGCGATCCGGACCGCCGAGGCCCTGGGGATGAACGTCATCGCGGACGGCCCCTGCCTGCTCGTGGTGATGGGTTACCAGGAGCACGGCTGACCATGACGAACGGGACGAGCGACTTCGACGCCAAGGCCAGCACGTGGGACGCCGACCCATCCAAGGTCGACAGGGCCAGGCGTGTCGCCGAGGCCATCGCCCGGGACGTTCCGGATCTCGCAGGGAGGTCGGTCCTCGACTACGGCGCCGGGACGGGGCTCCTCGGGTTCCACCTGCTTCCCCATGCCTCCCGCATCACCTTCGCGGACGTGTCGAAGGGCATGCTGGCGGTGGTCGAGGAGAAGATCGCCAAGGTGGGTGCCGGGATCGCCGATGCGATCCTCCTGGACCTGACCCGCGATCCACCGCCTGCCCGCCGGTTCGGGCTCGTGTGCACGTTGATGGCCCTCCACCACGTGCCTGACGTGGACGGCATCCTGAAGGCGTTCCATTCGACCCTGGAACCGGGCGGTGTCCTCTGCATCTCGGACCTCGACCTGGAGGACGGCTCGTTCCACGGGCCTGGGGTCGGGGTTCACCATGGCTTCGTCCGGGCAGCGCTCGAGAGGAAGATCCGGGCGGCGGGCTTCGGCCCCGTCCGCTTCTCCACGCCCTGCGACGTCCGCAAGGAGGCCGGGGGAGAGAGCAGGACCTACCCGATCTTCCTGGCCGTCGCGACGCGCATCGGCGACTAGCTCCCCGCCACCCGCCGGGCGATGCGCCGGGCGTCGATGGCCATCTCGCGGAGGTTGCCCGTGGGAGGGTTGGAGAAGCCGATGAAGTGGAGCCCCGGCGCCCCGGGGACCTGGGTCTCGCCGTGCCCACGGGGAAGCCCGTGCTCGCCGAGCACGCCGAGGTGCCCGACGAGCGGCTCGAGCGAGGGGCGGAATCCCGTGGCAGCGACGACCACGTCCGGGCGGATCGACTCGCCGCCGAGCAGCCGCACCGCCGGCCCGTCGAAACCCTCGACCGCCGGAACGATCTCCACCCGGCCTGCCCGCAGCGCCGACACCAGGCCGACGTCGATGATGGGGATCTGCCGATCCCTGACCATCTCGGTGTAGATGCCCCGGTCCGGCGCGGGGAGCCCCAGCTTGCGAGGATCGCCGATGGTCAGGCGTGCCGTCGCGCGGGCCACGGCGTCCGCCAGGGACAGGGGAAGCCTGGTGAGCAGGATGGAGACGAGCTGGGACGGGATTCCCGCGACGGTGCGAAGCACCACGTTCGGCGGGCGCCGGATCGAGAGCCTCACGCGCGAAGCGCCTTGCTCGACCAGGTCCACGGCGATCTCCGCGCCGCTGTTCCCCGCTCCCACGACGAGGACGTCCGTGCCCCGGTACTCCGCGCCCGAGCGGTACCGGCCGGAGTGGACGAGGGTCCCCGTGAACGCAGCCCGCCCGGGCCACGCGGGAGTGCAGCGGCAGCGGCCAGGCCGCCCGGTCCCGCTCCGACGATCAGCACCTTGAGCTCGGACTTCATCGAGCCTCCCCCGGTCGGCCGGATAAGGGGGGCAGGCGCCTGGCGCCTGGAAAACGTGGCCCGATCCGATCCTCACGCCATGCAGCGGTGGCCAAGCCCGGCGTAGGCGGCGAGGTACCGGACGGCCCGGTCGGCCTCCGCGAAGAAGTAGGACGAGAGGCGCCATTCGGCCAGGGGCCCGGCGCAACGGGCACAACGATTGTGGTTCTCGCACCGGCAGTGGACGGGGACGATCCGCGGCGTCGGGTCGCCGGTTCCTTCCCCACGGACCGCGAGGTAGTCCCCCCGGAACGCACCGCACCCGCCGCATCGGCGAAGCCCGCGCGGGATGCCGTTCTCGTTCCGGCCCGAGAGTCGCTTCACCTCGCCTGGCGTGGCGCGCCGCCCGCCCTCGAGACCGTCGCCCACGAGGTAGCCGCTGGACCGGTTGCTCCGAACGAACGCCTCGAGGGCCGCCTGCCGGGCGAGGAGCTCTGGCGTCGAGGCAAGCGGCTCGGGAAGTGCGAGGGCGTCGATGACCGGCGGTCCCCAGGGCAGGCGGTTCGCGGCAAGCTCGTTGCCGGCGGCGCCGACGAACACGGCGCTGGTCTGCCCC
>JBAXVO010000362.1:0-3213 GCA_037129355.1 Deltaproteobacteria bacterium | reverse complement strand
TGATCGCGGTGGCCCGCGCGACGGCGGCGACGAACGCCTCCTGTGCAACCCAGGCCACCTGGCCGGCTTCTACGGCACGCCGCGCAACGGGGTCGGCGCGGACGAAGGCATCGGTGACGACGATCTCCACGCCCGCGGCGGCCAGGTAGGCGACGAAGCCAGCGCGGGCGTCGTCGGTGAGCGCGGCGCGGATGGCCCGGCGCGGCCAGCCGTCAGGCCCGAGGACGACGGCGACGATGCGCCTCGGGGTGAGGACGAGCCCGCAGGTGAGCGGCGTCACCGGTCTCGCTCGATCCCGTCCCGGTCGAGGACGCGCGGGAGGATGTCCCGCTCGACGAGCTTTCGCTTCTTCCTGGCGGCCTCGCGGAGGCAACCGGTGGCGAGGCGGTCGAGGTCGCGCATGCCGCCGATGGCGGCCTCGTGAAGCATCTGGACGGCGTCGTGGGTGAAGACGTCTCGCTCGCAGCCTGCGCGCTTCATGCGGTAGCGCAGGTATTCGGCGGTGTCCTCCGGGGTGAGCGGGTCGATGTGGAGCCGCCAGTGAAGGCGCGAATGCAGCGAACGGAAGCGGCGCATCTTGAGCTGGTCCTGAAGCTCCGGCAGGCCAACGAGGATCAGGGAGAGGAGCGCCTTCGAGTCCCACTCGTAGTTGAGGAGGATGTGGAGGTGTCCGAGCATCTCGGGGTGGAGCAGGTGCGCCTCGTCGATGAGGAAGACGGGGTGAACCCGCTCGGCGCCGAGGTCCTGGACGTGGGTGGAAACCGAGTAGAAGACGGCCGCGGCGGTGGCCTTGGGCGAAAGCCCGAGCGCGAGGCAGAGCTGCCGGTAGAAGTCCCGCCGACCCAAGGTCGCGTTGTGGCAGTAGGTGAGCCGGTAGCCGGCATCCGGAAGGCGCCTGCGGAGAGCCCGGAGCACGCAGGTCTTGCCCACGCCCGGTTCGCCGGTGAGGAGCACCGAAGCCTTCTCCGAGAGCGCCTCGCAGAGCTCGTTCACGACGATGGTCTTGGAGGCGGGCAGCCAGAGGTCGGTGTCGGCGATCTCCTTGGTGAATGGCGCGTCCCGAAGTCCGAACGAGCCGAGATAGGTCTCGCTCATCGGTTGTCACCCTCTCCGGGCCGCCGCCCGCTGGCCCGGTCGAGCAGTGCGCCCACGGGGTCGAACGGGGTGATCGGCTTCGCTTCCGGCGCTCCTGGCCTGCGGGGCGGCCGCCTGCGGTGGGCGTTCGCCTTGGGATCGACGAGGTGGAGCGGCAGGGCCTTTCCCTCGTGCTCCACCCAGGGAAGTCCGTCGAGGAGCGATCGCCCCACGGTGACGACGCGGCCGGCGAGGAATCCCTGGTCGAGCTCCCAGTCCTGTCCGTCCACGGAGACGGTCGTGTCCGCGCGCACGCGACGGCGCTCACGCACGGTGAGCGCGTCCCTTAGCTTCTGCTCGTCGAGGTTGTCAGCCGGGCGCTTCCCCGCTGCGAAGACGGTCCCGGGAGAGCGTCCCATGAGCGAGGCGTGAGGAGCCCGGTGGTAGTGCTCGTCGAGGAAGGCGTAGAGCCGAACCTCGACGTCGTGAAGCGACCCCATCGCGCCCAGGTGGTCGAGGCAGCCCTCGCGCAACGTTCGCCAGAACCGCTCCATCTTCCCCCGGGCCGGAGCGTCGTAGGGCTTCGCATGGACGAGCGAGATGCCCAGCCGGGCGCAGGCGGTCCGGAGGATCTCCCCGATGTAGGTCGATCCGTTGTCGAGGTAGAGCGCGTCCGGCGGCCCGTGGCGGCGGAGTGCTCGGACGAGGATCTCGAGCATGTCGGCCTCCCACTCGGTGTGGCGCGCCTCGATGGCGACGACGAACCGGCTGGCGTCGTCGAGGAGCGCGTGGATCCGCAGCGGCCTCGACCTGCCTTCGATGAGGAGCGCCGGGCCGTGGCACACGTCGGCGTGCCAGAGCGCGCCCGGGCTCGATGCCTCCCAGCGCAGCCGGGTCTTCTGCCCGCCGCCCTCGCGCATCGGCACCCGGTCGAGCCCCTGATCGACGTAGAGCCGGCGCCCGGTCGCATGTGAAACGGCATCCTTGGCAAGCCGGCCGTCCGCGACGAGGGTCCGCAGGATGAGCGGCACCGAGGCGGAGCGATGCTCTCCACGGATGTCGAGCAAGAGCTGCCGCTGCTCCGGCGTGATGTCCTGGGCGTGGCCCCGGTCGCTCCGCGGCGCGGGCCGCAGCGCAAGGAGGCCCCCCTTCCGGTAGGCGTAGTACCAGCGCTCCAGCGTCGCGACCGAGTAGCGCCGGGTCGTGTCCATCCGGGGAGGGCGGAAGCGCTCGTCGGCGAGCGCCCGGAACGCAGCTCGCAGCGCGCCGTGGTCGAGTTCCTTGCGGGTGAGCGCTCCCACGATCTCGCTGCGGAAGATGGCGACCGCCTCGCCGTGGTCCTGCGGCGAGAGGGGCGTGTTCCTGGGGATCGGCGGCGGGGTGGACTCGTCCATGTCTGGCTCCTCGTGGCGCCCCGCCGGGATGACGGTGGCGCGACGCAGAGCCATGCCCGGCGGCCCGGTCGCGGCGGAGGGATCCTCGATGGTGGGATCGTCCCTGCCTGCGCCGCCGCGGCGATGTCCCTCGGCTTACATGCTCGCCCCGTGGAACGCGGCCGACTCGATCGCGAACCCTCCCGAGCCGGGTGCGCAGGCGGCCAGCGTCGTCGCCGCCCGAGCCGCCACCTGGCGAAGGCTGGCCCCTTCCGGCAGCGCGCGGACGTGCCCGAAAAGCCTGCCCTCCCGAACCGCCCGCGACCACCGCCGCAAGGACGCCCACCCCGCCGCCGCCGTGGCGCCCACGACGGTGAACGGGCTCACCTGCCGGCGAACCATCCTCGCCGGCTGCCCGCCGCAACCCCACAGCGCCAGCGCGAGCGCGATGGCCCCGGCCGCGTAGAGGCGCCCCGGCAGGATGCCCCGGGGCCCCACCACGACGACCGTTCCGCAGGACCGGCAGAGGTACCGCCGGACGAGGGCCCCGACGAGCCCGGGCGCCTCCCCGGGCCCTCCGGGGCCCCACTGGTGCCGTTCCCGTAGGCCGTGGCCGTGCAGCCCCAGGAGCCCGCCCGAAGGCCGGCTCGGAACCCCGCAGCACGGGCACCGCCCGGGCCGCGCCTCGTCCACCGTCGGCGGTCGGGCAAGCCAGCACTTGACGGAAAGCTCCGCCTGTACGAATCGATAGTTGCTTCGGTCACCT
>JBAXVO010000361.1:0-3216 GCA_037129355.1 Deltaproteobacteria bacterium | reverse complement strand
GGAGCAGGGTCTCCTTGTCGCCGCCGGGCAGCCCCCGGTGGATGCCGCCCGCCCGGACCGCCTGGGAGAGGGGAGGGAGCGCCCGCTGGGCGAGCCCGGGCTCCTGCAGGATCTCCGCGGAGACCGGCATCTTGCGCTGTGCGGCCCACTCCAGCAGTTCGATGCGGTTGAACCGGTACCGGTCGTCCACCATCTGGGCCGGAAGCTCGCCCTTCCTCACCCAGCGCTCCAGGACCTGCTCGGAGACGCCGAGGAGACGTGCTGCGTCGCGTACCGTCAGCTGCATCCGCTGTTCCGACCTCCGGACTCCGGGTCTACGGCAAACGGCCCGCCCCGGCAAGCGGCGGGCCGGGCGTCAGGCGGCGCCGGTGGGCCCCGTCACGCGCAGGACGTCCACGGGGGGAGAGACGCCCCGCGGCACGCGCCGCCCCAGGTCCTGGAAGGCGAAGGAGCCGGCCGCCTGGCGCGCCGTCTCCCGTCCGACGTAGATGCTCCCCGGAGCGGCCATGGCCTCGATCCGGGCCGCCGCACTGACGGTGTCGCCGAGCACGGTGTACTCGGTCCGTCCGGGCGGGCCGAAGGTCCCGGCGACGACGCTCCCGGTGTTCACGCCGATGCGGATGGCGTAGCGCCGGTCGGCGGGGAGGGTGAGGTTGGTCTGCTCCACCCGCTCGAGCATGCGCCAGGCGCAGCGGAGCGCCCGGGTGGCGCCGTCGGCCATGTGGACCGGCGCGCCGAAGACCGCCATGACGCCGTCGGCGACCAGCTTGTCGAGGGTGCCCTGCTCCGCGAAGATCGCCTCGGCCATCTGCCGGAAGAAGTCGTCGAGCAGCGCCGCGAGCTCCGGCGGGTGGAGCCGCTCGGCGAGCCCGGAGAATCCCTGCACGTCGACGAAGAGGACCGTGACGTCGTCCCGGGCCTGGGGGTCGAGCGGCGCGTGCCCGGCCTGCTCCTGGGCCACGACCAGCGTCGAGACGTCCGGCGAGAAGTGGCGGGCGAGCCGCAGCCGCTCCTCCTCCGCGGCCGTGGTCCCGGCGAGGAAGCGGGCCCGCTCGATGACGAGCGCGGTCTGGTAGCCCACCAGCGTGGTCAGCTCGAGGTCGTCGGCGGTGAAGGGGTCGACGAAGCCGCGATCCATCACCACCATGCCGAGGATGCGGTTGTCGGCCCAGACCGGGACGCAGAGGCAGGAGCGGATGCCCTGGGCGACGATCGACTTGCTCCCCGCGAAGCGCAGGTCCTGCTGGGCGTCGATGGTGAGGAGGCCGGCCCGCCCCTTGGCCGCCGCGGTGACCACCGTCTCGGAGACGCGCGGCGGGGAGCCCGGGGGCTCGGTGGCCCGCGGCTGCATGTGCCCCGATTCGTCCATGAGCAGGAGCGTCGAGCGCTCGGCCCGGACGGCGCCGGCCACGGTGTGGAGGATGCGCACGAGCGCGGTGTCGAGGTCGGGGGCGTCGACGACCGCCCGGCCGATGTCGTTCACGATGGCGACCTGGCGACGGACCCCCGGACCACGGTTGGTGGTGCGCCGGGTGCTCGGGTCGGTGTCGCGCCGGGCCAGCGCCGACTCCGGCTCGCGGGCGGCCCGTTCCTCGGCCTGCATGTCGGCCAGGTAGCGGACGATGGTGCCGCTCTCGGCGAGCAGCGGCTGGAGCGGCCGGGGGGTGAGCCCCTGGCGAAGCTCGACCTCGGTCTTCCCGAAGCGCAGCCGGTAGCCGGGGGCGAGCGGCGCCTCCCGGACCTTCTGCTCGTTCACCCAGGTGCCGTTGCGGCTTTCGAGGTCGACGAGCCAGAGCTCGGCCCCCCGCTTCTCGAACATGGCGTGCATGCTCGATATCCACGGGTCGGCGATCTGGACCTGGCACTCGGCGGAACGGCCGAGCACCGTCGGCACGTCGGGGAGGAAGAACACCGTCCCCCCGCAGATTCCGTTCACGACGAAGAGCTCCGACACCCGTTCCCCGCTTTCGCCCGGACTTCCGGCAGGTTGTGATAGCTTATCCGAATTCGGCGCCCGCCGCGTATGCGTCTTTACCCCACATGACTCCCCCCCACGACCTCGTCGGCCGGGTCCTCGGCGACCGGTACCGCGTGCTGTCCCGGCTCGGGCAGGGGGGCATGGGGAGCATCTACCTCGCCGAGCACGTCACCCTCGGCAAGCGGATGGCCGTGAAGGTGCTGCGCCCGGAGTACTCCCACGACGCCGAGCTGGTCGACCGCTTCCAGCACGAGGCGCGGGCCGCGAGCCAGATCGGGCAGGAGAACATCGTCGAGGTCTTCGACTTCGGGCACACCCCGGAGGGGGAGGCCTACTTCGTCATGGAGGCGCTCGACGGGGAGAGCCTGGCGCGCGTCCTCCACCGGGACGGGCCGATGCCGCTGCCCCGGGCGGTCCCCATCTTCCTGCAGATCTGCCGGGCGCTGGGGGCGGCGCACCAGCGCGGCATCGTGCACCGGGACCTGAAGCCGGAGAACGTCTTCATCCTGCGCCGGACCGACGGCAGCGACTTCGTGAAGGTGCTCGACTTCGGCATCGCCAAGGGGCCCGGCACGCCGGAGGCGAAGCGGCTCACCCGGGTCGGCTCCATCATCGGGACGCCGGAGTACATGTCGCCGGAGCAGGCCTCGGCGAACGTCATCGACCACCGCTCCGACGTCTACGCCTTCGGCGTGCTCGCCTACGAGACCCTGACCGGGCGGCTCCCCTTCGACGGCGACACCCCGCTCGCCACCCTCATGAAGCACCAGAGCGATGCCCCGCTCCCGCCGCGCCGGCTGCGCCCCGAGCTGCCGCAGGAGGTGGAGCAGATCGTCCTGCGGGCGCTGGTGAAGCGTCCGGAGGGGCGGCAGCAGTCGATGGAGGAGGTGGCCGCGGAGCTCACCCGGCTGCCGGCGGCCGACCTGGAGCTCCTGCGGGGGCCGGTCTTCGGCACCTCGGTCTCCCCGCTCCTCACCGGACGGACCACCGACCGCATGGCGGCGGCGCGGAGCTCCTCGCGCGGGGGGACCCTGCCGCTCGGGGACACCCTCCCGCTGCGCGACCTGGCGCCGCCGGCCCCCGAGCCGCTCCCGACACGTCCGTCCACCCGGGTGAGGCGCGACACCCGGGCCGAGGCGGAGGTGGTGAGCCGGCGGAGGTCGCAGCTGGCGCTCGCCGGGGTCCTCGGGCTCCTCTTCGTGGCGCTCCTCTCCGGGATCGTGGCGGCGCTGGCCGGG
>JBAXVO010000360.1:0-3224 GCA_037129355.1 Deltaproteobacteria bacterium | reverse complement strand
GTACGGATCGCGCTCGCGGACGTCTCGGAGAGAAAGCGGCAGGAGGAACGGATCCGCCGGGGAGAGCACCTCTACCGGTCGATGTTCGAGACCATGCCCGTGGGAGTCGTCCACCAAGATGCGCAGGGACGCATCACCTCGGCCAACCCAGCGGCCGAGCGCATCCTGGGCCTGTCCTTCGACCAGATGCAGGGGCGCACCTCCGTCGACCAAGGATGGAAGGCGATCCACGAGGACGGCTCGGACTTCCCGGGATCCGAGCACCCCGCCATGGTCGCGCTCCGGACGGGAACGGAGGTGCGAGGCAAGTTGATGGGTGTCTTCCACCCGGTGAAGGAGAGCTACACCTGGATCAGCGTGAGTGCTGTGCCCCAGATCGATTCCTCGACGCAGGCCGTCGAGAGCGTCTTCACCACCTTCGAGGACGTCACCGAGCGCCATCGATCAGCGGTCGAACTCCGGGAGAGCGAGCGATGGCTGCGGCAGAGCCAGGCGATCGCGCACATCGGGCGATACGTGCTCGACATCCCGACGAATCGACTGACCACGTCCCCGGAGATGGACGCCATTTTCGGGATCGACGCGAGCTTCGTCCGGGAGTTCGGGAACTGGCGAACGCTGGTCCATCCCGACGACCAGGATGGCATGGAGAAGCGGCTGCGGGGCGCAGTGGAACGTGGCGTCCATTTCGACCTGGAGTACCGCATCGTCCAGCCGTCGACGGGTCAGGTCCGTCGGGTCAACGCCGTCGGCGAGGTCGAGCGTGCCCCGGACGGCGCACCCCTCCGTCTCGTGGGGATCGTCCAGGACATCACCGAACGCTCGCGAGCGGAGTCCGAGACGGCTGCCGTGACCGCGATGCTCCACCGCACGGGGGAACTGGCCAAGGTCGGGGGCTGGGAACTGGATCTGGCCACCCAGACGCTGCGGTTCTCGGCGGAGGCCCGCTTCATCAACGAGGTCGAGCCCGGGGAGATCATCGCGCTCGAGGAGGCGCTCGGACGCATCGACCCCGAGCATCGTCCCGGTTTCCAGGCGGCGCTGCGGGCGGCGATCGACGACGGCCTTCCCTTCGATCTGGAGATCCCGATGGTGACGGCCAGGGGCAGGCGCATCTGGGCGCGCACCCAGGGCACCGTCGTCCGGGAAGAGGGCAGGGTGGTCAAGCTGGTCGGCGCCTTCCAGGACGTCTCCGATCGGAGGGCAGCCGAGGAGTCGCTCCGCGAGAGCGAGGAGCGCTTTCGCGCCCAGTTCGAGGGGCACGCTGCCGTCCAGCTCGTCATCGATCCGGACACCGGAGCGATCATCGACGCCAACCCGGCGGCAGCCGCCTTCTACGGCTGGCCGAGGGAACGTCTCCGGCAGATGCAGATCGAGCAGATCAACGCGCTCACGCCTGCCGAGATCGCCGAGGAGCTTCGGCGGGCTTCGACGAGGGAACGCACCATCTTCCAGTTTCGCCATCGGCGGGCGGACGGTTCCATCCGCGACGTGGAGGTCTTCAGCAGCAAGATCCAGGCGGGGAGGCGGGCCCTGCTCCACTCGATCGTCCAGGACGTCACGGAGCGAAAGCACGCGGAGGAGAAGGTCAGGAACAGCGAGGCGTTGCTGCGTGGCGTCACGGAGTCCAGTCCCGACTCCATCTTCGCCAAGGACCGGGACGGGCGATGGACCTTCGCGAATGCGGCCGCGCTCCGGGTCGTCGGGAGGCCCTCCCAGGGAGTCCTGGGCAAGACCGACGACGAGATCATGCGGGACCCGGTCCTGGTGCAACGACTGACGGCCAATGACCGCACGGTGCTGGAGTCGGGTGTGGCCCAGACATTCGAGGAGGACATCCTGGCTCCCTCCGGGATGCGGACGTTCCTCTCGACCAAGGCACCGTTGCGGGATGCAGAAGGCCAGGTCACTGGCGTCGTGGGCGTGGCCAAGGACGTCACCGAGCAACGGAGCCTCCAGAGACAGCTGGCCCAGGCGGGCCGCCTTGCGGCCATCGGCACCCTGGTATCGGGCGTCTCCCACGAGATCAACAATCCTCTCTCCGGCGTCCTGGCGGGAGGAGGGATCGCCATGGAATCGTCCCAGGAGGCGCTCCGGCTCGTCACGGAGGGCGCCGTCGAGGATCGGGACGAGCTGGTCCGACTCCTCCACGAGACCGCGGAGTCCCTCCAGGATGTCCAGCACGGGGCGCATCGCATCGCGCAGATCGTGAAGGACCTCTCGCTCTTCGCACGCCCCAATCCGCAGCGGTCGCGGGTTCGGCTCATCGACGTCGTCGACCAGGCCATGCGCTGGCTTCCCGCGTCCGTGGGCGGCACGGTGACCCTCCGCGTGGAGGACGGTGGGGCGCCCGACGTCCAGGCTTCGTCCGGCCAGATCGGGCAGGTGCTCGTGAACCTGGTCACGAACGCGGCCAAGGCCACGCCGCCCGGCAGGAAGGGTGAGGTCGTCGTCCGGATCGGATCGGGAGAACCGGGCATGGCCCGCATCGACGTGATCGACAGCGGGGTGGGCATGGCCCCGGACGTGGTCGATCGGATCTTCGACCCCTTCTTCACGACGCGCCCCGCTGGAGAGGGCACAGGCCTCGGGCTCCCCATCGTCCACGCCATCGTGACGGCCCACGGAGGGACCATCACGGTCGAGAGCCAGGTCGGGAAGGGCTCGACGTTCCGGGTGGAACTGCCTGTCGCGCCTGCGGAGGCGTGACGCTCCGCACCGGCTTTCATGGGGGGTGGGTCAAGAGCGCCCATGCCGGTTTCGGCCCGATTGGGGGGGGGGCCGGCGTCGGCCTTAAGAATCCTTCATGCTCGGGCCAGCAGCATGGAGGCGAGCAAGATGGCCAAGAAGCTCCTCACCGATGACGGCAAGAAATTTCAGATGGAGGCAGAGGCGCGGTTCACTCGCGTCCCTGCGGCGGCGAAGCCGAAGGAGTCCACCGCCGCTCTCGTGTCCCAACTCCAGGTTCACCAGATCGAGCTGGAGATGCAGAACGAGGAACTGCGCAGGGCGCACCTCGAACTGGAGGAGGCCCGCGACCGCTACGTGGATCTCTTCGAGTTCGCTCCGGTCGGGTACCTCACCCTCGACGAGGCGGGGCAGGTGAACCATGCGAACCTGACCAGTGCGACGCTGCTGGGCGTGGAGCGGAAGGGGCTCCTCGGTCTCCCCTTCGCAGGATTCGTCGATCCATCGGACGCCGACCGCTGGCACCTCTTCCTGAG
>JBAXVO010000036.1:0-18875 GCA_037129355.1 Deltaproteobacteria bacterium | reverse complement strand
GCTGCGACGGGCAGCGCGGCGAGCAGCGCCGCGGCTCCGAGGACGGAAAGGCTTCTCATCGATCGTGCTCCCTCTGGCGGGCGGGGGTGCCCGGGATGCCTCGTTAGGAGGCCGCGATCGTTTACGACGTCGCGCGCGGAGGGATCGTGAAGGATCGGTGACGGAACGGGAGCAAGAGCGGGGCGGACACCCGCCCGGGGCTCAGGGCCTGGCGGCTTCGACCGGCTGCGTCGACCGGGGCAGCCGCACGCGGAAGGACGTGCCTTCCGTCCCGGTGTCGACGCCGATGTCGCCCGCCTGCATCTGCACGAGGTGCTTCACGATCGCCAGGCCGAGCCCGGTTCCGCCCGACCCGCGGGAGCGCCCCGGATCGACCCGGTAGAATCGCTCGAAGAGGCGCGGCAGGTGGTGGCGCTCGATGCCCGGCCCGGTGTCGGCCACGACCACCTCGATGCGGTCACCGGCGACCGGCGCCGCGGTGACCGTGGCCTGCCCGCCCTCCGGTGTGTACTTCACAGCGTTGTCGAGCAGGTTCACGAGCACCTGCTCGAGCGCCCGGGCGTCGGCGAGCACCGCGGTTCCCTCGGGCACCTCCACCCGCAGCTCGATGCGCTTGCGGCGGGCGGTCTCGGAGCAGACCTCGACCGCGCGGCGCGCCGTCCCCGCCACCGACACCGGCTCGAGCTTCACCGGCCACTGTCGCGACTCGATGCGGGAGAGGTCGAGGAGGTCGTTGGTGAGCCGCGCCAGCCGCTCGGCGTTCCGGGCGATCATCTCCACGAAGGCGCGGGCCTGCGCCGGGTCGTCCATGGCTCCCGAGAGGAGCGTCTCGGCGGCCCCGGCGATGGCCGAGACCGGGGTGCGCAACTCGTGGCTCGCGTTGGCGACGAAGTCACGCCGGGTGGCCTCGGCCATGCGGGCATCGGTCACGTCGCGGAGCAGGGCCAGGACCTCACCGCGGAGCATGGGCACCACGTTCGCGATGAAGGTCCGGTGCCCGAGCTGGATCTCGAGCCGCTTGGGCGATCCCTCCAGCGCACGGCGGGCCGCCTCGGCCAGGTCGGCCTGCCGGGTGATCTCGGCGATCGTGAGCCCGATGGCGCGCCCCCCCGGGGAGAGCCCATCGAGCCCGGCGTTGGAGGCCCGGACCCTCCCGTCGGTGGCGATGAGGCCGGCCGCGTCGGGCATGGCGGCGAGCAGCTCCCGCTCGGGCTGGGCCTTCTCGATGACGCGGAGCCGCTCCTCCCGCTGGAGCAGGAGCGACGCCAGCCGGTCCACGCCCGGCTGCAGGTCGGCGCGCGCCCCTCCCGCCAGCTCGGCCTCGAGGGCGCGGATGGCAGCCTGGACGGGGTCGCGGAAGACCGCCACCGTCAGCCCGCGTCGGCCGGGTCGAGGAGCCGGTAGCCCACGCCTCGGACCGTCTCGAGCAGGTCGCGCCCCGGGCCCAGCTTCTCGCGCAGCCGCTTCACGTGGGTGTCGACCGTCCGGGTCTCGAGCTCGCTCGACATCTCCCAGACGTCGGAGAGGAGCCGCTCCCGCGACTGCACGCGTCCGGCGCGGGTCACGAGCGTGGAGAGCAGCTTGAACTCGAGCGGGGTGAGGTCGAGCGGCTCGCCGCGGACCCAGGCCCGGTGGGCGTCGGCGTCGATGCGGATGGGGCCGACCTCGGTCACCGGCTTGTCGCCTCGCTGCTGCCCGGCGCGGCGCAGGACCGCCCTCACCCGGAGGACCAGTTCCCGGACGCTGAAGGGCTTCACCACGTAGTCGTCGGCCCCGAGCTCGAACCCCACCACGCGGTCGAGCTCCTCGCCCCGGGCGGTGAGCACGATGACCGGGACCGCACGGGTGCGGGGGTCGGACTTGAGCTGGCGGCAGACCTCGGTGCCGGACATGTCCGGCAGCATCAGGTCGAGGAGGACCAGGTCGGGCGGACGCCGGCGCGCGGCGGAGAGGGCTTCCTCCCCCGCGTAGGCGAGCGTGGTCTCGAACCCGGACTGGCGGAGATTGAAGTCGAGCAAGGAGACCAGGTCTCGCTCGTCGTCGACCACGAGGACGTTGGGCACGGCAACGTCTTAACCCACTCCCAGGTGACGATCCTGCGTCGGTGGTGGGAACTTGGGGTGACGCCGGGAGCGGGGTCGGCTCGGAAGACAACTTGACACCCGTCCGGGGTGTCGGAAAAGGTGGAAGGCATTCCGGGAGCTTGACCCCGGTCGTCCCCGGACGGGTTTGGAGCCGCCATCACGGAACGGGAAGCAAACGGCATCGGCCGCGACGTGAAGGTCTGGCTCGACGGCTTCACGCCGGCGGGCATCGCCGCGATCGCGGCGGGCGTCGTGGTCACGGTCGCCGCCGCCGACCTCTACACCGGTCCCGGTGTGGACGTGACCCTGCTCTACCTCGGCCCCATCGGCTTCGCGACCTTCTTCGCCGGGCTCGGCCCCGGCATCGGGCTCGCGATCCTCGCCACGGTCTGCGCGGTCGAGGCCTCGCGGATGTCGGGGGAGCAGCTGGCCCTCCCGGTGCTCACCTGGAACGCCGCGCAGCAGCTCGGGGTCTTCCTGCTCCTCGCCGTCGTGCTCGACGCCTTCAAGAAGCGGCTCCTGGACGAGCAGCACGCGGCGCGCACCGACCCGCTCACCTCGCTCTCCAACCGGCGGGCCTTCGTCGAGGCGGCCTGGCTCGAGCTGGAGCGCGGACGGCGGCATGGCCGACCCCTCTCGCTGCTCTACATCGACTGCGACGACTTCAAGCTGGTCAACGACCGGTTCGGCCACGTCGCCGGCGACACCGTGCTGTCGGCCGTGGGCGGGACGCTGCGACAGGCGGTGCGCGGCCTCGACACGGTGGCCCGGCTGGGCGGCGACGAGTTCGGCGTCCTGTTGCCCGAGGTGGACGGCGCCGGCGCAATAGCGCTTGCCGAACGCCTCCGGCTCCAGCTGCGGGAGACCCTGGCCGGCCGGGGCGACGCGGTGACCTTCAGCATCGGGGTGGCGACCTTCCTGCGCCCCCCGGCCTCGGTCGACGAGATGATCCTCCGGGCCGACGAGCTCATGTACGAGGCCAAGAGGTCGGGCAAGGACCGCTGGCGCGCCGGCACCTGGAACGCGCCGGAGCCGGTCGTTTGAGGCTCGTCGCCACCTGCGCCCGGGGAACCGAGGGCGCGGTTCGCGGGGAGCTCGCCTCGCTGGGGATGCGCCACCTGCGCGGCTCGCGCGGCGCGGTCACCTTCGAGGGGAAGATGGAGGACGGGATGCGGGCCTGCCTCTGGTCCCGCACCGCCATGCGGATCCTGGCCCCGCTGGCCGCCTTCCCCTGCCCCGACGCGGCGGCGCTCTACGAGGGCGTCCGCGGCGTCGCCTGGACCGAATGGCTCACGGTGAAGACGACCCTCGCCGTGGACGCGACCGGCACGGCTCCCGGGCTGCACCACTCCGGGTTCGTGGCCCTCAAGGTGAAGGACGGCGTGGTGGATACCCTTCGCGACGCGCTGGGAGGGCGCCCGGACGTGGACACCCGGGACCCGGACGTCCGCATCGTGGTCCACCTGGCGCGAGGCCAGGCGGAGCTGTCGCTCGACCTCTCCGGGGCCCCGCTCTACCGTCGCGGCTACCGGACGTCGATCCAGGACGCCCCCCTCAAGGAGACGCTGGCGGCCTCGATCCTGGCGCTCGGCGAGGCCGCGCTCGACCGCCCCTTCCTGGACCCGCTCTGCGGGTCGGGAACCCTCGCCGTGGAGCACGCGCTGGCCGCCCGCCGGATGGCCCCGGGGCTGAAGCGGCCGTTCGGCTTCCAGCGCTGGCCCCGCTACCGCGGGGAGTGGCAGTCGACCTGGGACCTGATGAAGGAGGAGGCGCGGACCACGGCCCTGCCCCGGGCGCCGGCCCCCATCCACGCCAGCGACTTCTCCCAGGACGCGCTCGACGCCACCCGGCGCAACGCGCGGGCGGCCGGCGTGGAGGAGGACGTCGCCGTGGCGCTCGCCGACGCTCGGACGGTGGAGCCCTTCGGAGAGTTCGGCACCTTCTGCGCCAACCCTCCCTACGGGGAGCGGATCGGCGGGCAGCCGCTCCAGCTGGCCGGCTTCTACCGCGGCCTCGGGGAGGCGGCGCGGCGGTTCCACGGCTGGACGCTGCTGGTCCTCTCCGGGAACCCCCTGCTGGAGCGCAACCTGGGGCTCCGCCCCGAGTGGACCCACCGGCTCTGGAATGGTCCGCTCGAGGTGAACCTGGTCCGTTGCCGGGTTCCCTGACGCCTTGCGCTCCAACTTTCCGGGGCACGGGCGGGCACTCGTCGGTTAGGATTCCCCCTCGGTCTTCACCACCCGATCGGGTCGCCCGGCGGGTTCGCGAAAGGGTCCTCCATGAAGAAGCTGCTCCGCGCCTTCGCTCCCGCCCTCGCCGTGCTGGTGCTCTCGTCCTGCACGACGACCAACCTCGTCCAGGTCTGGCGCGACCCCAACTACCGGGCCAAGCCGGTGAGCCGGATCTTCATCATCGGGGTGATGCCGAACGACATGTACCGGGTCCAGTTCGAGAACGCGCTGGCCGCGGCGCTGAACGCCAAGGGCTTCCAGGCCGCCACCTCGGCCGGCGCCTTCCCCCCCGGCCAGCTCGACAAGGAGAAGGTGCGGCAGTACGTCGCCGACAACAAGGTCGACCTGGTCATCGTCCAGCGGCTCACCAAGAAGACCGTCGAGGAGTACGTGCCCCCGAGCGTCGCCTACGTGCCGGCCGCCCCCTACTACGGCGGCTACTACGGCGCCTACGGCTACGGGTACGGCGCCGTCTACTCGCCGGGCTACATCAGCGAGCAGACCAACGTGCTCGCCGAGACCAACGTCTACTCCACCAGCAGCGAGCCCGAGCCGCTGGTCTGGAGCGGCAACTCCGACACCTTCAACGTGCAGGACGCCGCGAGCGCCGCGCAGTCGCTGGCGAACCAGCTCGTCGCCGACCTCATCCGGGCCCAGATCCTGGTCAAGTAGGGATGGCCGCCCTCCCCTGGCGACACGCCGCGCTCCTCGCAGCGGCAACGGTGGCGCTCGCCCTCCCGCGCGACGCCCTTGGTTGAGGCGTCTCCGCGCCCGTGGGTCCCACGGCGATGGCGAGAAGCCTGTGCGACGCCGACGACGGCGTGGAGGGGGGCGCTCCGTCCTCCGGCGCCGCCCCGGTCTGGCGGGTGGCTGCCGCCTACGGCTGGCTGTCGTCCGAGCTCCGCTTCGGGGACGTGACGGCCCCGTTCGACCAGCGCAGCGTGGCCGTCTCGGTCACGCGCCGGCTCGGCCGCGACTGGTCGGTGACCGCGGGGGCGGGTGCGGTGATCTCGGGCAGCCTGGTGGCGAACGGCATCACCTACGCCATGGACCCCGGCTGGCTGGCCCGGTTCGGCGCCACCTGGATACCCCTCGACGGCAGCGGCCCCTGGCCCTTCGTGGCGCTGTCGGCGAGCCTGGCCGCGTCCGGCGTGAACACCACCGCCCCGGACGGCACGCGCGCGCCGCTCACCTCGCTCGACGCCGGGCTCTCGGTGAGCGCCGGCAAGTCGATCGCGGGAATCGTGGCCCCCTACGTCGGCGCCAAGGTGTTCGGCGGCCCGGTCTTCTGGACGCTCGGCGGCGCCTCGACCACCGGCACCGACGTGGCCCACTGGCAGGTGGCCTTCGGGCTGGCCGCCAGCCTGCCGCTCGGCATCGACCTCCTCGTCGAGTGGGCGCCGTTCGGGGCCCACTCGGCCGTGGGGCAGGTGGGCTGGGCCTTCTAGCCCGCGGTCAGCTTCTTCAGCCGCTCCTCCATCCGCTTCACCAGGCGTGGATTCTGCTGCGCCCTGGGCAGGGTCCCGGCGTAGGCGATGGCCGCCTCGAGCGCCTTGCGCGCGCCGGGGAGGTCCCCCTTCGCCTCCAGGATGGTGGCCCGCTGCGCCAGCACGCGGATCTTCCTGGGTCCGTAGGCGAGCGGCTGCGCGCGTTCGCTCGCGGCCAGCGCCTCGTCGGTCCGCTTCAGCTCCATGTAGAGCGCGGCGAGCCGGTAGGGTGGGTTGTAGTCGGTGGGCACCGCCTTCTCCGACTCGAGGAGGAGCGGGATCGCCCGCGCCGGGTCGTGGAGGTCCATGGCCGTTCCCACGATCCAGGAGTCGAGCATGGTGCGGGACTCGGGCGTCGTCCCCGCCGCCCGCTCGGCGACGAGGAACTTCCACGCCTCCTCGGCCCGGGCCCGGGCCCCCTTCTCGTCGCCGGCCTTCTCGCGGGCCGTGACCAGCGCGTCGTAGAGCCCGGCCCGGTCGTCGGCGAGCACGCCCGGCAGCTGGACCGCCTCGGCGGCGAGCGGCTCGAGCTTCGCGGACGCCGCCTTGCCCCAGGGCTCGTCGGAGCCCGTGGCGCAGGAGAGCCCCATGGAGACCACGTTGGCGAAGGACTGCCCGCGCGCCATCCCCGGCGCCTCGGCCAGCGCCACCTCGGCGCAGCGGCGCGGCTCCCCGGCCGACTGGAGGCCGGCCACCACCGACTCGAGGGTGCGGGGCCGGCGCGGCCAGGACGGCCCCCCCGCGGCGAGGGCCTTCTCCCAGAGCGCGACCGCCTCGGCGGACCGGCCGGCGGCGTTCTCGCGGTCGGCGCGGGCGAGGAGCGCATCGGCGCTCTCCCCGGCCCCGCCCTTCACGGCCCGTTCACCGTCGGCGAGGAGCCCGGAGAGGTCGGCGGCGGTGGCGGTGCCCAGCCACTTCAGCACCGGCTTCTCCGTGACCGGGTCGATGACGAGGAACGTGGGCCAGACCTCGATGGGGAACTTCTCGAGGAACCCGGCGTTGCCTTCCTTCTCGGTGTCGATCTCGAGCCAGACGAACCGCCCGGCCATCTTCACGAGCGCCGGGTCACGCAGGACCGTGGCGCGCATGAAGCTGCACGTCTTTCACCAGGGGGCCCAGGCGTCCACGAAGACGGGGACCTTGCGGGCCTTCGCCTCGGCGAGCGCCTTGGGCCAGTCGTCGGAGATCCATCCCGGGCCGGCGGCTCCGGCCAGGGCGGGGGCCGCCAGCAGGGCGGCGAGGAGGAGCGAGCGGAGAGGTTGCATGACCCCGGAAGTGTAGTCGAGGATGGCGCCCCATGCCCGGATCGAATCGCTATCCGCACCTCCTCGCCCCCCTCGACCTCGGATTCACCCGGCTCGCCAACCGCGTGCTCATGGGCTCCATGCACACCGGGCTCGAGGACCGCGTCCGGGATTTCCCCCGCCTGGCCGCCTACTTCGCCGAGCGGGCCCGGGGCGGGGTCGGACTCATGGTGACCGGCGGCTTCGCGCCCAACGTGGAGGGCTGGCTCACCCCCTTCGGCTCCCGCCTGGCCAGCCGCTCGGCGGCCCGCGCCCACCGCCCCATCACGGAGGCGGTCCACGCCGAGGGAGGGAAGATCGCGCTGCAGATCCTCCACGGCGGCCGCTACGGCTACCACCCGTTCTCGGTGGCCCCCTCGCGCATCAAGTCCCCCATCAACCCGTTCACCCCCCGTGAACTGTCGGCCTCCGGGGTGGAGCGGCAGATCCGGGCCTTCGTCCGCTGCGGCGCGCTGGCGCGGGAGGCCGGCTACGACGGCGTGGAGGTGATGGGCTCGGAGGGGTACTTCATCAACGAGTTCGTGGCCCCCCGGACCAACCGGCGCGACGACGCCTGGGGGGGCAGCCCCGAGAAGCGGATGCGGCTGCCCGTCGAGATCGTCTCCCGGCTCCGCGAGGCTGTGGGGCGCGACTTCATCGTCGTCTTCCGCCTCTCCATGCTCGATCTCGTGCCCGAGGGCAGCACCTGGGACGAGGTGGTGGCGCTGGCCCGCGCGCTCGAGGCGGCGGGGGTGAACATCCTCAACACCGGCATCGGCTGGCACGAGGCCCGGGTCCCCACCATCGCCACCTCGGTGCCGCGCGGCGCCTTCACCTGGGTGACCCGCAAGCTCCGGGGGCTGGTGGGGATCCCGGTCTGCACCACCAACCGCATCAACACCCCCGAGGTGGCGGAGCGGATCCTGGCCGACGGCGACGCGGACATGGTCTCGATGGCGCGCCCCTTCCTGGCCGACCCCGCGCTCGTGGCCAAGGCCGCCGCGGGGCGGGCCGACGAGATCAACACCTGCATCGCCTGCAACCAGGCCTGCCTGGACCACGTGTTCCAGCGGAAGACCTGCACCTGCCTGGTGAACCCGCGCGCCTGCCACGAGACCGAGCTCACCTGGAAGCCGGCCGCCGCACCGAGGCGGTTCGCGGTGGTCGGCGCCGGCCCGGCCGGGCTGGCCTGCGCCACCCTGCTCGCCGAGCGGGGGCACTCGGTCGACCTCTTCGACGCGGCGGCCGAGGTGGGCGGCCAGTTCAACATGGCCCGGCGAATCCCCGGCAAGGAGGAGTTCGCCGAGACGCTGCGCTACTTCCGGCGGCGCATCGAGGTCACCGGGGTGCGGCTCCACCTGGGTCGGCGGGTCGGCGCCGCGGAACTCGTGGCCGGGAAGTACGACGAGGTGGTGCTCGCCACCGGGGTCGTTCCCCGCGACCCCCGCATCCCGGGGCAGGACCACCCCAAGGTCCTCTCCTACGTCGACGTCCTCTCCGGCGGCAAGCCGGTGGGGCGCCGCGTCGCCGTCGTCGGCGCCGGCGGCATCGGCTTCGACGTGGCGGAGTTCCTGGTCCACGGCGGCCACGGTCCCGACCTCGAGGCCTGGAAGGCCGAGTGGGGAGTGGCCGATCCGGAGACGGCCCGCGGCGGGCTCGCGAAGCCCCGCCCCCCCGCCCCGGAGCGGGAGGTGGTCCTCCTCCAGCGCAGGGCCGCCAAGCCCGGTGCCGGGCTCGGCAAGACGACCGGCTGGATCCACCGTGCGGCGCTGAAGGCCCGCGGCGTGGAGATGCTCGGCGGGGTGAGCTACGAGGGGATCGACGACCGCGGCCTCACCATCGGCATCGGGAAGGAGAAGCGGAAGACCCGGCTGCTCGAGGTCGACAACGTGGTGCTGTGCACCGGGCAGGAGCCGCTCCGGGAGCTCGCCGAGCCGCTCCGGGCCGCCGACGTCCCCTTCCACCTGATCGGCGGAGCGGACGTGGCGGCCGAGCTCGACGCCCGTCGGGCCATCGATCAGGGCACGCGGCTCGCCGCGCGCCTCTGATCGGGTCCGGGCCGGCAGCTAGCGCGAGGCGACGGTGCCGGGGGTGACCACCGGGGCGGCGCGCGGGGCCGGGGCCGGGGCGGCGGGGCTCGCGGCGGCCATCCCGCCCGACGTGGTCTGGACCTGCGGCCACATCGGGTCGCGGTAGATGCTGCTCGAGGCGACGGCGCTCGAGGCCACGCCGATGCCGTTCGCGCGGGCCGGGGCGGTCTGGCGGGTCTCGTTCATCCGGATCGCGCCGGGGTCGTTCGACTCGGCGGGCGCGTTGAGGGCGATGCCGGGCATGGGCTGGACGAGGGTCGGCCACATCGGGTCCCTGCAGACGGTGCAGTCCTGCGCGGGGTCGGCGGCGAGGGCGGGGGCGGCCAGGGTGGCGGCAGCGATGGCGACGGCGATGCGGCGGTTCCAGTGGTTCATGGGTGATTCCTTTCAGGGAGGTTGATGGTGACAGTGTCAACATAGAGACGGATGTGGACGCTGTCAACTTTCTTTTGTCGGGTAGGATGCCAGGGGTGCGTTCCCCTCCCCGCCCGGCCCCCCGCGTCCCCCGTTCCCCCCGGACGCCGAAACGGGCGGTGGCCAAGAAGGAAGGGAGCTTCCACCACGGCGACCTGGAATGGGCGCTGCTCGAGGCTGCCAGCCAGCTGCTCGAGAAGGAGGGGCCCCTCGGCGTGGGGCTGCGGGCCGCGGCCCGCCTGGCCGGCGTCTCCCACAACGCCCCGTACCGCCACTTCGAGAACCGGGAGTCGATCCTGGCCGCGCTGGCGGCCCGCGGGCTCACCGAGCTCGGCGACCGGATGGCCCGGGCGGCGCGGGGGCACGGCGACGCGCGCCAGGCGCTTTCGGCCATCGCCGAGACCTACGTGACGATGGCGGCGGAGCGCCCCCACCTCTTCCGGCTCATGTTCGGGCAGGAGGTCGCCGACAAGGAGCGCCACCCGGCCGTCCGCGAGGCCGGCATGCGCGCCTACAAGGTCCTCGTCGACACCATCGTCGAGGGGCAGCGCGCCGGGGTCATCCGCGCCGGGAGCCCGGAGGAGCTGGCGCTGGGCCACTGGGCCATCGTCCACGGGGTCGCCTCCCTGCACGTGGACGGGCGGATGCTGGAGGAGCGGGCCCGGGAGCGCGGGGGGCCGGCGGGCCTGGCGCGCCTGGTCTCGGAGCAGATCCGGCTCGGGCTCGAGCCGCGCCGGGGCGGCTAGTCCGCCGTTCTGGACGCAGTGCGCAATGCCCCGGGTGCCCTGCCCAATATAACGTCCTGCGCTTCCAACCCCACCGCAGTGGAGGTGCCCATGGCGCTCCGGATCCTCTCCGCCACCCTGATCTCTCTCTTCCTCCTCGGCAGCCAGGCCCACGCGGCACCCGTGCCGGGGGTCACCGACACCGAGATCACGATCGGCATCACCGGTCCCCTCTCCGGCCCGGCGGCCGCCTGGGGCAGCATCGCGATGGCCTCGGAGGCCTACGCGGCCCACGTGAACGCCCAGGGCGGCGTGAACGGGCGCAAGCTCAAGATCGTCCTCAAGGACGACGGCTACAACCCCGGCCGGGCGGTGGCCAACTTCAACGAGATGAAGGACTCGGTCTTCGCGGTCCTCGGCACGGTCGGCACCGCGGTGCTGAACGCCAACAAGGACCTGGTCGCCGAGGCCGGGCTCCCGCTCATCTACCCGCTCGGCAACGTGCAGGTCTTCGCCAAGCAGCCGAAGGAGAAGGTGCGCACGGTGTTCCAGGTCTACCCGGACTACGCCGACGAGGCGGAGTTCCTGGTCGGCCAGGCGGCCAAGCTCGAGAAGGCGAAGAAGATCGGATTCTTCGGGCAGAACGACGACTACGGCAAGCAGGGGCTCGAGGGCGCCAGGCGCGGCCTCGCCAAGAACCCGGGCGTGTCGATCGTGGGCGAGGTCTTCTACGAGGTCACCGACCGTGAACTGGGCACGCAGGCGCTCAAGCTGAAGGAGTCGGGGGCCGAGGCGGTCCTGCTGTACGCCACTCCCACCCACGCCGCCGGGATCGTGAAGGAGATGGCCAAGGTGGGCTACCGCCCCAAGATCTTCGCCTCCTTCACCCTCTACGACCGCGACACCATGTTCCGGCTCGTCGGCGATCTCTGGGAAGGGGCCTACTACGACTCCGCGCTGGCGCTGCGTGGCGAGCCGGCCGCCGACCGGATCATCGAGATCGTCGTGAAGAACGACCCCAAGCTGAAGGGGCGCGAGGGCTTCTGCGTCCAGGGCGGCGCCAACGTGCTCATCCTCGTCGAGGGGCTCAAGCGGGCCGGGAGGGACCTCACCCGCGAGAAGTTCCTGGCCGCGATGGAGACCATCAAGGACTACACCGAGGAGGGGCTCGTGCCCGGCGTCACCTTCGGCCCCGGGCGCCACCACGGCCTGAACGCCGTGCGCCTCATGCGGGCCGGCAAGGCGACCGACCCGACGCCGAACCAGATCACCCCGTGGCAGACCTTCGCGCCGCTCTTCTAGGGAACCGCGGGTGGGGGATCCGCTGCTCGAGGTTCGCGACCTCACGTTGAAGTTCGGGGGCATCACGGCGCTGGGGGGGGTCGACCTCTCCATCGCCGAGGGGGAGACGCTCGCCGTCATCGGGCCGAACGGCTCCGGCAAGACCTCGCTCTTCAACTGCGTCACCGGCCTCTACAAGCCCACCTCGGGCAGCGTCACCCTCGGGGGGGAGAGCCTGCTCGGGCTCTCCCCCGACCGCGTCACCGCGCGCGGCGTGGCCCGCACCTTCCAGAACCTGCGCCTCTTCCTGCACATGACGGTGCTCGACAACCTGATGCTCGGGCGCCACCTCCACTTCAAGAAGAACCTGCTCGCCGCCGCGGCGCGCCTGCGCGGGGAGGAGGTCCGCCACCGGGCCAAGGTGGAGGAGATCATCGAGTTCCTCGACCTGGAGGCCTGGCGCGACTCGCGCGTGGGCGGCTGCGCCTACGGCGTGCAGAAGCGGGTCGAGATGGGGCGCGCGCTCTGCACCGAGCCGCGCCTCCTCCTCCTCGACGAGCCGGTCTCCGGGCTCACCGCCGAGGAGAAGGAGGAGGTGGCCTACTGGATCCACGAGATCCGGGGGCGCTTCCGCGTCACCGTGCTCCTCGTGGAGCACGACCTGCGCGTGGCCTCCCGCCTCTCCGAGCGCATGGTGGTGCTCGACCGGGGGCTCAAGCTCACCGAGGGCTCGCCGGAAGAGGTGCAGCGCCACCCGGGCGTGATCCGCGCCTACCTGGGGGACCAGTGACCGAGTCCCCGGCGCCTCCCATCCTGGCGGTCTCCTCGATCGAGACCCTCTACCACGACCGGATCTACGCGCTCACCGGCGTGTCGCTCGAGCTCCGCGAGCGGGAGATCTTCGCGGTCCTGGGCCCCAACGGCGCCGGCAAGACCACGCTGCTCAAGACCATCGCCGGCCTGCTCAAGGACCAGCCCAAGAAGGGCACCATCCGGCTCGACGGCCAGCGCATCGAGCGGCAGCAGCCGGAGGAGGTCGCCAACGCGGGCGTGGTCTTCGTCGCCGAGGACCGTGGCCTCTTCCGCGAGCTGACCGTGGCCGAGAACCTCGAGCTGGGGATGTGGGGCAAGCCCCGGCGCCAGTCGCGCGAGGATCTGGAGACGGTCCACACCCTCTTCCCCCGGCTCCGCGAGCGCATGCAGCAGCAGGCCGACACCCTGTCGGGCGGGGAGCAGCAGATGCTCGCCATCGGCCGCTCGCTGCTCCGGCGCCCCCGGCTGCTCCTCCTCGACGAGCCGTCGCTCGGGCTCACCCCGGAGATGTCCAGGATCGTCTTCGACGCCCTGGTCCAGATCAGCCAGGCGGGGACCACCATCCTGCTCGTCGAGCAGAACGCCCGGCTGGCGCTGCGCGTCGCCCACCGCGCCGCCATCCTCGAGACCGGGCGCATCGTCCTGACCGGGACGCCGCAGGAGCTCTCCGAGCACCCCGACGTCCGCGACGTCTACCTGGGCATCGGGGCCGGCGACGCCACCGAGGGCAAGAGCTTCCGGCTCTACCGGAAGAGGAGGCGCTGGTGACCGCCTTCCGAAGCCTTCCGGGGCTCCTCTACGACCAGGCCAGCCGTCGCGGGGAGGCGATCGCGCTCCGCCACAAGGCGCTGGGGATCTGGCACCGGGTCACCTGGAGCGGGTACGCCGAGAACGTCCGCAAGGTGGCGGCGAGCCTCGTCGCCTTCGGCCTGCGCCACCAGGAGAACGTGGCGGTCCTGGGCGAGAACCGGCCCGAGTGGCTCTACACCTCGCTCGGCATCATGGCCGCCGGCGGGGCCACCACCGGCATCTACCCCACCTCCTCGCCCGAGCAGGTCCTCTACCTCCTGGAGCACTCCGGGGCGCGGGTCATCTTCGTCGAGAACGAGGAGCAACTCGAGAAGGTGCTGCCCATCCTGCCGCAGACCAAGGTCGAGCGGATGGTGGTCTGGGACGCCAAGGGGCTCTGGGGGTTCCGCGATCCCCGCGTGGTCTTCCACGAGGACTTCGAGCGGGAGGGGGACGCGCTGCGGGCGGCCGAACCGGGCCGGCTCGACGAGAAGCTCCTCGAGGTCTCGCCGGAGGACACGGCGATGATCATCTACACCTCGGGCACCACCGGGAATCCCAAGGGGGCGATGCTCTCCCACGGCAGCGCCCTCTTCATGTCCGAGGCGCTCGTCGAGGTGAACGGCGCGAGCGTCGACGACGACCTGATCTCCTACCTGCCGCTGGCCCACGTCTACGAGAACCTGGGCTCCGTCCTGCTGCACCTGCGGGTGGGCTACGTCGTGAACTTCGTGGAGAGCCTGGACACGCTCTTCCAGAACCTGCGCGAGGTTTCGCCCACCTACTTCGCCAGCGTCCCGCGCGTGTGGGAGAAGCTGGCCTCGACCATCGAGCTCCGGATGGCCGACGCCACCCTGCTCAAGCGCGTCCTCTACAACCTGGCCGTGAAGGTGGGGCGGCGCCACGCGGAGGCGCGCGGCAAGGGTCCGGTGCCCGCCGGCCTGCGCCTGGCCCGCTTCCTCACCTACTGGACGGTCCTCGAGCCGCTCAAGCGACGCATCGGCTTCGACCGGGCGAGACTGGCGCTGAGCGGCGCCGCGCCGGCCTCCCCCGAGCTCTTCGGCTACTTCCAGGCGCTGGGGATCCCGTTGATGGAGGGCTACGGGATGACCGAGTCCACCGGGGTCATCGCCGTGAACCGACCGGACCGGCCGCTGGTGGGCACGGTGGGCGAGCCGATCCCCGGCATCGAGGTGACGCTGGCCGAGGACGGCGAGATCCTCACGCGCGGCCCCCACGTCTTCAAGGGCTACTTCAAGGACCCGGAGCAGACCGTGAAGACCATCGACCCGGAGGGCTGGCTCCACACCGGCGACGTGGGCAGGTGGGTGGACGGACGGCTCCAGATCATCGACCGGAAGAAGGACCTCATCATCACCGCCGGCGGGAAGAACATCGCCCCGGCCTACCTCGAGAACAAGCTCAAGTTCAGCTCGTACATCCAGGACGCGGTGGTGATCGGCGACCGGCGCAAGTTCGTGGTGGCGCTCATCCTCATCGACGAGGACAACGTCACCAAGTTCGCGCAGGACAACCGGCTCCCCTTCGCCACCTTCGCCGAGCTCACCCAGGCGGCAGAGATCCAGAAGCTCATCGCCCAGGAGGTGGACCTGGTGAACCGGACCCTCTCCCAGGTCGAGTCGATCAAGAAGTTCGCGCTGCTCCCCCGCCGCTTCTACGAGGAGGAGGGGGACGTGACGCCCACCAAGAAGGTGAAGCGGCGCAACCTGGAAGTCCGCTACGCGGAGCTCATCGAGTCGCTGTACCGGGGCTGACGAATGGATCTGGTCGAGAACTACCGCGAGGAGCTCCGCTTCGCCCGCAAGCCGCTGGGGCGGACGCTGCTCGTCCTGCTCCTCGTGGCGCTGGCGCTCCTGCCCTGGTGGGCGCCGCGGGCCTGGCTGACCCACGCCAGCAAGGTGTGGCTGCTCTCGGTGGGGGTCATCGGCCAGAACCTGCTCATGGGCTACGCCGGGCTCATCTCCTTCGGGCAGGCGGGCTTCCTCGCCATCGGGGCCTACACCTTCGGCCACCTGCGCATCGCCGGCGTCCCCTTCTCCCTCTCCCTCGCCGCCGCCGGCGGCGCCGCCGGGCTGGTGGGCTGGCTGGTGGGCTTCCCCTCGCTCCGGCTCAAGGGGCCCTACCTGGCCATCGCCACGCTCGGCTTCGGCACGGCCGTCTACCAGATCTTCGCCAACGTGGAATGGCTCTCCGGCGGCCGCACCGGCCTGCCCATCCCGCCGCTGCAGCCCCCGTTCGGCATGGCGCGGGACACCTGGGTCTACCTGGTCTACTTCGGGATCTTCCTGCTCTTCACGGGGACCGCCTACAACCTGATCTCGTCCTACGTGGGGCGGGCCTTCGTGGCGGTGCGGGACAGCGACATCGCCGCCGAGGCCATGGGCGTCAACCTGTCCCGCTACAAGTTGCTCGCCTTCGCCATCTCCTCCTTCTACACGGGGGTGAGCGGTGCGCTCATGGCGCAGTACCTCGGCCACCTCGAGCCGCAGGCCTTCAACATCTCCGAGTCGATGACCTTCTTCGTGGCCGTGATCGTGGGAGGCCTCGCCTCCGTCGAGGGATCGGTCTTCGGCGCCGCCTTCGTGGTGCTCGTGCCGGCGATGCTCGGCTCGCTCCGCGGGGCGGTGCCGGTGCTCTTCGGACCCGCCATCCTCTCGGTCCTGATCTTCGAGCCGCTCGGGCTCGCGGTCATGTGGCTGAAGACCCGCCTCTACTTCCGCCTCTGGCCGTTCCGCTAGGTGAACATGGCCCGATTCCTCCAGTACGCGCTGTCCGGCCTCTCCGCGGGGAGCCTCTACGCGCTGGTGGCGCTGGGACTCGTGCTCATCTACCGCTCCACCCGGGTGCTCAACTTCGCCCACGCCGACATGGCCACGGTGGGAACCTTCGTCGCCTTCTCGATGATCTCGGCCGGGATGCCCTTCTGGCTGGCGTTCGGGATGGCGCTCCTGGCCGGCGCCGTGGTGGCGGTGGTCTTCTACTTCGCGGCGCTCGTCCCGGCCCAGCGCAAGGGGGCGAACCACCTCGGGCAGGTCATCCTGACCATCGGGCTCGCCTTCATCCTGCAGGGGCTCACCCTCTACCAGTGGGGCGCGGAGCCGGAGCGGTTCCCCTTCCCGCTCTCCGACACCAAGGTCTGGCAGGTGGGGCCGATCTTCGTCTCCGAGCTCGCGCTGGGGACGCTCGCCGCCGCCGCCGGCGCGAGCCTCGTCCTCTACCTGCTCATCCAGAGGACGCGGCTCGGGCTCGCCATGCGCGCCACCTCCGAGAACCTCCAGGCCGCCCAGACGCTCGGCATCCCCACCCGCGGGGTCCTGGCCTTCGCCTGGGGCGTGGCCGCGTCGCTCGCGGTGGTGGCGGGGGTCTTCCTCGCCCCGTCGTCCTTCCTCGACCCGTTCTTCATGCTCGACGCCCTCTTCAAGGGGCTCGCCGCCGCGGTGCTGGGGGGGCTGAACAGCCTGCCCGGCGCGGTGCTGGGCGGCCTCATCCTGGGCGTCGCCGAGAGCCTGGGGGGCGCCTACGTGTCGCTCGAGTTCAAGACCTCGCTGGCCTTCATCCTCATCGTGGCGGTGCTGCTGGTGCGGCCGGAGGGGCTGCTGGGGAAGGAATTCCAGGAGCGGGTGTAGCGGGGCGCCGTCACCCCGGACCCAGTCGTCGTCCCATCGCGCCGATCGCGTCGGCGGCCCGGGTCGCGAACCGGCGGACCTCGTCGTCCAGGTCGACGTTGCCGCCCACCTGGTGCCAGTACTTCACGGCCCACGTCGCGGCGTCCCGCCAGACGTCGATGCCGTTCCCGCGCGGAGCGGCCGGCTCGAAGGCGCGGGGCACGACGACCTCGCCCGATGGCGCGAGGATCATCGGGAGCATGTCGTACGACGGCGCCAGGCGGAGCGTTCCGTCCCGCTCGAGCAGGAACGTCAGGTTTCCGAAGTGACGGTCGGTGTTGCCGACCAGCTGTCCGAACAGGTCGAGCCACCGGACGTTCTCGACATCCCCGGGCGGAAGCAGGAACGGACGGCGGCGAAGCAGCTCGGCCCCCGCCGTCCAGGAGTCGGGGGTCCCCAGGTACTCGTTGTTCAGCGCCGCGAGGGAGAGCACGGCGCGGCGGCCGCGAGCACCCACGCGATCGAACCGTTCCACCTCGAGGAATCGCCATCCCTCCTCGTCCATCCACCTGGCCTGCGCCGCGCCCCGGCCGGCCTCGGCCACCGTGGCGAGCGCCTTCCACTCGCACCAGAGAAGATCTCGCCAGCGGCGGGATGCGCCCTCGTCACCCCGGGCCGCATACTTGACCAGCACGTGCCGGCCCTCCGAGAACGCCCCGAACTTGGGGCGCTCGCCCCCGGCGGAGGAGCCGACGAGCTCGGCTGCCGAACGGCCGGCCAGGCCCGGGTAGCTTCGCGGGTCGACCTCCGACGGACCGTTGCCGGCGAAGCGGCGCAGCGACTCGTCGCCGACGATCAGGTCCCCCACGCAGTCCTCACCGCGCGCGGCGAGAGCGACGAGGCGGTGGTCGTCGGACCAATCGGAGATGCTGGGCGGAAGCCCGAGTTCCGGGAAGCGGGCCGGGAAGGCGCGCCCGAGGAAGCCCTGCGGCGCCATGTCGACGAGGGCCGGGGGCAGCCCCTCGAAGAGCGTTCCTCCGTCCGGCTTCTCCCAGAACGTGCGGCCTCCCCGGAGCAGGCGAAGGGTCCCGGCCGACGCCACGGTTCCCGCCTCGTCGACGCGGGACACGGGAACGCTCCGCCCGAGCCCCTCGACGGCCCGCGTGCGGGCGTAGCGGATCGATCGAGCCTTTCCCATCCGGAGGAGCTCGTCGCCGGCCTCGGCGATCAGGCGGCCGAGGGTCTGAGGAGAGATGCCAAGCTCGGCCCGCAGCGTCATCGGACGAACGGGGCTTCCGGAGCCCAGGATGGCGAGGAGGTCGGGAATCGTGGCCATTGCCGGAATGATACATGGAATGATTACGAGTTGCCTAACATGCTATTATCATGAGTTTTGATGGCCATTTTTCGAGACATCAGTAGAATGATTCCTGGAATGATGATGGACATCCCGTCGGGGCGCCCGTGACCCTCGCTCTCCCGCTCCTGGCCCTGGCGCTCGCCGCTCCCGAAGCCGCCGCGGCCGCTCCGGGCCCGCCCTCCCCTTCCCCGGTGGTGCTGTCGCTGCAAGGCGGCGAGGTCGTTCCGCTCCTCGGGCTCTCCAGGCCCCAGGGCAAGGACGGATCTCCCGGCCCGCTCCAGGTCGTCTACTGGGCGGGCCCGGATCCGGAGGCCCTGGCCTCGGTGGAGGGGCGGGAGATCGAGCAGGTCCGGGCCCGGCTCGTCTTCGAGGCCTTCCGCGCCTGGGCCGCCGCGAACGACATCTCCGAGGTGCTGGTCTCGGTCGTGGCCGGGCTTCCCGGCGAGCCGGGGCGCCTGCTCGACGTCCCCTGGGCGCGAACCGGGGCGAAGACCTGGGCGAAGCGCAAGCCGACCTCCCCGGAACTCACCTTGCCCCGTTTCCCGCTCCCCTCGCGCCTCGCCGGTCCCGACAGGGAACTCCAGGCCGCGACCCAGGCCGCGGCGCTCGCCTCCCTCTCCAGCCGGGCGGGCATCGGCAAGGGCTCGAACCCGACGCCCATCGCCTGGGTCCACCCGGAGCGATCGACGTCG
>JBAXVO010000359.1:0-3227 GCA_037129355.1 Deltaproteobacteria bacterium | reverse complement strand
GAAGGCGGCCGATCTGGATTCCCGTTCCCTCGATCAGGTAGCCTCGACGGGCCTGATCGGGGGATCTCGTGGCCGAAGGCGCCGGAGACAACAGCCGTCCGCCGACCGGCGTGCCGCCCGGCGCGCTGACCGCACTCCTTCGAGAGGTCGCGGCAAGTCCCGAGAAGCGAGAGGAGGAACCGCTCTCGCTTCCCCCCGGAACGGTCATCGGGCGCTTCGAGATCCTCCGGGAGCTGGGTCGAGGCGGCTTCGGCGTGGTCTACGAGGCCACGGATCGGGACCTCGGACGACAGGTGGCAGTGAAGGTCGTCCGCCCGGGACGCATCACCGAGGAGGAAGGGAGGGTCACCCGCGAGGCCGAGGCCGTCGCCCGCCTCTCCCACCCCAACCTGATCACGCTCTTCGAGGTGGGCCGGAGCGAGCACGGCCCGTTCCTGGTGTTCGAGTTGCTCCGCGGGAAGACGCTGGACCTCCGGATGGAGGAAGGGCCGCTTCCGATCCGGGAGGCGGTCCACGTCGCGACGGAGGTGGCCCGCGGGCTCGCCCACGCCCATGCCGAAGGGGTGATCCACCGGGATCTCAAGCCGGCGAACGTGTTCATCACGAACAAGGGGCAGGTGAAGATCCTCGACTTCGGGATGGCGCATGCGTTCGGGAGGAGGCGACTCTCGGGCGGGACGCCGGCCTACATGGCGCCGGAGCAGTGGGCGGACGCGCCCGAGGACGAGCGGACCGACGTCTTCGCGCTGGGGGTGATGCTCTACCGGATGCTCACCGGGGATTATCCGTTCCTGGAGGGACAGGGAAGGTCGCCGGCGGAGCCGGCGACGGTGCGGAAGCTCGACGTGCCGGGCGCGCCCGAACTCGCCGAGCTGGTCGAGAAGATGCTCGACACCAACCCGACCCGGAGACCCCGCGACGGCGCGGCCGTGCTGGCGGCGCTCACGCCCCTCGAGGACCGGCTCCGGGCGAAGCCGGCGGACGGCAAGCCGCTGGAGCACGCGAGGCGGCGCAAGGCGACCCTCGGGGACCTCGTCGCGGAGTTCAAGCGTCGGCACGTCCTGCCTCTCGCGCTGTCCGTGGCGGCGCTCGCCCTCGCGACGGCCGTGGGCGGCTCCTGGTACGCCTGGGAACGAACCGCCGGACGTCGCCGTTCCACGGCGGTGCCGGCCACCACGCCATCCGTCGCGGTCCTCCCCTTCGTCGACATGAGCTCGTCGAGGGACCTGGAGTACTTCGGCGACGGGATCGCCGAGGAGATCCTGAACGCCCTCGCCCAGGTGAACGAGCTCAAGGTGATCGGTCGTACCTCCTCCTTCTCCTTCAAGGGGAAGTCGGACGACCTGCGCGCCATCGGCCAGAAGCTCGACGTGGAGACGATCCTGGAAGGGAGCGTGCGGAAGGAAGGGAACGTCCTCCGGATCACCGCGCAGCTCGTTCGGGCGGCGGACGGCGTCCACCTGTGGTCGCGGGTGTTCGATCGCGGCGAGGGAGGCGTGCTCGCCATCCAGGAGGACGTCGCCCGCGCCGTGACCACGGCACTCCAGGTGAAGCTGATTCCCGGCCAGGACCTGGGGGCGAAGTGGCTCCGGACCGAAAGGCCCGACGCATACGACCAGCTGCTGCAGGGGCGGAGCTTCCAGAGGCGCGGAACCGTCGAGGACTCGCGGCGAGCCATGGCCGCCTACGAGAAGGCAGTGGCGATCGACCCGGGCTACGCTGCAGCCTGGGCGGGCATCGCCAGGGCCGCCGTCGCCATCTGGTCGCAAGGCGACGAACCCGCACCGCAGATGGTGGAGAAGGGGCTCGCCGCGGCCAACAAGGCCGTCGCCCTGGCTCCCGACCTTCCCCAGGGATACCAGATGCGCGGGGCGGTCCGGGACAACCTCCTGGGGGACAGGGCGGGCGCGGCGCAGGACTTCGCGCGTGCCGAGGCGCTCCAGCCAAGGAAGGCGAACGAGGGCAGCGCAGCCACGACCAAGTCGAGCCGGGAGGAGAGGCTCCGGTCGAGGATCACCCTCTCGCGGGCGGAGGTGGACCGTGATCCCCTCCATCCAGGCGCCTGGACGCAGCTGGGTTACTGGTATCTGGCGGCCGATGACCTCGGCCACGCCGGGGAGGCGCTGGGCCGAGCCCTGGAGATCAGCCCGGCTCACCTGCTCGCCAGCGACTACATGTGCCAGTGCCTCGAGGCGCAAGGGCGCCACGCGGAGGCGCTGGCCCTGGCGGCGGGGATACGAAGCCCGTGGCTCCGCCTCTGGTGCACCGCGGTTGCGCAGCACGGACTCGGCCATGAGCGGGAGTCGCGGGAGGCGCTCGATGCGCTCATCGCCAGGTATCCGGACCAGGCCACCTACCAGATCGCCGAGGTGCACGCCTGGCGCGGGGAGACCGACCGGGCCTTCGAGTGGCTGGAGCGCGCGTTCCAATCGCACGACACCGGGTTGAACATGATGACCGTCGCTCCCCTCCTCCGCAGCGTGCGCGCCGACCCACGCTGGGGCCCCCTCGTCGAGAAGGTGCACGGGCCTCAGGGTTGACTTGAAGTGTAGTGCGCGATGTGCTCAAGTTCGTCGCATGCCAGCGTCACCGAGACGTCTCCTCGTCCTCGCGAGCGCAGTGGTCCTCTGCGCTGGATGCGGGGGAAGTTCCACGGCAGTACCCGGCCCGGCCTCCTTCGCGGGCCAGGTGACGGTGCCCGTTCAGATTGGCGCCGGGGACGTCGCCGGCAGCCAGGTCCTCGCCGTCGCGTTGAACCCCGTGGCCTCCTATCGCGCCTTTCTCGGCGCGGCGATGGCGAGGCTGGGGAAGAATCCATCGCGGGTGGAAGTGCGTTCGGCCACGTTGCGCCTGCTGCCGACGTCGACCGGCGCGACGAGGCTCTCGGACGTGCTGACCGGCGAGGTGGTCGTGTCCTTCGCCATGGCGGCGCCGACGATGTACGACGTCGCTTCCGTCTCGTCTCCGGCGGTGGCCGGCCCGGTCCCGCTCCAGGTCCGATTCGCTCCCGGCTCGGTGACGGGCGTCGACATGACCCATCTGTGCAGCGGGTATCTCGACGTCTACCTGGGCGGGACGCTCGCGGCCGGGTTCGACCCGACCATTTCGACGGCCCGGCTCGAGGTTGCGCTGGACCTGGTGGCGGTGGAGTAGCGTCCTCGAGATGTCGGCTCGAATCGAACCAGGGACACGGGGATTTTCAGGCTCGCACCGTGGGTCCGCGGGCA
>JBAXVO010000358.1:0-3241 GCA_037129355.1 Deltaproteobacteria bacterium | reverse complement strand
CGCGCGCCGGAGGGGCGACCCGCTTCCCCCCGGCATCCGGGATCCATTCGGTTCCGATGCGCGCCCCGACCTCGTCGCCCGGCCGGCCTCCTGGCTCGGGCGCCTGGCCGCCCGGCGCTCGGATACAATCCCCCCGTGAGGTCGCTCGCCCTCCTCGCCGTGCTCCTGCCCGCCCTGGCGCTCGCCGGGACGATCACCGCCGGCCCGACGCCGGAGGAGCAGGCCAGGGCGGCGAAGGCCCAGGCCGCGAAGGCCAAGCAGCCAAAGAAGCCGCCCGCGAAGAAGGCGCCCGCGAAGAAGCCTCCGCCGAAGAAGAAGCCCCCGGCCGCGAAGGCGCCGGCACCCGCGCCGAGGCCAACCCCGGCGGCGGAGGACGCCCCTCCCGCGGCCCCCGTCCGCCCCTCCTCCGCCAAGGATAACTTCCGGAAGGCCAATCCCTGCCCCTCCACGGGCCGGTCGAGCGGCTCGTGCCCCGGCTACGAGGTGGAGCACATGAACCCGCCCGCCTGCGGCGGGGCGGACTCCCCCGGCAACATGCAGTGGGTCCAGGCCTCGGCGGCGCGGAAGAAGGGCGCGCCGGAGTGCAAGACGAGATAGGGCCGGCCCCCTGGGGGACCGGCCCTGGTGCATCTCGATCGATCGCGCCCCGGGAGGCGGGCATTCCGGCGCCGAGACTCGCGTCTCGGCGTCGGAGCTAGAAGATGTAATCCTCGCCCTGGGCGCGGAGCGCCGTGATGGCGGCCAGGTTCACGATCGACTGCACGCTCGTCCCCATCTGCAGCACGTTCACCGGCTTGTCCATGCCGAGCAGGACCGGTCCGATGACCTCCGCGCCGCCCATGGCCTCGAGCAGCTGGTAGGAGATGTTGGCCGCGTCGAGGTTGGGGAAGACGAAGACGTTGGCGTCCTCCTTGAGCGTCGAGAAGGGGAACTCCGGCACGCGCAGCTCGGTGTCGGTGGCGATGTCCACCTGGATCTCGCCGTCGACCTCGAGGTCGGGGCGCATCTGGCGGACGAGCTCGGTGGCCTTGCGCACCTTGGCCGGGCTCTCCCCCTTGGCGGCGCCGAAGGACGAGTAGCTGAGCATGGCCACCCGCGGCGTCACGTCGAAGAAGCGGGCCAGGTCGGCGGTGGCCACCGCGATCTCGGCCAGCGCCTGCGGGCTCGGGTCGATGTTCACGGTCGTGTCGGCGAAGAACTTGAAGTCGTCCTTGGTGACCACGATGTAGACGCCGGCGGCGCGGCGCCCCTTGCGCGTGCCGATGACCTCGAGCGGCGCGCGGATGCCGTCGGGATAGCCCACGGTGAGCCCCGTGACCATGCCGTCGGCGTCGCCGCGCTCCACCATCACCGACGCGTAGTAGTTGCGGGCGCGCAGCTGCCGGCGCGCCTCGGCGAAGGTCATGCCCTTGCGCGCGCGCAGCTCCCAGAAGCGCGACACGTAGCGGTCGTAGTCGGCGCTCTCCTCGGGGAGGATGACCTGCACGCCCTCGAGGCCGTCGAGCCGCCGCTCCTCGATGGAGGCGCGGATCTTCTGCACCGGCCCGAGCAGGATGGGCTCGCAGAGCCCCTCCTCCCGGAGGATCTGGGCGGCGTGCTGGACCTTCTCGTTGTCCCCCTCGGGGAAGACGATCTTGGCCAGCTTGGTCCGGGCCTTGCCGTGGACCAGGCTCATCACGCCGTGCACCCGGCTCTGCCGCTTCTTGAGCCGCTCGCGGTAATCGGTGAGGTCGAGGCTCAGGCGGGCCACGCCGCTGGCGATGGCCGCCTCGGCAACCGCCGGAGCCACCCACAGGAGCACCCGCGGGTCGAGGGGCTTCGGGATGATGTAGTCGCGGCCGAAGGTGAAGCGCTCGCCGCCGTAGCCGCGCGACACCGACTCGGGCACGTCCTCCTTGGCGAGCTGCGCGAGCGCGCGGGCCGCCGCCATCTTCATCTCCTCGGTGATGGCCTTGGCGCGGACGTCGAGGGCGCCGCGGAAGATGTACGGGAAGCCCAGGACGTTGTTCACCTGGTTCGGGTAGTCGGAGCGCCCGGTGGCCATGATGACGTCGGCCCGGGCCGCCTTGGCGTCCGGGTAGCTGATCTCCGGATCCGGGTTGGCGAGCGCGAAGACGATGGGGTCGGTGGCCATGGACCGGACCATGTCCTGGCTCATGAGCCCCTTGGCCGAGCAGCCCAGGAAGACGTCGGCGCCCACCAGCGCCTCCTCGAGGGTGCGGGCCTTGGTGTCGGAGATGAACTCCGCCTTGTACTCGTTCATGCCCTCGGTGCGCCCCTTGTAGACGACGCCCTTGGTGTCGACGAGGATGACGTTCTCCTTCTTCACCCCCAGCTTCAGGTAGAACTTGGTGCAGGCGATGGCCGAGGCGCCGGCGCCGGAGACCACCACCTTCAGCTTGTCGAGCCGCTTGCCGGCCAGCTCCGCGGCGTTCAGCAGGGCGGCGCCGGAGATGATGGCGGTGCCGTGCTGGTCGTCGTGGAAGACCGGGATGTTCATCTCCCGCTTGAGCCGCTCCTCGATGACGAAGCACTCGGGAGCCTTGATGTCCTCGAGGTTGATGCCGCCGAAGGTGGGCTCGAGCGCCTTCACCACCGTGCAGAACTTCTCGATCTCCTTGGCCTCGACCTCGATGTCGAAGACGTCGATGTCGGCGAACTTCTTGAAGAGGACGCCCTTGCCCTCCATGACCGGCTTGCCGGCGAGCGCCCCGATGTCGCCGAGGCCGAGCACCGCGGTGCCGTTCGAGATCACCGCCACCAGGTTTCCGCGGGCGGTGTACGAGTAGGCGAGATCCGGATCCTTCTCGATCTCCAGGCAGGGCTCGGCGACGCCCGGGCTGTAGGCGAGCGAGAGGTCGCGGGCCGTGGCGCAGGGCTTCGTCGGGATGACCTCGATCTTTCCGGGGCGCCCCATCGAGTGGTACGAGAGCGCCTCTTCCTTGCGGATCTTCTTCCCGGAGGTCACGGGGCTCTTCGAGGACGAGTCGGCGGACATCGGTGCTCCCTTCGTTCGGTCGTTCGGTGGAGCGAGCAAACAACCCGTTTTGATGGGGGTTGTCAACGAAAGAAAATGACGCGTCGCGAAAATGTAAATGTTGTAAATGCCGGGTTTGCTCGACCTGCTGAAGCGCTGAAGCCGTTCGGGTAAATCTTCCATCATGGAGATCCGAGGGGGAGCGGTGGAGCACTTCGACGCGCCGTGGGACGCGGGGCTCAAGGGGATCACCGCCGGCGTCCT
>JBAXVO010000357.1:0-3254 GCA_037129355.1 Deltaproteobacteria bacterium | reverse complement strand
CTGCCGCGTGCTCTCCGGAGGGGAGAAGGCCCGGCTGGTGCTCGCCCGGATGCTCTACGACCCGCCCAACTTCCTGGTCCTCGACGAGCCCACCAACCACCTCGACGTGGGGACCAAGGAGATGCTCGTCCGGGCGCTCGCCGGCTACGAGGGCACCATGCTCTTCGTCTCCCACGACCGGCGCTTCCTGTCGGCCCTCTCCAACCGGGTGCTCGAGCTCGGCCCGGACGGGCCGGTCGCCTACGGGGGCGGTTACTCCGAGTATGTGAGCCGGACCGGGCGCGAGGCCCCCGGGCTCCGTCCAGCCGTTGTCCGGCGCTGACCCATCCGGGGCTCCCCCCTCCTGACGTTGCGGTCACCCCCGCGACTCGTGGCTAATGGAGGAGCGAGCCGGGGGGGCGCGGATTGGACGACGGGTTCATCGAGCGCGGCGCGGCAGAGGAGGCCCTGGAACGGGCCCGGCGCACCCTGCTCGTCCTCACCCGATGCAACGAGGCCATCCTCCGCGCCACCGACGAGCAACGGCTCTTCGCCGAGGTGTGCCGGGTCATCGTCGAGACCGGCGGCTACCGGATGTGCTGGGTCGGCGTCGCCGAGAGCGACCCCCGGAAGACCGTCCGCCCGGTCGCCCACGCCGGCCACGAGGCCGGCTACCTCTCGACCATCGACGTGGTCTGGGCCGACGAGCCGCGCGGCCAGGGCCCGACCGGGACCGCCGTCCGGGAGGGGCGGGTCATGGTGGGGCGCGACTTCGCGTCCGAGGCGGTGCTCGCACCCTGGAGGCAGGAGGCGCTGCGGCGCGGCTACACCTCCTCCACGGCCATCCCCATCGCCTACGGCGGGGAACGGGTGGGCGTCCTCACCATGTACGCCGGGGACGTCCGCATCTTCACCGGCGAGGAGCTGCGCCTCCTCGGGCGGCTCGCCGAGGACCTCGGGTTCGGCGTCGTCGCCCTGCGGCGGCGCACCGAGAAGGAGCGGGTGGAGCGGGAACTCCGGGAGAACCAGCAGTCCCTCCGGGCGCTCTTCGACCTGAGCCCGGACGCCACCGCCGTCAGCCGCGCCCGGGACGGCGTCGTCATCGAGGTGAACGACAGCTTCCTGGCCATGACGGGCTGGACCCGGGAGGAGGCGGTGGGGCGCTCCTCGTTCGACCTCGGCATCTGGGCCAACCCCGCCGACCACGAGCGGGTCGTCGGCCGGCTCGAGAAGGATGGCGTCGTCCGGAACGTCGACGCCCGGATGCGAACCCGTTCCGGGGTCCTGCTCGACGTGCTCCTGTCCGCGCGCGCGCTGGTCTTCGGCGGCGAACCGGTCCTCCTCACCCTGGTCCGGGACGTGACCGAGGCGAACAAGAGCGCGCGACGCTACCGTTTGCTCGCCGACAACTCGCTGGACGTCATCTGGACGCTCGACCTGGAGTCGCTGCGCCTCAGCTACGTGAGCCCGGCCATCGAGCGGCTCCGGGGGCTCACGGTCAAGGAGGCGCTGGCCGAGCCGTTCGAGGAGAGCATGACCCCCGAATCGATGGTCCGCGTCGCCACGATGGTCTCCGGCGCGGAGCGGGCCGGACCGGATGGCGCGGTCAACGCCGTGGTCATCGACCAGCCCTGCGCCGACGGGTCGGTGAAGCACGTCGAGATCCGGACCTCCTACGTCCGCAACGAGGAGGGGCGGGCCATCGAGATCCTCGGCGTCTCGCGCGACGCCACGGCCCGCGTGAATGCCGAGCACGCCCTGGAGCGACGGGAGCGGGAACTCCGGAGCATCCTCCAGACGGCCATCGACGGCTTCGCCTCGGCGGACGGGAAGGGGATCATCACCGACGTGAACGAGGCGTTCTGCGCGATCACGGGGTACGCCCGCGAGGAACTCGTGGGGATGGCCATCTCGGAGCTCCACCGGCTGGCGAGCGAGGACGACATCGGCGCCCGGATGGAACGCATCCGGGCTTCGGGGGCCGATCGGTTCGAGACCCGCTACCGGAGGAAGGGCGGCGAGGTCATCGACGTGGAGCTCTCCGTCCGGTACGCGCCCGAGGAGGGGGAGCGCTTTCACGCGTTCGCCCGCGACGTCACGGCCCGGAAGCACGCCGAGGCCGAGCTCCGCGAGAGCAGCCAGCGGGTCGCCACGCTCGTCCGGGTGGCGCGCGTCGGCTTCCTGGTGACGCGGGTCTCCGACCGTCGGATCGTGGACGTGAACGAGGCCTGGTGCGCCCAGGTCGGCTGGTCGCGCGAGGAGGTCCTGGGGCGGACCACCACCGAGCTCGGACTTCTCTATCCCGACAGCGAGCAGCGGGAACGGGTCTACGCAGAGGCCGGAGGGGCCTTCCGGATCGAGGACGTCCGGCTCCGGCGCCGATCGGGCGAGGAGCTGATCTTCCTCATCGCCGGTGACCGCGCCGAGATCGGCGGCGAGCTCTGCGTGATCGCCGCCTGGCACGACCTGACGGCCCTGCGCCGGGCCGACGCCGCCCTCCGGGAGAACGAGGCCCGGTTCCGTACCCTCATCGAGCGCTCCTCCGATCTCATCGTCCTCCTCGACGCTGGCGGGCGGACCACCTTCTGGAGCCCGAGCGCGGTGGAGGCGCTCGGCCGGACCCAGGACGAGACGCTCGGGCGGCCGTTCCTCGCCCTCGTCGCGCCGGAGGATCGGGACGCGCTCTCCGCCGCCCTCGATCAGCTCCTTGCCTCGCCGGCCCGGACCGAGCGGGTGGCCTTCCGGATCCAGCGCAAGGACGGAACCTGGAGGAGCATGGAGGGGCTGTGCCGGAACCTGCTCCCCGACCCCTCCGTCCGCGCGCTGGTCATGAACCTCCGCGACGTCACCGAGCACCTGCAGCTGGAGGAGCAGTTCCGGCAGGCGCAGCGGCTCGAGAGCATCGGCCGCCTCGCCGGAGGGGTGGCGCACGACTTCAACAACCTGCTCACCGTCATCCTGAGCTGCAGCGAGTCGATGCAGGCGGCCCGCGCGGCGGGCAAGCCGGTGGGGGACGACGAGATCTGGGAGATCCAGGAGGCCGCGACGCGGGCCAGGGACCTGACGCGCCAGCTCCTCGCCTTCGCCCGCAAGCAGGTCATCGCGCCCGTGCCGCTCGACCTGAACGAGGTGGTCCGCGGGAGCGAGAAGCTCCTCCTGCGCATCCTGGGCGAGGACGTCCGGCTCGAGGTGGCGCCGGCCCAGGATCTCTGGCCCACGCTCTGCGACGCCAGCCAGGTCGAGCAGGTGCTCGTGAACCTCGCGGTGAATGCCCG
>JBAXVO010000356.1:0-3261 GCA_037129355.1 Deltaproteobacteria bacterium | reverse complement strand
GGCCCGTTCCCTCCTCACGCGCTTCGACACCCGGACCCAGTCGATCGCCGTCGCGGTGCTCGTCGACGGGATGACCCACGAGGAGGCCGCGGAGGCGCTCGAGATCTCCCGGCGAACCGTCTCGCGGAAGCTGGAGAGGTTCCTGGAAACGGCCCGCCGCTTCGTGGGCTTGGAGGGCCGCCATCCGGCGATGAATCAGCCCTCGGACTCCACGCTTCCACTCTCGACCCGCCAGCGCGACGTCGTGCACCGCTCGGCGAACGCGTCGTCGTGGGTCACGAGCAGGAGTGCGCCGGGATAGGCCGAGAGCGCCTCCTCGAGCCGCTCGACCGACGGAAGGTCGAGGTGGTTCGTCGGCTCGTCCAGGACGAGCGCCCAGGCGTGCCGCCCCATCCCGAGCGCGAGGAGGAGCTTGCGCGCCTCCCCGGGCGAGGGGCTGGCCGACGCGAGCAACCGTTCCGGATCGCTCCCCAGCGCCGCCACGAGCGAGAGCACGCGCCCGCGCACCGAGGGCGCGAGGGCGCGCACCTCGGCGAGCAGCGAGGCCCCCGCCCCTGGAGCCAGCTCCTGGGGAAGCACGAGAAGCCGGTCGGCGGGCAGATCGGCGCGCGCGAGCAGCGCCCCGAGGAGCGTGCTCTTTCCGGCACCGTTCCGCCCCTCGACGCGGATCCGGTCGTCGCGCCGGAGCTGGACGTGGACGTCGCGGAGCACGGGGGCCGGTCCGGCGTGGACCACCGGCGCGTCGAGCGAGAGGAGGACCGGGCGCGGGGCGCGCTCGAATCCGAGGAACACCGGGCGCCCCGGCTCCGGCTCGGGCACGAGGTCCTCGACCCGCTCGTCGGCCCGCTCGGCCACGTCGCGGAGGCGCGCGACGTTGCGGGCGAGGCGCCCCTCGGCCCTGGCCTGCCGGTTCTTCTTCACCACCGATCGCGCGTCCGAGTCCTTCGGATCACGCCCCCGCCCCGAGCGGGAACGCTCCGCCGCGTCCCGCTCGCGCCGCGCCCCGGCCAGGCGGGCCCGGGCATCCCGCGCCTCCTCCTGCGCCGCGGCGCGCCGGTCCCAGGCGGCCCGGGCCTCCGCCTCCCAGGCGACCCTCGCCTCCGGATAGGAGGCCGCGAACATGCGAAGGCGCCCCCGGTGGAGGCGCAGGGTTCGAACGGCGAGCCCCTCGATCAGGGTGCGATCGTGGGACACGACGACCCCCACCCCGCCGAACCGCCGGAGCGCCCCGAGCAGCACCGAGCGGGCCGCGGCGTCGGCGTGGTTGGTGGGCTCGTCAAGGAGGAGAACGTCGGGCGCGGAGGCGAGGGCGGCCCCGATCTGCCAGCGCTTCCGTTCCCCGGGCGAGAGGGTCCACCAGCGGGCGAGCGCCCCCGGGTCGAGATCGAGGAGCCCTCGCAGGCGACGCGCCTCGCCGTCGTCGCGCGTCGCCAGGGCGCGCGCCTCCTCCCCGGGAACGAGCCCCACCTCCTGCGGGCAGAGCACCACCCGCGCTCCCTCCGGGGACACGAGGACCGTGCCGTCGACGGGGCGCAGCGCGCCCGCGACGAGGCGCAGGAGGGTGGTCTTGCCGGCCCCGTTCTCCCCCACGAGGGCGGTCCAGCCAGGCGGGAAGGTCGCCTCGGCGGAGGAGAGCAAGGGGACGGCGTCGGCGTGACCGAAGGTGAGCCGCTCGAGACGGATCGACGACATGTGCTGCTCCTGGACGAGTGACGGCGCGGCGCGCCGCCAGGGATGGGACCCGGAACTGCCCGGTTCGTCAGGAACGAGAGGTCATCGTGGCGCCGCGGGGAGCGGCACGGGAACTACCTAGCACGGGGCAGGTCCAGATGCGACCGGCGCCCACATGTACCCGAACGGCCGCTCTCCTCGCCGCGGGCAGATGGCTACGCTGGACTGCGAGGACTTCCCCATGAACGCCACACACCTCGCTCCGCGAGGAACGCTCCGTCTCCTCGCCGCGCTCGTCGCCCTCCCGGCCCTCCTCGCCGCTTGCCAGGGCGCGGGGCAGCCTCAGGCGAGGACCCTCGACCGGCTGAACTGGTCGGAGCGAAACCACCAGGTCCTGAACCAGTTGATGGTCGACCACGGACCCGGAGGGGTGAGCCGGGACGAGCGGAAGCCCGCCTACATCGTGCTCGACTGGGACAGCACGACCGCCCTGTTCGACGTCGAGGAAGCGGTCCACCGGTTCCAGGCCACCGAGCTCCGCTTCAAGCTGACGAAGACCGGGTTCGCGGCCCTCCTGCCGGACTCGGTGAACGGCGTGACCCGGCTCCCGGAGGCCTACGGTTCCATCCTCCTCGCGGACATCCACGCCGATCTCGTGAGCGACTACTCCTTCCTGTACGACGCCTTCGCGGGCCTGGGAGGCACGCAGCCACTCGAGACCGTCGCCGCGACGCCCCAGTTCCAGGACTTCTTCGTCAAGCTCACCTTCCTGTACGCGGGCTACGCCGACACGCCGGGCATCGGGGCGGAGTACGCCTACCCGTGGGTCACGACGCTGCTCGCCGGCCACACCGTGCCGGAGGTGAAGGCGCTCGCCCGGCAAGCCATCACCCGGGAGCTCGGGAACAAGCTCGCCCGGGTGACCCCCCAGTCACCGGTGAGCCTCCCCGGGCGCGCCGGCGTCGTCACGAGCTCGTTCGTCACCGGGCTGCGCGTCATCCCGGAGATGCAGGACCTGATCTCGGCCTGCCAGGCCAACGGAATCGAGGTCTTCGTGGTCTCGGCGAGCTTCAAGCCGGTCGTGGAGGCGTTCGGCGCGCCGGGCGCCTTCGGCTACAGCGTGCCGCCCGAGAACGTCATCGCGATGGAGCTCGCCATCCGCGCCGACGGGGTCCTCCTCCCCGAGTACAAGCCCGGCTGGGTGAAGACCTACCGGCAGGGCAAGGTGGAGGCCATCCACCAGGCCATCAAGGTCGGGCTGGGCAGGAACTGGGATCCCCTGCTCTCGGCCGGCGACAGCGACGGCGACTACGAGATGCTGACGGGCTTCCCGAACACGAGGCTCTCGATCGTCTGGAACCGGGTGAAGGGCGGCGACATCGGGAACCTGAGCCGGCAGGCCGTCGACGAGCTGGCCCTCTCGTCGCCGCGCTTCATCCTGCAGGGACGGGACGAGAACGCCGGGGTGACCCGCCCCAGCCAGGAGTCGATCCTCCTCGGGACCACCGAGCCGCAGCTCCTGAAGTGAGGGGGGGCGTCCCTGCTCACCTCCCCTACTCCGGCTCGGGGAAGCTCTCGCGGACCTCGGCC
>JBAXVO010000355.1:0-3261 GCA_037129355.1 Deltaproteobacteria bacterium | reverse complement strand
TCTCCCCACGAGGAGCGCTGTTCGCGTCGCCTTCGGCCCGGGCCGTCCCAGCCGGCGAGGGCGCCACTCCGTGCGGCGCCTCCGCAGCAGCCCACTCCACCGTCTCTCCAGCACGAATCCATTCTGCTGCGAGGACAAGCGCCGCCGAGGAGGGGCGACCCGGCGCCGGCGGCAAACGGTCCGCTGGAACGAAGGCGATCCCCCTGACCGCGATCACTCGCGCAGGAGCTCCGGGTCATCCGCCCGCCCGAAGTCAAGACCCACGACCGCGATTGCGCGCTGCGTCGCGGGTCCGCCCGTTGACCGCGCCGCGCCACCGCACCTACCATGGCGCCCGGAGGTAGGTCCCTGACGGCCACGGTGCAAGACGCTCGGTGCGAGACCCCGGTCATCCAGCTGGCGCGGGCGCGCGAGGTGCGCCGTGTCGCCGAGTACCAGCGGCGGACCCGCCAGGTGATCGACGCCAACAAGCGCGCGCTCGCCCGTCTCTTCCAGTCCGGCGTCATCTACTCCCGCGTCGGCGCCCGGCTGGCGCGCGACCTCCTGCTCGCCCACCAGCACCTGCTCAAGGTCGGCGACCTCCTGACGCGCCTCTCCGAGATGGAATCGCCGGAGCGCTTCGACGCCCAGTCGGTCTACGACGAGGTGCAGGCGCTGCTCGCCCGGACCACCACGCTCACCGCGCGATCCGAGGGCGTGCTGGCGCGGCGGTAGGAGACTCCCGCCGCGTCACTCCGCGCGCGGGCCTTCCTCGACGATGATGCTGCGCGGGAAGTTCCCGTAGTTCTCCAGGCACTCTCGCGCCGTGCCGCGCACCCAGACGCTGGCGGTGTGGTTGCCGGCGCCGACGCGGCCGAAGAGGGCCGCCACCGTCACCGGCGACGAGCCTCCCGTGCTGCTGCTCGGGACGTAGACCACGGCCCGCCCGCCGCCGCCGTCCCGATCGCTGTCGGGCTTCCCGTCGACGCGGAGCTGGAAGTCGCAGAAGGTCCCCGGCTCGCCGAGAGCGTCCACGTGGGTGTTCCAGGTGAGGAGCGCGGTCGTGTGGGGCGACCCCTTCGAGAAGGTGCCCAGGTTGCGGAGGAGCACGTAGGAGGCGGTGACCGAGGTGGTGTCGCTCGCGTCGGTGTACTCGATGCGGCGCCGCGGGCTGGAGACGTCGGCGATCCGCCCCTCCAGCGCCTGGATCTTCCCCTGGGTCTGGCTGTCGGCCTCGGTGACCTGGGCCTTCACCTCGCCGATGGCCGACTGCTGGACCATGGCGGCGCCCTGGAGGGCGGTCTGGGTCGACTCGACCTGCTTCAGCTTCTGCGACAGCTCCCGCAGGGCATTGTCGACGTCGGTGGACTTCAGATCCGTGCCGTCGGGGCGGAAGGCGAGCTGGCGGGCCTCGCGCGCCCCGGAGGTGAGGAACCAGCCGGTGGCCGGAACCGCGACGGCCACGCCGAGGACGACCCAGGCAGCGGAGACGAGCTTCGAATTCATGATCTGGCGGCGGATTGGAGCATGGTCCGCTCCGCGAGTCGAGTCCCGGGGGGGCTAGCGGGCCGGGGAGGGAGCGCCGGCCTTCTCGATCCGGGAGAGCACCTGGGGATCGGAGGGGAGGAGCCCGGAGGCCGGGAGGCGGGGGACGAGGGTGCGCCAGGCCGGGTCGAGCGTGTAGGCCCGGGCGAAGAGGGGGAGCGACCGGTCGACCTGTCCGGCCATGGCGAGCGCCGCCGCGTACCAGAAGACCACCTCGGCCGAGTCGGGCAGGAGCTTCATCGCCGCCCCGTACTCCCGCTCGGCGCCGGGGATGTCCTTCTTCTCGACGGCCAGGTCGCCGTCGTTCATGTGGCGGTAGGCCCGGGCGACGTGGACGAGGCGGCGCAGCTCCTCGAGCGGCCTCGGGTGATCCTCCACGCGCAGGTCGAAGACCCGGTCGGCCCAGGGGCGGCCGCTCGACGTCGCGGGCACGACGATGAGCGCCGCCGACTGCTGCCCGCGGATGTCGCCGCCCACCGCCTGCGCCGCCTCCAGCGCCGCGAGCATGCGCTCGGCCAGGTCCCCCTTCGCGGCCTCGAAGGCCTTCGCCATGGCCGGCCACACCTTGTCGTTCGCCATGAGGTTCGCCTGGACCGAGTAGCCCTGGCCGACGTGCTGCCCGGCGGCCTGGATGTCCTTCTTGCCGGTGTGGGCGGCGGCGAGCCCCTTCGCGTCGACCATGGCCACCTGCCTCACCTCCCGCTCGGGATCCGCGGCGAGGAGCCCGGCCAGCGCCTCCGGGGCGCTCCTGCCCGCCTGCATCATCGCCAGGCCGAGCGGCCCGTAGCTCGGGTCGACGAAGGACTGGGTGGCCACGACGCCCACGCCCGCCTCGGCCCAGGTGACCGTCGTCCCCACGGAGAACCAGTGGGACTGCACGGCCACGCCCATCTCGCCGGTGACCGGGTCGCGGGCCACGATCGAGTAGGTGTGCACGGGGCGGCGGGGGACGTCGGGGGCGGCGGCGGCGGACAGGGCGCCGAGGGCGCAGAGCGCGGCGGATGCGAGGGTCATGGCCGGACTCTATAACCGGGTCCGCCATGCCACACGACCGCGCCGCCGCCTGGAGCCTCCTCGTCGAGTTCACCCCGTCGCAGCCGCTGCGAAGGCACGCCCTTTCGGTGGAGGCGACCATGCGGGCGCTGGCCCGGAGCCGTGGCGTCACCGACCCGGTCGAGGTGGAGACCTGGGGGGTGGTCGGGCTCCTCCACGACTTCGACTACGAGCGCTACCCCACCGAGCAGGACCACGTCTGGCGGGGCATGGAGATCCTGCGGGAGCGGGGCTGGCCGGAGCCGGTGATCCGCGCCGTCGGCGCCCACGCCTTCTACACCGGCATCGAGCGGGTCCAGCCCGTGGAGAAGGCGATCCTCGCCGCCGACGAGCTCTCCGGATTCGTGGGGGCCTGTGCGCTGGTCCGTCCGTCGAAGCGGGTCGCCGACGTCCCGGTGGAGTCGGTGGTGAAGCGGATGAAGGACAAGGCGTTCGCCCGTTCCGTGGACCGTGGCTACATCACCCGCGGCGCCGAGGAGTGGGGGACGCCGCTGCCGGAACTCGTCGCGATCGTGATCCGGGCGCAGGTCGCCATCGCCGGGCGAATCGGGCTCGACGGCGCGCCGGCGGCGGAGTTGCCGGATTCGCCGACGCCTCCGGAACCGGCGGCGGGCTGAGCGCGGGCCAATCGTCGGCCGGCGCCTCCGGGGTGGTCCGGCGGCGCTGGGGGGCGCCGCGTCCTCG
>JBAXVO010000354.1:0-3268 GCA_037129355.1 Deltaproteobacteria bacterium | reverse complement strand
GGGGCTCCGGCCCGAGCGGGCCGGCGAGATCCAGCTCGAGCCCTGACGTCCCCGGTGCGAATTGACTAGAAGTGGAACTCGGGCGAGACCAGGAGCTGCAGGCCACCGATCCAGTATCCGTTCAGGCCGCCGCCCTCGAGCACCAGGTCGACGCCCACGCCGAGCCGGTTGGTGTTCAGGAACGAGGCGCCGCCGCCGATGCGGAAGGCCCCGCCGATGGCGGAGTTGGGGCCGATGTACATGGCGCCGCCGACCCGGAACCGGCCCACGGTGTCCATGGTCGGGGGGCCGAACTTGGCGACGTAGTCGAGCGTCGGCTCCCAGAGGGTGACGCTCTTCGAGACGGTCTCGTTCTGCAGCGTCAGGTTGTTGTAGACCGTGGTGCTGACCGAGCCGAACCCGACGGTGAAGCCCACGCTGATGTTGTTCATCCCGCCCAGGTTGAAGTCGACCTGGGGCCCGACGAGGAACGGGATGTAGCTCGCGTAGGAACCCGAGGAGCAGTAGGCCGTGTAGGGGTAGGACCAGTACGACGAGTAGCAGTTCGCCCAGCCCGCGTTGTAGAAGCCGACGCCGACGTTCACGCGCGCCACGTTGTTCCAGCTCTGCATGGGCTGGATGGCCAGCGGCTGCTGGCCCGGCTGGGTGAAGGTGTACTGCGCCACCGCAGGGGCGGCCACCGCGAGGGCGAACGAGGCAACGAGGATCTTGAAGAAATTCCGCATGCGAGGACTCCTCCTGAGAGTCTGCGCAGCATCGCCGATCTGGTCCGGGTGTCCAGGGACGAGTGAAGTCCCGGATGGGGTGCCTATGAGTGAATATGCAGCTCCCGCTACCGCGTGAGCCCCTTCATCTCCACCCGGACCCTGCCCAGTCCCGACTGGAGCCGGAACTCGAGGCGGACGACCGAGTCGCGGGTGATCCAGGTGTGCTCGGCCAGGACCTTGTCCCCGCGGTCGGCGGCCGAGAGGTCCTCGGCGGGCCGGGGCGCTCCACCGAAGGCGATGATGAGGAGGGCGGAGAGGTGCCGGTAGATGCTCTCGGCCACCATGCGGCCCGGGAGGTCCATGTCGCCGGTGGCGAGGTCGAAGCTGCGCGGGTACTCGACCGCCAGGCTCGCGAGCCCGCCCTCGAAGTTGAAGAAGAGCACCAGCGGATACGGGTAGCCGACGAGGGGGAGCGTCACCGCGTAGATCGGCCCCGGCCCCTGGCGGCCGCCCGGGAAGAGGGTCTGGATCTCCTCCTCCGACGCTCCCCAACGGACGGACGGGAACTGCTCGTCGAGGGCCTGGAGGATCCCCATGGGTCGAGCACTATACACGAGGCTCGGGCGACGACGACCCGATGGCCGTGTCGGCCGACGGAAGCTCGACACGGAAGGTCGACCCGCTTCCCGGCACGCTCGTGGCGGTGAGCGTCCCGCCGTGGGCGGCGACGATGGCGTGGCAGATGGGGAGGCCGAGCCCCATCCCGTGACCCACCTCGCGGGTGGTGAAGAACGGATCGAAGATCCGTTCCATGGTGGCCGGGTCGATCCCGATGCCGTCGTCCCGGACCTCGAGCACCGCGCCCCCGGTGGCCGAGGGGGAGATGCGCACCGTGACCTCGCCGCGTCGCCCCTCCGAGATGGCGAAGGCCCCGTTGGTGACCAGGTTCACCACCACCTGCTCGAGCTGCCCCGAGGAGGCGTGGACCGGCGGAGCCCCCAGGTCGTCGACCCGCACGGTGGCGTTCTGGCCCACCGAGGCGGGGAGCCAGCGCATCGCCGACGTCACCACGTCCCCCAGCCGGACCAGGGTCCGCATGGGGTTGGGGCGCCCGAAGAGGGAGAGGTCCTTCACGATGCGGGAGATGCGGTTCCCGCCCACCTGGGCGTCGAGCAGGATGTCGACCACCTCGTCGACCTGGCGGGCCAGGAGGTCGCGATCGAGCGGGCCGGCACCCCGGACGATCGTGGCGATCTCCCGCTGCTCCTCGATGGCCGTCGCCAGGCTGCCGAGCGCCCCCGCGAGCGGGTTGTTCACCTCGTGGGCCACGCCGGCCACCAGCGTCCCCAGCGACGCGAGCCGTGACGAGACCGCGAGCTGGGTCCGCAGGGCGCGCTCCTCGGTGACGTCCTGGGAGGTGGCGATCCCCATGATCACGGTGCCCGAATCGTCGCGGATCGGGGAGGCGTGGATCTCGATGTTCCGGCCGTTGATCACGACCTCGGTGCGCCCCTCCTTCCCCTGCAGCGCCTCGCGGTGGACCGGCTCGATCTGGGCGGTGATCCCGGGAGGGAAGATCTCGGCCAGCGTCCGCCCCACGTTGCTGGCGGCGTCGCGCGGCATGGCGAAGTGGGTGCCGTCGAAGATGAGGAAGCGCAGGTCGTGGTCGAAGAGGGCGATGGCCCCGTTGGGGAAGTTCCGCGCCATCTCCCGGTGGAGCAGCTCGCTGCGGCGGGCGTCGGCGAGCAGCTGCCGGTTCTGCTCGAGGGCGGCGAGGAGCTCGTGGGAGACCCGGACCACCTCGGTGACGTCGACGAACCCGGCCACGGCGCCGCGCAGCGCCCCGGAGGGATCGCGAAGCGGGTGGGCGGTGGCCAGCAGGTGGCGCGTGGTCCCGTCGTCGAAGGCCACGTCCAGCTGGACGTTCTCGATCGCGGTGCCCGTCCGGGCCGTGGACTGGAGGACCAGCTCGTCGGGAGGGACCTCCGTGCCGTTCCGGAGATAGCGCACCCCCCGCAGCCGATCCGGCGCCTGCGCCGAGAGGGAGAGGTTCGCTCCCCGCTCGGCCCGCAGCAGCACCTCCGCGGGCCGGTTCCCGGTGACCTCCCGGCAGGACGGGTCGCGCGTCATGACCACCGCGGCAGGTACCGTGTCGAGCACGGTCTCCAGCTCGGAGAGCCGCTGCCGCGCCAGCTCGCTGGCCTCGACGGCCTGCTCCCGGGACCGCTGAGCGGCCCGGAGCTGCCGGAGCAGGTAGAGGACGGTGCCGAGCATGAGGACGAGGCTGGCGACGAGGGCGATGCGGGCCCGGCGCATCGTCGAGACGTACTCGGCATCGCGTACCCGGAAGTCCTCGCGCGCCTTCGCGAGGAGGGACGAGGTCACGGCGCGGATGCGTCGCTGATCCTCGGTCCATCCCGAGCCCTCCAGGGCCGCCACCGCACCGGAGGTTCCGGAGACCTCGAAGGCCTTCCGGGCCTCCTCCTCGGTGGCGATGCGCCGGTCGAGGAGGGTGGCGAGCTCGTCCACCCTGGCCTGCTGCACGGGGTCGCCGGCGACGA
>JBAXVO010000353.1:0-3280 GCA_037129355.1 Deltaproteobacteria bacterium | reverse complement strand
AGCGGCATCGCCTCGCTGGCGAGCGCCGTCTACCTGGAGCGGGACGCCGGCGTGCCGGGGAAGAACATCCACGTCCTCGAGAAGGACGCCATCCTCGGCGGCGCCCTCGACGGGGCGGGCGATCCCGAGAAGGGCTTCGTGGTCCGCGGCGGGCGCATGCACGAGATGCACTACACCTGCTACTGGGACCTGCTCTCCGCCATCCCGTCGTTCGAGGACCCGAACGTCTCGGTGAGGGACGAGTCCTTCGAGTTCAACCGGCGTTTCGTCAGCAACGCCCAGGCCCGCCTGCTCCGGGAGGGGAAGAAGCTCGACGTCTCCTCCTTCGGCCTCTCCAAGCGGCAGCAGATGAAGCTGCTCGAGCTGACCTTCGTCCCCGAGAAGGTGCTCGGCGACCGGCGCATCGAGGACTGGTTCGACCACGACTTCTTCACCACCAACTTCTGGTTCCTCTGGACGTCGATGTTCGCCTTCCAGAAGTGGAGCAGCCTGGCCGAGATGCGCCGCTACATGAAGCGGTTCATCCACCTGGTCGAGGGGCTTCCCCGGCTCGGCGGCGTGATGCGGACCAAGTACAACCAGTACCACTCGGTGGTCGTCCCGCTGGTGCGCTACCTCGAGGCCCGGGGCGTCCAGTTCCACACCGGCAAGGAGGTCGTGGACATCGGCTTCGACCTCTCGGCCGACCGGAAGAGGGCCACGCTCCTCCACCTGAAGGACGGCAGCGAGATCGTGCTCGGGAAGGACGACTGCGTGCTCGTCACCAACGGCTCGCTCACCGAGAGCACCGACAACGGGACCTGGAGCCGGCCGGCGATGCTGAAGGGGCTCGCGGAATCGGGCTCCTGGCGCCTGTGGAAGAAGCTCGCCGCGAAGGACGCCGCGTTCGGGGATCCGGAACCCTTCTGCGACCGGATCGACCTCCAGCGCTGGTGGTCCTTCACGGCCACGCTGAACGACTCCACCTTCCACGACCACATGGAGAACTTCTCCGGCAACGTGGACGGGACCGGCGGTCTCGTGACCCTGACCGACTCGAACTGGCTCATGTCCTTCGTGATCGCCCGGCAGCCCCACTTCCCGAACCAGCCGCCGGACGTGAAGATCTTCTGGGGCTACGGGCTCTACTCGGACCGGAAGGGGAACTTCGTCCAGAAGACCATGGCCGAGTGCACCGGCAAGGAGATGCTCGAGGAGCTCTGGCAGCACCTCCGGATCCAGGACCGGATGCAGCCGGTGATGGACGCCGGAAAGGTGAACTGCATCCCGGTGGCGATGCCCTACGTGGACAGCCTCTTCATGCCCCGGAAGCCGGGCGACCGGCCGCAGGTCCTGCCGGAGGGGGCCGAGAACTTCGCCTTCCTGGGGCAGTTCGCCGAGGCGCCCCTCGACTGCGTCTTCACGGTCGAGTACTCGGTCCGGACCGCGCAGATGGCGGTCTACGGGCTGTTCCAGACCGGCAAGGAGGTCCTGCCGGTCTACGACTCGATCCACCGCCCCGAGGTCCTCGTGGCCGCGGCACGGGCCATCGGGACCTGACGCCGCGGGGTCAGTCCGTCGTCCCCGGGCCCTTCCGGCGCCGTTCGCCGAAGAAGTAGCCGGCCAGCTTGCCCGGCCCGATCACCTTGCCGAGTTCCTGGATGGCGAAGAGCGGGACGAAGGCCACGAAGAGGATGACGGCGTGCGCGACGGCCTGGTCCCAGGCCCAGGGCGCGTCGAACGCCCGGTGCTCGATGATCTTCTGGTGGTGCAGGAGGCGCTTCACGCCCTCCTCGGCGACGGCGAAGACGGCCGTGAGCAGCGCGAAGGCCGTCGACCGGTAGAGGACGGTCCAGGCCAGCGGCCGGCCGTCGAATCGGGCCCCGAAGTGGAACGCCTGGCCGATGACCACGATCTTGGCGAGGATGGCCGCCTCCAGGAGGCCGAAGGCGATGGGCAGGTAGGCCACGCCGTACTCGGCGAGGATGGCGCGGTTGTAGATCGCGAAGGCGAGCAGGATCGCCGCCATGTAGGCGAAGACGGCGAGGTACTCCGCGGTCTCGTGCTCGAGCTTCTGGAGCCAGCCGGGGCTCTTGGGCGGGGAGGGGTCGGGATCCCTGGGCATCCGTCATCCGCCGATGCGGCGCGCGGCCTCGTCGATCCGCTCGCGGAGCGCGTCGTACTCCCGCACCACCGGGTACTGGGGGAAGGCATCGACCACGTTCTGCGGCGGCCGGAAGAGGATGCCCGCGTCGGCGGCGGCCAGCATGGCGGTGTCGTTGTAGGAGTCGCCGGCGGCGACCACCTTGAAGTTCAACCCCTGGAAGGCCTTCACCGCCGCCCGCTTCTGGTCGGGCAGCCGGAGGTGGTAGGCCGAGACGAAGCCCGCCGCGTCGGTCGAGAGCCGGTGGCAGAAGAGGGTGGGCTGCCCCAGCTGCGCCATGAGGGGCATGGCGAATTCGTAGAAGGTGTCGGAGAGGATGATCACCTGGTAGCGCAGCCGCAGCGCGTCCAGGAAGGCCCGGGCGCCGGGCTCGGGCCCCATCTCGGCGATGACCTTCTGGATGTCGGGCAACCCCAGCCGGTGCTGGCGCAACAGCTCGAGCCGGCCGCGCATCAGCTTGTCGTAGTCGGGCTCGTCGCGCGTGGTGCGTCGCAGCTCGGCGATCCCCGTTCGCTCCGAGAACGCGATCCAGATCTCCGGGACGAGGACGCCTTCGAGGTCGAGGCAGACGATCTGCACGTGACGGTCTCCCGGGGGCGGGTGCGGACGGCGGGATCGATGGTAGCAGAAAGGAGAAGCGCCCCATCACGGAAGCGGGATCTCCCGCCGCCCGGTGAGGCCGGATCGGTTGTCCACGAGGAAGGCCCGCTCCGGCACCAGGGCGTAGAGCCGGGCACCGAACCTCGCCGTGAACGCGGCCAGGTCCGGCGCCTCCCCCCCGACGAGCGCCTTCACGTCCGGGAACTTGCCGAGGTAGGCGGCGATCGCCCGGGCGGCCTCCGGCCCCTCCGCGATCTCCTCCACGACCCCGTCGAGCTGCAGCCCCTCGATGGCCCGCCAGTCGGGGTCGTCCCGGTGGATCGAGCCGGCGCAGCGCCGCGCCGGAAGGGCCGCGGTGACGTGGCGGCTGCGCGGGCTGGAGAGGAAGTAGAGGCGTCCCGCCAGGAACACGAAGTAGACGGGGGCCGACCAGGGATCCGGATCCGCGGTGGCGAGGACCAGGATTCGCTGATCGTGAAGGAGTCCGTCGGCCGAGGTCATCTGCCCAGGGCCTCCGGGTAGAGCCGCCGCCAGAAG
>JBAXVO010000352.1:0-3297 GCA_037129355.1 Deltaproteobacteria bacterium | reverse complement strand
GGGCATCAGGTTTTCCTGTCGCCGTGGCAGAACTTGAACTTGCGCCCGCCGCCACAGGGGCAGGGCTTGTAGGGGTCGCGCCGGGCGTCCTCGGCGGCCACCCAGGCCATGACGTCGGCCGGCGCCTTCCGGCTCCGGAACAGGTTGGCCATCACCTGCATCGCCGGGCGGGTGTGGAGGAAGAACGCCTCGAGTCCCGCGCACATGTAGTTGTGGCCGGGCTCGCCGTCCCTGGAGATCGCGAAGCGGTCCTTGGGGCATCCCCCGTTGCAGAGGACGCGCACCTCGCAGCCCTGGCACTGCGCGGTGAGCTTGTCGCGCTTGTCGTCGCCGAACCGGCGCAGCTTGGGCGAGGCGATGAGCTGGACGAGCGGGGTCTCGTGGATGTTGCCGAGCTCCTGCCCGGGCTCCACGAAGTGGTCGCAGGTGTACACGTCGCCGTTGTGCTCCAGCGCCGGGCCGTAACCACACGTCGGGGCGTGGATGCACAGGAGGTGGCGGCCGAAATGGGCCTCGAGGGTGACGTCGAAGAGCTGCACGTAGACCCGCCCCACGTCGTGCCGGACCCACTCCTCGAAGACGTCGACGAGGAAGCGGCCGTACTCCGCGCCGCCCACCGAGCGCTCGGTGACGAGGGCGCCGGTCTGGGTGTACAGGGGGCGCTTCCCGCGGCCGGGCCGGTCGCTCCAGCCCTGGTTGGCGGCCTCGAGCGTCTCCTCGGTGGCGCGCTCGACGATGGGGATGAACTGGATCCACTCGGCGGAAAGCTGGTCGCGGAAGAACCGGTAGACGTCCCGGCCGTGCCCCTGGTTGGCGGCGTTGACCGTGCAGAGGATGTTGAAGCGGACCCCGTGGGCGCGCAGGTGGCGCCAGCCCGTGAGGACCCGGTCGAAGGTGCCCTGGCCGCGCCGGTCGAGCCGGTAGGCGTCGTGCAGCTCGCGCGGGCCGTCCATACTCAAGCCCACGAGGAAGTCGTGCTTCTTGAAGAAGGCGCACCACTCGTCGTCGAGCAGGATCCCGTTGGTCTGGAAGGTCTGCTGCACGACCTGCCCGGGCCGCCGGTACTTCTCGACCAGCTCCACGGCGCGGGCGAAGAAGGGGAGCCCCATGAGCGTCGGCTCGCCCCCTTGCCAGGCCACCGTCACCTCGGGCGTCCGGTGGGCCTCCAGGAGCTGCCGGATGTAGGCCTCGAGGGTGGCCTCGGACATCCGCTGCTTGTCGCCGGGGTAGAGCGCGTCCTTCGAGAGGAAGAAGCAGTAGGTGCAGTCGATGTTGCAGGTGGACCCGCTGGGCTTGGCCAGGAGGTGGAACGCCGGCGGCGAGAGCGCCGACGGGATCTGGACCGGTGCGGCGGGCTCGACGGACATGCGGGAGGCCTCGAGGGAACGGCGCGACGACCGGACCGGAGTCCGGCCGCCGCGCCCATGCTTTCACCGACCGCGAGTGCGGATCAGTGGTTGGAACTGCCCGCCGCGTCCTGCAGGGATGCGAGGACCGCGTCCAGGTTGAAGGAGGCGGGCTTCTGCCGCGGCGGGAACTTCTTGAAGGTCTCGATCTGCCCCGCGACGAACCCCTGCATCAGGTAGATGAGGTAGGCGTGCGAGATCAGCCAGTCAAAGTAGGTATTCGAGTTCTCGTCGGCCCGCTCGAACGGGTCGCGCCTCAGGTGGAAGATCTTCGGGATGCGCAGCTTGATGAAGGGCTCGGCCCAGCACTGCAACTGCTTGGCCCGCTGCTCCAGCAGCACCATCTTCCAGTCGCCGATCCGCAGCGCCATCACTTCGCCGTCGTCGCTGATGTAGGCGAAGGAGTTGCGCGGGCTCTCCTTCACCTCGCCGGTGATGTACGGGAGCATGTTGAAGCCGTCGATGCAGACGTTGTAGGTCCGGTCGCCGATCTTGTGCCCCGCGAGCAGCTTCTCCTTGATGTTCGGCTCACCTGCCGCCGCCAGGAAGGAGCACAGCCAGTCCTGGTGGGTGACGATGCCGTTCACCACCGTGCCCGGCTTGATCTTGCCCGGCCAGCGGACGAAGGCCGGCACGCGCCAGCCCCCTTCCCAGTTGGTGTTCTTCTCGCTCCGGAAGGGCGTGATGCCGGCGTCCGGCCAGGTGTTGTAGTGCACGCCGTTGTCGGTCGAGTACATGACGATGGTGTTGTCGGCGATGCCGAGCTGGTCGACCCGGTCGAGCATCTTCCCCACGAGCTCGTCGTGGGCCACCATCACGTCGTTGTAGTCCCCCTGGCCGCCGCTCTTGCCCTTGTGCTTCGCGGCCGGGTGGGTCCGGAAGTGCATGGCGGTGGTGTTCCACCAGAGGAAGAACGGCTTCTCGGCCTTGGCCGCGTCGGTCATGAACCGCAGCGCGTGCTCGGTGGTCTCCTCGTCGACGGTCTCCATCCGCTTCCTGGTGAGCGGGCCGGTGTCCTCGATCTTCTGACCGCCCTTGCCGTCGGACCAGCAGTGGAGCACGCCGCGGGGACCGAAGCGCTTCTTGAACTCCGGGTCCTTGGGGTAGTCGGGATCCTCGGGCTCCTCCTCGGCGTTCAGGTGGTAGAGGTTGCCGAAGAACTCGTCGAACCCATGCATGGTGGGCAGGAACTCGTCCTTGTCGCCCAGGTGGTTCTTCCCGAACTGGCCGGTGGTGTAGCCGAGCGGCTTCAGGAGCTCGGCGATGGTCGGATCCTCCGGGCGGAGGCCCATGTCGGCGCCCGGCATGCCCACCTTGGAGAGGCCGGTGCGGATCGGGTTCTGCCCGGTGATGAAGGCGGAACGGCCCGCGGTGCAGCTCTGCTGGGCGTAGTAGTCGGTGAAGGCCACGCCCTCGTTGGCGACGCGGTCGATGTTGGGCGTGCGGTAGCCCATCTGCCCGCGGCTGTTGTAGCTGATGTTCCACCAGCCGATGTCGTCGCCCCAGAGAATGAGGATGTTCGGCTTGCCCGTCTTGGCCATCGATCGATTCCTTTCTGTCTTCGTTGGTCTCGACACTTCGTTGCAGCTGCGGAAGCTAGAAGAGCAGGCTCCGGGGGAGGAGGAGCGTGGCCGTCAGGCGGACGGTCCAGTTCGGCCCATTCTCCGGGCGAATCGGGTGGTAGTAGGCCTGGGCGGTGAGGTTGAAGGGGAGGGGTCCGATCCAGACGATCCTTCCGCCGCCGCCCCCGAACGGAACGTCCCATTGCTGCCCCGACGCCGCTTCCCAGTTCGCGGTGATGATCGGACCCGTCGTCAGGTACCAGCCGCTCTCGAAGTTGTAGTTCACGAAGTACTGGAGGAGGAAGCGATTCTCCTTCGCTCCCGCGACC
>JBAXVO010000351.1:0-3307 GCA_037129355.1 Deltaproteobacteria bacterium | reverse complement strand
TCTGCGACGCCAGCCAGGTCGAGCAGGTGCTCGTGAACCTCGCGGTGAATGCCCGGGACGCGATGCCGGGCGGGGGATCGCTCCGCATCGAGACCGGGAACGTCGCGGCCGGGGACGACGAGATCGGCTCGAAGGGCGACCGCCGGCCCGGGGACTGGGTGCGGATCGTGGTGCAGGACAGCGGGACGGGGATGCCCCCGGAGGTGATGGCCCACCTCTTCGAGCCCTTCTTCACGACCAAGGAGCGGGGGCGGGGAACGGGGCTCGGGCTCGCCACGGTCCACGGCATCGTGGCGCAGAGCGGTGGGCACATCCACGTGGAGAGCGAGCCGGGCCGGGGGACCACCTTCCGCATCTGCCTGCCCCGCAGCGAGGAGGAGGCGGTCGAGCGTCCGGCGACGCCCAGGCCGGGGACGCTCCGGGGCAGCGAGACCCTGCTCGTCGTGGAGGACGACCCGCGCGTCCGGGGCATCACCGTCCGGGCGCTGAAGGAGAACGGCTACCAGGTGATCACGGCCGGGAGCGGAGAGGAGGCCCTGGCCCTCGTGCGCGGGAGGGAAGGGCGGATCGACCTCGTGGTGACCGACGTGGTCATGCCCGGGATGAGCGGCCGCGAGGTGGTGGACGCGCTTCGCCGGAACCTGCCCGGGCTGCGGGCCCTCTTCGTCTCCGGCTACACGCAGGACGCCATCGCCCAGCGAGGGGTGCTCGACTCCGGAGTGGAGTTCCTGCAGAAGCCCTTCACCCCGGCGACGCTGGCCGTCCGGGTGCGCGAGGTCCTCGACGCGCCCCCGTTCGCCGGTTAGGGCAGGGGTGGACCCGCCGGAAGGGAGGGGCCGCCCCATGAAGATCCTCGCACCGCTCGTCGGCTGCCTCGTCCTCGCCGCCTGCACCCGCGCCCCGGCGCCCCCGGCAGCCCGGCCGGTCGAGCCCGGGCCGGACGCCGGGACGGTCTCGGTGCGGATCGATCCCCCCGGGGTGGAGGTCGCCGCCGACGGGGTGACCCGCTGCCGCGCGCCCTGCACCTTCCGCATCGACCCGGGCCTGCACCGCATCTCGGTCCGGAAGGGCGGCTACCTGCCCTGGCAGGAGGACGTGCAGGTCCGCCCGGGGGCCGACGTGCAGGTGGAGGCCTCGCTGGTCGGGTCGCACTGAGGCGGGACGCGCCGGGATCAGTCGCTGGTGGACACCTGCGCCGCCCGCTTCTTCCGTGGCAGGTAGCCGGGGGACGTTGGCGGGGGGGCGCTGGCCGGGACCACCGCCGGGACCGGCTGCACGGGTGGCGGGGCGAGCAGCGTGGCCTTGAGGGCCTTCGCCCCCTCGTGGTCCGGGTCGGCCGCGAGGAGGTCGTCGAGCGCGGCCAGGGCCCGTTCGCGATCGCCCAGCGCGAGCCGCGCCCTCACGAGCGACATGCGGGGAGGGTGGATCCCCGGATGGGAGGCGACGAACGAGGCCAGGACCGGCTCGGCCTCGGACGGCGTCTTCCCCCGAAGGGATGCGGCCACGGCGGAGAAGGCGAGCCAGGGATCGGCCGGCGATGCGCCGGCCTCCAGCGCGCGCGCGGAGAGGCGCGCCACCTCCGCCGGGCGTCCGTCCAGGCCGTAGTAGACGACGAGCGCGCGCAGGACGTCCCGGTCTCCGGGAGCTTCCTCCACCAGGGGGCGCAGCTCGTCGAGCGCCTCGTCCTGGCCGGCCCGCGCACGCAGGAGCCCCGCCGCGCCGTCCGACGAGGCGGCGGACGTTTCCCGCAGGTCGGCGGCGGCCAGCAGCCCGGCGATCGCCCTCCCGGCTGCCGCTCCCCGGTAGGTGGGATCGGTCCGGAGGGGCTCCGGGACCGCCGCCCGCGCCCGCTCGAGCCGGACCGGGTCGCCCGAGGAGGCGAGCGCGAGGACCTCCCGGGCCAGGTCCTCGGGGTCCGGCGCGAGGCCCGCCAGGGACAGGAGCAGGAGGGCGGAGAGGGTGGGGACGGCGGTCACCGACCATGGCTAAGGCCTGCGTCGAGCCGCTGTCAAGGATGGGGAAAAGGGAGCCTTGCCATTCCCGTCACCAGGGGTAAAAGTAAGGCCATGGCCGACCACACCGACAAGAGGAAGCAGTCGCTCTACTTTCCCGAGGAGATGCTCCGGGAGATCGAGCACGAGGCGCAGCGGCTCGACCGCTCCCTGTCCTGGGTCGTGCAGCACGCCTGGAAGCTCGCCCGGGGGCACATGGCGAAGATCCCCGGGGTAAACGACCCCCTGCAGCCGGGCGTTTAGGGAGCGTCAGCTTCCTCCCGCTTTTCGGGTGCTTCGGCCCCGACCCGGTTAAGACTGTCCCCGCTCGAGGCGACCCGATCGCCTCCGCGGGGGCCGCTGTCCCCGCGCCCGACGCGAGGATGGTGCATGGCAAGGAAGCCTCTCTGGATCGTGGCCGTCGCCCTGGTCGCCGCGTGCGGCAGGGACGAGGTCGCCCACTACCGCGTGCCCAAGTCCGAACCCGGGTCCGTTCAGGCGCCGGGCCCCATGGGCGGCGCCGCCGCTGCCGGCCTCCCGGCCCCACCCGACGAAGCCACCACGGGCAGCCTCCGCTGGGCGCTTCCCAAGGGCTGGACCGAGACCCGGTCGGCCGGCGGGATGCGCTACGCCACCATCAAGCCCACGGCCCAGGGCAAGATCGAGGTGTCGGTCACCGTCTTCCCGGGGCCGGCGGGCGGCGAGCTCGCCAACGTGAACCGATGGCGCAACCAGATCGGCCTGCCGCCGGTGGACGAGGCGGCACTCGCGAAGGACCGGAAGGCACTCAAGTCCCCGGCCGGCAGCCTGGCCGTGTTCGACTACACCGGCGAGGGCAAGGAGAAGACGCGGATGGTCGCCGCGATCCTCTTCGCCGGGGGAAATAGCTGGTTCGTCAAGATGGTTGGAGATGCGGGGCCCGTGGCCGCGTCCCGGGCAGACTTCGTCCGACTCCTGGAGAGCCTCCGCCTTGCTGACCGCTAAGAATCCCGTCGTCCGCGCGCTGACGTCCCTCCAGCTGACCATCGTCTGCCTGGCGGCCCTGATGATCCTGGTCGTCGTCGCGACCCTCGCGCAGGTGCAGATGGGCACGACCGGAGCGGTCAACGCCATCATGCGCAGCTGGATCGTCTGGTGGAACCTCCCCGACTCCCAGTGGATGGTGCCGGTCCTCCCGGGCGGGGCCACCGTCGGCCTGGTGCTCCTGGTGAATCTCCTGACCGCCCAGATGCTCCGGTTCCAGGCCACCTGGAGCAAGGCAGGCCTCTGGCTCGTCCACTTCGGACTCATCCTGTTCGTGGGGGGCGAGTTCGTCT
>JBAXVO010000350.1:0-3308 GCA_037129355.1 Deltaproteobacteria bacterium | reverse complement strand
CGATCGCGTCGAACGCGCGCTGGATGCCGATCACCGTGCCGAAGAGGCCGATGAACGGGGCGGTGGCGCCGATGGTTCCGAGGATCCACAGGCGCGCCCGCAGCTTCTGGTTGGCCTCGGCCCGCTGCCGCTCCACCGCGGCCTCGATGCGGGCGTCGGTGGGCGGGCGCTTGCCCGGCGGGGTGGGGACGAGCGCCGCCAGGAAGACCTCGGCGGCCGGCGAGGTGGACCGCTCGGCCTGGGCCCGGGCGTCCTCGACGTCCCCGCGGAGCAGCGACCGGGTCACGGCGTCGGCGAGGCTGCGGGCCCGGTCGGTGAACCGCCAGAGCGCGAGGACCCGCTCGACGGCCACGGCGACGGCGAGGACCGAGAAGAGCGCGATGATCCACATCGCGACGCCGCCGGTCTTCAGGACCGTCAGGAGTTCCATGTTCACGTCTTCGCGCCTTTCCGGGATCCGGGGAGGGGAGAAGCTAGCTGATTTCCGGGGGGATTCAAGCCGAACCGACCCCCCGGACGGGATCGGCGGCGGCCCGGGTCACGGCCGGGTCGGGGTTGCGGGACGGATCGGCAGGTCCAGGGCCGGCGGGGGGGACCCGGGAGCCAGGTCGACCACCCGGACGCCCTTCGGCGTGGCGAGCTCGAAGAGCGCATCCTCCGATGCAACGTTCAGCTCGAGGTCGTCCTTCCAGCGGAGCGAGAGCTCGGAGCCTCCCCCGCGGAGGTCCACCTCGGTGGGGAAGAGCCGTCCGCCGGGGTGGCGGAAGACGGAGAACTCGGCCTTCCAGGCGGTCCCACCCCCGGGCCGGGGAAGGAAGCTCGCCGAGCGGGTCGAGGCCCCCTCCCCCACCGCGACCACCTGCCGCCCTCCCTCCCCCGCGATCTCGAGGAGCACCACGCCGTCGCCCGGCTCGGCCGCCACGCCCTTCCCGTCGAGGAGCGGCGCGCTCCCGCAGACCACCTGGGCGAGCTCGCGCGCGCCGAGCGGCACGGGGAGCAGCCGCGCCAGGTTCTCCGGACGGTCCTCCCCGCGGTAGAGCGTCCCCGCCCGCGCGTCGAGGAGCGCGAAGCGCCCGCCCCCGGCCACGAGCACCGCCGCCGGGTTGCCGAAGAAGTCGAAGACCTCCACGCGGAGCCTTCCGGAGCGCTCGGCGGCGACCCAGGCGTCGAGCGAGCCCCCGAAATCGGGCGTCGAGAGGACGAGCCGCGCCGAACCCTGGCAGGAGGCGACGATCGCCTGGGCCGCGCGGACCTGGGCGAGCAGCGCCTCCGGGTTGCGGGACAGGTCGGGGGGCGGGACCCGGACGCACCCGGCCGCCCCCACGAGGAGGAGCGCGGCGAGACGCCTCGCCATCAGGCCCGCTCCAGCGCCTGCAGGAGGTCGGCCTCGAGGTCGTCGGGATCCTCGAGCCCCACCGACAGGCGGAGCGTTCCCCGTCCGATCCCCTGGACGGCGAGCTCCGCGTCGCTGGCGTTGCGGTGGGAGGAGATGACCGGGATGGAGGCCAGGCTCTCCACGCCGCCGAGCGAGCTGGCCCTCGCCACCAGCCGGAGCGCGTCGTGCACCCGGGCCACCGCCTCGTACCCTCCACGCACCGTGAAGGAGAGGACGCCGCCCCCTCCGCGCAGCAGCCGGCGGGCGATGGCGTGGTCGGGGTGGCTGGGGAGGAAGGGGTGGCGCACCTGCTCCACCTTCGGATGCCCCTCCAGCGCGCGGGCCAGGCGGAGCGCGGTGTCGTTCTGGCGCAGCACCCGGACCTCCAGCGTCTTCATCCCGCGGAGCAGGTCGTAGGCCACCGCGGCGTCCATGTTCCCGCCGGTGGACTTGCGCACCCCGAGGACGGAGTCGACGAGGGCCCGCGACCCGGCCACGGCGCCGCCCAGGTGGTCGGAGTGGCCGTTCAGGAACTTGGTGGCGCTGTGCACGACCAGGTCCACGCCCATGGGCAAGGCGCGGAGGTTCACCGGCGAGGCGAAGGTGGCGTCGAAGACGCTCCGGATCGACCGGGCCCGGCAGGCCGCCGCCACCGCCGGGACGTCGGCCACGCGCAGCGTGGGGTTGGTGGGGCCCTCGATCACGAGGGCGCGGGCGTTCGGGGGGGCCGCGGCCACCGCCCCGGCCAGGCCGTCGAAGGGGACGACGCGCACCTCGACGCCGAAGCGCTCGAGGACGTCGCGGGCGAGGCGCGTGGTCTGGCCGTAGAGGGTGTCGCAGAGGAGCAGGGCGTCGCCGGCGCGGAGCGAGGCGAGGAGCGCCGCGGTCATCGCCGCCATCCCGGATGCGAAGCAGGCCGCCGCCTCCGCCCCCTCGAGGGCGGCGATCTTCTTCTCGGCGGCGACGACGGTCGGGTTCTCGAGCCGCGCGTAGAGCCAGCGCCCCTCGGGCGCCTCGAGGTAGGCCGCAGCCTCGGCGGCGCTCTCGAACCGGTAGGTGGTGGCCTGGTAGACGGGCGTCGTGGTGGACGGGACGGAGAGGGTCACGCCCTCCCCGGCGTGCACGGCGAGCGTCCCCAGCTTGGGCTCGGTCATGGCGCCAGCATGCCGCCGATGACCGCCCCGGCGAGCAGCGGAAGCACGTTCGCCACCACGAACACGCCGGCGCCCAGCGCGGCGATGGCCCCCAGGATCGGCATCCCGGTGAGGACCGATGCGAGGAAGAACGTCATCACGGCCACGACGGCGCCGGGCAGGAGGACGGCGCCGACGGCCGCCCCCAGGGTCCCGGCCTTCCGCCCGCCCACCAGGCCGGCGATGAACATCCCCAGCACCGGCAGCCAGAAGAGCAGGAGCGAGAGGATGAACATCCACGCCATCGCCCTTCCCAGGCGCCCCTTCGGCGCCGCCGCCGGCGTGGAGGTGGGACCTGCGCTTCCCTGGATGTCCTGGTCGGCCATGTGCCCTCCCCTTCGTGGAATCAGAATAACCGGGCGGCGCGCGCCCGCAGGTCCCGGGCCATCCGCCGGGCCAGCTCGTTCTCGGGGGCGAAGCGGGGGTCGCCGTCGCCCGCTCCCTCCACGGCCGCGAGCGATCGCTCGAAGGTGGCCCGGTCCTGGAGCAGCACGAGGAGCGACCCGGCCTCGGCGACCGGCGTGAGCAGGCAGCCCGGCCCCAGCGCGCGGGCCTGCTCGAAGTGGCGGCGAGAGCGGGCCACCCCGCCGCCCACCGCGGCCGGAAGCGCCGCGGTCCAGGCACCGAGCGCCCGGTGCGGCCCCCCGCAGTCGACGGAGCCATCGAGGGTGGCGGCCCGTTCCATGGCGGCGAGCGCCGGATCCTTCACGGCGAGGAGGGCGGCGAGCCCCTTCTCCCGC
>JBAXVO010000035.1:0-18931 GCA_037129355.1 Deltaproteobacteria bacterium | reverse complement strand
CGAGTCCGGCGTGAACCCGTAGACGAGCTCCAGACCCGTCCGCATGGTGCTTCCCCAGTTCCCGGAGATGTTGTCGAAGGCGTTCGAGGTCACGAACGCGGGCCCCCACTGGAAGTAGACGCCCAGCGAGACGTTCGGGGTGAAGCGGTAGCGCGCGGCGAGTTCGATCGGCATCGCCCCGCTCCAGGCGGAGGACATCGCGAGCTGCGGGTTGAACTGGGACGTACCGCTCCAGATGTTCCCCACCGGCAGCGCATACGCCGCCTTCACGTCGAACGCCCAGTCCGCGGCCGCCGCCGAATGCGCGAGGGTCAGGGAAGCCGCCACCGCCACAGCACGAAAGATCTTGTTCATGTGAACCCTCCGTGGCCGGACGGCCACCCGGACGATCGCCCACTCCGCCCACCCGATCCCGACAGCGTGCCAGGAAAATCGGGCAGGTCCAAAACCCTGGTGGGCCGCGCCGCACCGTGTACCCAAGTGGGGCCAAGGGGCCCGCGACCCCGGGACGCTACAGGGTCACGGTTCCCTTGAGCCCGAACTGCAGCCAGCCGTGGAAGGCGCGGTAGCCGGACGGGATGGAGCCCGACACGGCGCCGCCGGCGCCCGGACCGGTCGAGTTGCCGGTGAGGGTGGAGTAGCTTCCGCCGAAGAAGCCCACGTACGGACCGAAGGCGAAGGTCTTCGAGAGGTTCCAGTCGAGCCCGGCCTGGACGTTGAAGTACTCCCAGCCGCTGTAGGTCACCTGGGAGCTGGCGTCTGCCGTGGCGACGGAGAAGTGGGTCCACTCCCAGCCGGTGCCCACGCTCACCCAGGGGTTCCAGGCGCGCTCGGGCAGGAAGGCGTAGACGGCCTCCACCCCCACCCGCATGTCGTAGCCGGAGCAGGTCATGCCGGAGGCGCAGAAGCGGGTCGCGATGAAGGCCGGGGCGTACTGGTAGTAGACGCCGGCGGAGAAGGAGGGGCTGAAGCGGTAGCGCCCCGCGACCTCGATGGGGACCGCGCCGGACCAGGTGTACTTCATCGGCCCGTAGTAGTCGGAACCTCCGAACGCCATCAGGTCCCCGGTGGGGATCGCGTAGCCGACCTTGAGGTCGAGCGCCACCTGGGCTCCTGCGGGGGCGGCGAAAACCAGCGCCGCCGCGACGACCACCGCACTGCCGATCTTCCTCATGTGCATGTCTCCCGTCGTGCGGGCCGACGGTGCGGTCCCGCGGTGCCTCCATGGCCGGTCCAGCCTGCCACAAAAAAGCGAGCCGTAAAGACCCAAGAGCGAGAAAAAACGAAGAAACCCCCGATGATCAGGGGGTTTCCATGGAAAACGGGGAGATTGGAAGTGCGAGCTATTCGACCTTCATCCCGGGAGTCCAGCGCAGCACCGGCTTGCGCGCGGCGCGGGTCTCGTCGAGCCGGGCCCGGACCGTCTTCCGCGGCGCGCCCTTCAGGGCCTCGGGATCGGCCTTCGACTCGGCGGCGATGGCCTGCATGGAGGCCACGAACTGGTCGAGCGTCTCCTTCGACTCGGTCTCGGTCGGCTCGATCATGAGCGCGCCGTGGACCACGAGCGGGAAGTAGACCGTGGGCGGGTGGGAGCCGTGGTCGATGAGCCGCTTGGCGACGTCCATGGTGGTGACGCCCGAGTCCTTCTGGAACTTGTCGTCGAAGACCACCTCGTGGAGCGTCTCGGTCTCGTAGGGCAGGTTGTAGTGGCCGACGAGCTTTGCGCGGACGTAGTTGGCGTTCAGGACCGCCAGCTCGGCCACGCGGCGAAGCCCTTCGGGACCGAGCTCCCGGATGAGGGCCCAGGCGCGGACGAACATCCCGGTGTTGCCCCAGAACTCGCGGATCTTGCCGATGGTCCGGGGGCGCTCCTTCGGATCGGTGACGAGCCGGTAGGTCTCGCCCTCCTTCACCACCACCGGGAGCGGCATGAAGGGGATGAGCGCCTCGGCCACGCCGACCGGGCCGGAGCCGGGGCCGCCGCCGCCGTGGGGCGTCGCGAAGGTCTTGTGCAGGTTGTACTGCATGACGTCGAAGCCCATGTCGCCGGGGCGGGCCACGCCGAGCAGCGCGTTGAAGTTCGCGCCGTCGCCGTACACCAGGCCGCCCTTGGCGTGGACGATCTCGGCGATCTCGGCGATGTGGCTCTCGAAGATGCCGAGCGTGTTGGGGTTCGTGATCATGATGGCGGCGACGTCCTCGTCCATCGCCTTCGCCACCGTCTCCGGGTGCAGCCGTCCGTCCGGCCCGCTCTCGAGCGTCACCGTGGAGTAGCCGTTGAACGCCGCCGAGGCCGGGTTGGTGCCGTGGGCGGTGTCGGGGATGAGCACCTTGTGGCGCGGGTTCCCCCGGGCCACGTGGTAGGCCCGGATCATCATGAGGCCGCAGAGTTCTCCCTGCGCCCCCGCCGCCGGCGACATGACCGACGCCGGGAAGCCGGCGACCTCCGACAGCGACCGCTCCAGCTTCCAGATGAGCTCGAGCGCTCCCTGGCTCATCGAGCCGGGCAGGAGCGGGTGGGCCCCGGCGAACCCGGGCAGCCGCGCCAGCGCCTCGCTCGACTTCGGGTTGTACTTCATGGTGCAGGAGCCGAGCGGGTAGAAGCCGGTGTCGATCCCCCAGTTCCACTGGGAGAGCCGGGTGAAGTGGCGAACCACCTCGAGCTCCGCCATCTCGGGCATGCCGGCGATCTCGCCGCGGAGCAGCGCCGCGGGGATCTCGGCCGACGGGTCGGCTCCCGCCGGAACCGGCGGCAGCGAGACGCCGATGCGCCCGGGCGAGCCCTGCTCGAACACCAGCGGCTCCTCCATGGCGAGGCCGCGGGTGGCGCCGAGGAGTCCCGTCGCCTCCGGGTCGCCGCCGGGGGCGGCGCCCTTCTCCATGCTGGGCTTCCAGCCGGTCGGGTTGGCCATGTCTATCCCCTCACCGACTGCGCGAAGAGCTCGATGAGCTCGGGGGTGTGGACCTCGGTGGCGACGCTCAGGAGCGCCCCCTTCATCCTCGGGTCGTCCGGGTACCACCGGGAGAGCGGGACGCCCGCGGCGATGCCCTTCCTGGCCAGCCGCTCCACCACCGCCTCGGCGTCACCGACCTCGAAGGCGGCCTCGTTGAAGGTGGGGCCGGTGAAGCGCAGGCCGAATCCGGCCTTCTTCATGGCGTCGCGCAGCTGCTTGCCCCGGGCGTGGTTGAGCCGCGCCAGGTGGGCGAGCCCGCCCTTGCCGAGGAGCGAGAGGTGGATGGTGGCGGCGAGCGCGGCCAGGCCGGCATTGGTGCAGATGTTGGACGTGGCCTTCTCGCGCCGGATGTGCTGCTCGCGGGTGGAGAGGGTGAGGACGAAGCCGCGCCGTCCGTTGCGATCGACGGTGGCGCCGGCCACGCGCCCCGGCATCTGCCGGATGAGCCCCTCGCGGATGGCCAGGAAGCCGGGCGCCGGACCGCCGAAGTTGAGCCCGTTGCCGAAGCTCTGGAGCGTGCCCACGGCCACGTCGGCGCCGAGCGCCCCCGGGCCCTGGAGGAGCCCGAGCGAGACCGACTCCGCCGTCACCGAGACGGTGAGCGCGCCGGCCTTCTTCGCGATGGCGGCCGCCTCGGGCAGCGCGTCGATCACGCCGAAGAAGTTGGGGTACCCGATCACCACCGCCGCGGTCCGGTCGTCGACCGCCGCCTGGAGGGCGGCCAGGTCGGTGCGCCCGTCCTGCCCGTAGGGGACGGTGACGATCTCGTCCCCCGTGGAGGCGAGGTAGGTGGCGAGCACCTTGCGGTACTCGGGGTGGAGCGCGCCGCTCACCACCACCTTCTCGCGCCCGGTGGTCCGGGTGGCGAGCAGGACCGCCTCGGCGGTGGCCGAGGCGCCGTCGTACATGGAGGCGTTCGAGATCTCGAGCCCGGTGAGCAGGGTGACGAAGGTCTGCCACTCGAAGAGGGCCTGCAGCGTGCCCTGGGCGATCTCCGGCTGGTACGGGGTGTAGGCGGTGAAGAACTCGCCGCGCAGGAGCAGCTGGTCGACCGCCGGGGGCACGTGGTGGGCATAGGCGCCCGCGCCGATGAAGGGCGGGTGCTCGGTGCGGTTGCGCGCCGCGAGCCGCTGGAACTCCGAGAGGAGCGACACCTCGTCGGTGGCGGCCGGGACGTCGAGCGCCCGCCCGAGCCGCAGCTTCGCGGGAATGGAGCGGAACAGGTCGGTGATGGAGGTCACCCCGCAGGCGTCCAGCATCTGCCGGACGTCCCCGGGGGTGTGGGGATGGTAGCGCAAGGTTACTCCTGCTCTTCCTCGACGAACTTCCGGTAGGCGGCGCCGTCGAGGAGCTCGGCGAGCTCCTTCGGGTCGCTGGCCTCGACGACGATCATCCAGCCTTCCTCGTAGGCGTCCTCGTTGACGGTCTCGGGGGCGTCGACGAGGGGGGCGTTGACCTCGACCACCTTCCCGGAGACGGGCGCGAAGAGGTCGGACACCGCCTTGGTGGACTCGACCACGCCGAAGGTCTCGCCGCGCTTCACCACGTCGCCGACCTCGGGGAGCTCGACGTACACCACGTCGCCCAGCGAATCCTGGGCGAAGTCGGTGATGCCCACGGTCACCCGGTTGCCCTGGACGCGGGCCCACTCGTGATCGCGCGTGTACTTCAGATCGTCGGGGAAGTTCATGGTCATTTCCTCGCGTAGAACGGCGTCTTCACTACCTGTGCGGATGCAGGACGGCCCCGGATGTCGACGGCGAACGTGGAGCCCTCGGCGGCGAGCGCCGGGGGCACGAAGGCCAGGCCGATGGAGCTCTTCACGGTGGGGGACTTCGTGCCGCTCGCCACCACGCCCACCTTCTTGCCGTCGTGGAGGACGTCGAACCCGTGCCGGGCGATGCCCGGGTCGGTGAGCACGAACCCGACCAGCTTGCGGGGAAGGCCTGCCGCCTTCTGCCGCAGCATGGCGTCGCGCCCGATGAAGTCGCCCTTGTCGAACTTGACCACCCAGCCCAGCCCGGCCTCGAGCGGCGTGGTGGCGTCGTCCATGTCGTTGCCGTAGAGCCGGTAGGCCACCTCGAGCCGCAAGGTGTCGCGGGCGCCCAGGCCGGCCGGGACGAGCCCCTCGGGCCGGCCCGCCTCGACGAGCGCCTTCCAGAGCTTCACGCCCAGCGCCGGCCGGCAGAAGAGCTCGAAGCCGTCCTCGCCGGTGTACCCGGTGCGGGCGATGGTGCAGGGGACGCCCGCCACCTCGCCCTCGACGAAGTGGAAGGTCTTGAGCTTGGCCAGGTCGGAGCCGGTGAGCGGCTGCAAGATGGCCTGGGCCCTCGGTCCCTGCAGGGCGAGCTGCACCCAGTCGTCCGACTCGTTGGTCACCTGCGCGCCGCCGGCGTGCTCGGCCAGCCACGCGAAATCCTTGTCGCGATTGCCGGCGTTCACGCAGACGAGCAGGTCCTCGGCGGAGCGCCGGTAGACCACCACGTCGTCGACGATGCCGGCGTTCTCCCGGCACATGCAGCCGTACTGGGCCTGCCCGTCGGCCACCCGGTTCAGGTCGTTCGTGAAGATCCGGTTGAGCGCCTCGAGCGCCTTCGGCCCGCGGAAGACCACCTCGCCCATGTGCGACACGTCGAAGATCCCGGCGCGCGTGCGCACCGCCTCGTGCTCGTCGAGGACGCCCGAGTACTGGACCGGCATGTCCCAGCCGGCGAACTCGACCATCCGGGCGCCGGACTGCACGTGTACGTCGTAGAGCGGAGTGCGCTTCGCCATCGGGACCGCCGGGGTTGGGGAGGGCGGCGGGATTGTAGCGGCCGCCCCCCGAGGGTCAAGCCATCATGGGGGACACTTCACCGGCATGCACGGACCCCGTGCAGGGGCCGTGCAACATTGCAGCGTCTTGCCTGCGCCGTCGACGAATTTATAGGACCAGCTTCCGCCCTCGCCGACCTCCAGCACCCCGAACCCCGCGCTGGTCGTGGCGAAGAGGAGCCGTGCGCCGGGGGCCGAGACGGCCTTGAAGCGCTCCCCGGTCCGGGCGCGCGATCCGTTCCCGGAGATGAGCACGTCGTAGCCGGCCGGGGCCCGCAGGTGCTCGAGCTGGTGCTCGTGACCGGCCAGCCAGGCGGCGATGGGTCCGGCCGCCTCCTCGATCCGCTTCACCCGCTCCAGGTAGGAGGGGGTGGCGTCGTCGCGGTGCTCGCCGGCGGAGAAGCTCGGGTGGTGGGCCACGATGAAGCAGAGCCGCTCCTTGCACGGGCGGGCCGCCTCGGCGACGAAGGCCACCTCGTCGTCGAAGGAGAAGTCGCCGTAGTCGCGCTTGAGGAGGTTGGAGTCGATGCCGATGAAGCGAACCGGTCCGCGGTCCTCGACCCAGTGGCGCCCCGGCATCGACCAGCGCGGGGAGCGGTGGGCCACCGAGAGGCAGGCCTTCCGGCGCGCGATGACCCGCGCCTCGCCGGCCGAGGCGCAGGTGCCGAGCGCCGCGACGTCGTGGTTCCCGAGGGTGAGGAGAACGGGGACCGCCTTCCCGTCGCGAAGGACGCCGGCGAGGGGGCGCTCGAAGAGCTTCTCGAACGAGGGATCGACCGGCGGGACGTAGCCGGGCTCGACCCGGTTCTGGTCCGGACCGAAGGCGCACTTCTCGGCGCCGGGGAGCACCGGATCGGGGCCGCACTCGTAGACGTTGTCCCCGGGGTGGAGCAGGAGGTCCACCGGCGCGGCGCGGGAGGCGGCGGCCATGGCCGAGGCCACGGCGGCCTGCTGCCGGGTGTCGTCGCCGAAGTCGGCGACGTGCAGGGCCCGGAACGAGACCGGGCCGGGGGTGGGCGCCGGGCCGAGGGGCTCGGGCCGGACGACGAAGTCGGAGCCCCGCGTGCAGGACGCGGCGAGCAGCGCGGCCGCGACGAGGATCGGCCTCACCCGCGCGCCCTCCGGGCCAGGTCGAGGGTGTTCACGAGGAGCATGGCGATGGTCATCGGGCCCACCCCGCCCGGCACGGGCGTGATGGCCGAGGCCCGCTTCTCGGCCTCGGGGAACTCCACGTCGCCGCAGAGCTTGCCGTCGGCCTTGCGGTTCATCCCCACGTCGATGACCACGGCGCCCGGCTTCACCCAGGCGCCCTTCACCATCTCGGCCTTGCCGATGGCGGCCACCAGGATGTCGGCCCGGGCCACCTCGCCGGCGAGGTCCTCGGTGCGGGAGTGGGCGATGGTCACCGTGGCGTGGCGCTCGAGGAGCATGTACGCCATCGGCTTCCCCACGATGTTCGACCTTCCGACGACGAGCGCCCGCTTGCCCTTCGGATCGACCCCCGCCTCGTCGAGGAGGCGCATCACGCCGGCCGGCGTGCAGGGGCGGGGGGCGGGCTTGGCGAGCCAGAGCGCGCCGACGTTCACCGGGTGGAAGCCGTCGGCGTCCTTGGCCGGGGAGATGGCGTCGAGCACCTTGGACTCGTCGATGTGCTTCGGCAGCGGGAGCTGCACCAGGATCCCGTCGGTCTCCGGGTCGGCGTTGAGGCGGGCGATGAGGCCGAGCAGTTCCGCCTCGCCGACCGTGGCCGGGAGGTGGTGCTCGACCGAGCGCATGCCCACCTCCTCGCAGGCCTTTCGCTTGCCCTTCACGTAGACGGCCGAGGCCGGGTCTTCGCCGACGCGGACCACCGTCAGGCCGGGGACGAACCCCTGCCGGGCCAGTTCCTTCACCTGGGCTGCGACCTCTGCGCGGACCTTTGCCGCCACCAGTTTTCCGTCGATGATCATGAGGCGGGGGAGTATAGAGGACCTATGGATGTCGCCGCATGTCCCAAGTGCAACACCCCGCTCGACCCTGCCGGCCCATGCGTGACCTGCGCCGCCGAGGGGGAGGGGCTGAAGGTCCTCTCCCGCTCGGGTTACGCGTCGGTCAAGGAGATGATGACGGTGCTGGAGGGCGAGGGGCTCTCCCCGGGGATGGAGCAGCTGCCCGTCGGCCGGCCGGAGCAGAAGCAGCACCCGCTCTGGAACCTCTACGTTCCGGTCGCCGAGGTCGCGGCGGCGGAGGCTGCGCTGCGCGCCCAGTGGGCCCACCTGCTCGGGGAGGACGGGGCGCGGGAGGCGGCGGAGCGCGGGCTCAAGGGCGTGGATCTGGACGCCGGCGGCGAGATCGAGTGCCCGGCCTGCGGCCACAAGTTCACGCCGGCGGGCGGCGCGGCCGACTGCCCGGACTGCGGCCTCGCCCTCGGTGCTCCGGCCGACGCCTCGCCGGACGAAGCCGAGCACTGATGGCGGCGGACCCGGCATGACCCGGGACCTCTCCGACCTGCACATCCACGTGGGCGGCGCGGCCGCTCCCCACACCCTCTGGTCCATCGCCCACGAGCAGGGGCTGAAGCTCCCGGTCGCCGACTACTGGGAGTTCCGGGAACTCGTCTCCGCGCGCCCCGGCAAGGTGAAGTCGCTCGACGAGTACCTCGCCGTGCTCCACCAGTGGACGGAGCGGATCCAGTCCTCGCCCCAGGCGATGGAGCGCAGCGTCCACGAGATCATCGGCAAGGAGTATCGCTCCTCCCGCGTGAACCTCATCGAGCTCCGGTTCAACCCGATGAAGCGGAACCAGGGCGGGGAGCGGGACCTCGACCACATCATCCACGCCGCGCTGCGCGGGATGGACCGGGGCGTCCTCGAGTACGGCGTCCAGGCGGGGCTCATCTTCTGCCTGGCGCGGGAGTTCGAGCCGCACCTGAACGAGATCATCGTCGAGAAGGCGATCCGCTACCAGAAGCGGGGCGTCGTCGGCATCGACCTGGCCGGGACCGAGCGGAACGCCATCGAGCTCGACCCGGCCGTGGTGGGGAAGTACCGGGAGCTCTTCGCCCACGCGCGCAAGGCGGGGCTGAGGACCACCGTCCACACAGGGGAGACGGCCGGGACCGGCGCCGAGGGAGTCCGCGCCGTGGTCGAGCAGCTCGAGCCCGACCGGATCGGCCACGGCATCCGCGCCGCCCAGGACGAGTCGGTGATGGGGCTCCTCCGGGAGCGGGGCGTGACGCTCGAGATCTGCCCGACCTCCAACCTGGCCACCCGGGCCGTCTCCGGGACCGCCGAGATGCGCGAGGTGCTCCAGAGGCTCTGGCGTGCCGGGGTGCGCTTCACCATCAACACCGACGGTCCGTACCTGCTCGACACCGACATGCGCCGCGAGGTGGAACTGTTGCGCCGGGAGGGCGTGCTCGCCGACGAGCAGATCGACCAGGCGTTCCGGTGGGCCCGCGAGGCCACCTTCGTCGAAGGGGCCCGACCGGCCTGACTAGCCGGAGATCAGGACCGCGGCGACCGTCCCCGGGGGAGGCTCCTCCCCGGCGCGCACCGGGGCGAGCTCGGCGGCGCGGTTCCTCGCCATGGCGAGGAGCAGCTCGCCCGACGCCCCCGCGGAGGAGAGGCGCGGGTCGTCGATCGACTCGAGGGCGCGCGCGGCGGCGGGGAGGTCCACCCGGCCGAGCGGAGCCGGCGCGAAGGGGCGGCCGAGCCGCTCGTTCGCGAGCGCGGTGAGGTAGAGGGTGGCGAGGGTCGCCGGGGGCTCTCCGGCGGCCGGTGCGAGGCAGAGGCTCCGTCCGAGCGCGAGGAGCCCTTCCGCCTCGCCGAGGGCGGCGGCCGTCCGGCGCACCTCCTCGGAAGAGCCGAAGGGTCGCTCCACGAATGCGGCCGCGGCGACCGTGCCCCACTCCTCCCGCGGGCGGTCGAGCCCCGGGAAGTAGCGCGGCCTGCGGCGCAGCACGGCGGCGAAGGCCTCCCCGATCGGCGCGTCGAGCCCGGGGGAGGGGCCGCTCACGGCGGCCTCCTTGCGGATGCGCTCGGCGCGCCAGCGGAGCTCGAGGAGCTGACCGAATCCCTGCTGGAAGACCGACTTGAGCGAGGTGGAGGCGAGGATCCGGGACGCCGCGTCGACGTCGCCGCCCGAGAGCGCCTCGAGCCCGAGCTCGAGCAGGGTCCGGGCGGACTCGACCGCGCTGCGGACCGCGTCGGGATCGGACGGGTCGACCCGGTCGGCGACGATGGCGGCGTTGGCGGCCGCCAGCGCCTCGCTCTCGAAGCGCTCGATCGCCTCGGGGGGCAGGCGCGCCGCCGCCCGGTCGAGCAGCGTCTCGCGACGGAACGAGGCGAGCCAGAAGCCGGGGGGGCGCTCCGGGAGCCCCGCCGGCATGCCGGGGCCGGCGCCGGTGCGCCGGGCGGGGCGGGCGAACCAGGAGAGGGCCTCCTCGAGCGTGGGGTAGCCCATGTCCGCGAGCCGGCCGTCGCGCCAGCGGAGTGCCTGCTCCTCGAGGTCGCTCTCGATCTCCCAGCGCACCGCGGAGAGGATCCGGCCGGCCATGAAGGCGTCGCGCTCGTAGAGGTCCTCGACGAGGCGGCGCACCACCACGTAGTCGGCCCCGTCGGGGACGAACTCGACCATGTAGCGCCCCTCGGCGGTGCGCATGAACCGCTCGGTCTCGAAGTCCGGGTCCTCGTCCTCCTCGAGGTCGTGGATGCGGAGCGCGGTGCGGAGCAGCAGGCTCACCAGTTCCGGGTCGAGGGTGGCGAGCTTCTCCCGCCACGAATCGAGGTCGGCGTCCCGGTCGGCGCCCGAGGCAGCGCCGCGGGCAGCGCGGAGCCAGGGGACGATCCGCATCGAATCGACCTCGCCCCCCCGCCAGGCGTCGAGGTCGACGAAGGTCCGGAACTGCTCGGGCGAGGCCAGCTGGACCACGTCCGAAGCGTCGGCGAGGCCGGCGTCCTGGATGGCGTGGAAGAGCTCGTCGGCCGGGAGCGCCCGGACGATGGCCTGGGGATCGGGCTGGTCGAGCAGGAGGTCGAGACGCCTGCGCCCGCCCAGCTGGGCGAGCGAACGGCGCAACTCGACGAGGTTCCCGGGGAAGGGAACGCCCTCGTCCTGCGGATCCGGCGTCAAGCCCGTGCAGCAGCCCGCGCGCCGTGGTGCGGCGCCTTCGCGACCCGCCCGGCCTTGAGGCAGCGGGTGCAGACGCGGACGTGGCGGACGGTGCCGTCGACCGACGCCCGCACGGAGCGGAGGTTCGGGAGCGAGCGGGTCTTGGTCTTGTTGTTCGCGTGGGAGACGTTGTTGCCGACGAGCGGCCCCTTCCCACAGATGTCGCAGCGACGTGCCATTGGCTTTTTTTCCTAGAAAAGAGGGCGGGTTAATACGCGGGACGGGGCCCCACGTCAAGTCACTTCGGCCGGGCCTTGGCTCCGAGGTGCCGCTCCACGGCGGCCGCGGCCTGCCAGGCTGCGTGGAACTGCCCTTCGGTCCCGAGCCCGGGGAGCACGGAGCGCCCGGCCAGGAACAGGTTCGAGAGCGGCGAGGAGGTGGGAACCCCGCCGACCCCGAGGGCCCGGTCGGGGCGCGAGGCGAAGAGGGGGTGGAAGGCCGTCGCGCCCGGGCGCTTGCCGGGATCCGACTCGTGGACGATCGCCCGGTCGAGGAAGGGGAACTGCTCCAGGATGGCGCGGCGGAGGCGGGCCGTGGCCTCCGGAAGCGCCTCCGGCGCCGCGGCGCACGGGCTCGCCGCCACGAGCATCCGCTCGGTCGGGCTCGGCTCGTGCCCCTTCGGACCGGCGCGCAGCGCGGGAAGGCACTGGAACAGCACCGGGACCCCGTCGCCGGGCATCGCCAGCGCGACGTCGCCGAGGGGAGCGGGCAGGGCGTCGCCCCGGACGACCCAGGCGAGCGAGGCGAGCCGTCCGGACACCGCGGCCGGCTCGAGCCAGCGGGTGAGCTTCGCGCCGTCCCCGGCGAGCCGGACGAGCGACGCCGTCTCCCCGGCGAAGACGAAGGCCCGGGCCGCGTAGCGCGCCTCGCCCCCCTTCACGTGAAGGGACTGGACCTTGTCGCCGTCGAGCTCCATCCCGGACACCGGTGCCGGCTCCCCCTCGCTTCCCAGGAGTTCCCCGCGCGTCTCGGCGATGCGCCGGCGCAGCAGCGCCGCCACCGCGGCCTCGCCGCCGGACGGGTGGAGCGGGCCGAGGAGGGCGCCTCCCAGCGTCCGGGCAAGGCCGAACGCCGACGGAGGTCCGTCGAGCGACGAGAGGAACGGCCACGCCGAGCGGAGCGCGTGCGCCAGCGGGTGGTCACCGAGGTCGGCGAGCGGCACCGCTCCGGGATCGCCGCGGACGGGTGTCCGCCGCTCGGAACGGTGGAGGCGCCAGCGCTCCACGAGGCCGCGGGGCGGGAGCGGCGGGAAGGATGCGAGGAAGGGCTGGGCGGCGTCGAACGCGGCGCGGAGCGAGGTCAGCGAGGCGTCGAGGCGGGCCACGTCGCCGGGCCACTCCCGGCGGAGCTCGGCGGTCCGCTCGGCCCTCGCCGCGGGCAGGTCGAGCCGGTTGCGCGGGAGCAGGATCTGGAGGCCGGCGCGGGCCGGCTCGAGCAGGCGCGCGGCGTCGGTGGCGAGGCCGAGCTCGGCGAGGATGGCCTCGGCCGAGGGGAGGGCGCGGAGCGTGGGGAGGAGGGCGGGTCCCCAGGGGATCCGCCATCCGCCGTCCTCGTAGCCGGTGCCGAAGCCGTCCGGGTCGACGTGCAGGACCCGGTAGCCGCGGCGCGCCAGAAGGGCGCCCGCCGCGACGCCGGCCAGCTGCGAGCCGATCACGCAGACGTCGTAGGCCCGCTTCACCGTGGCGGTGCGGGGGACCGAGGGCGATCGGGAGTTGGCGGGGGGCACGGAGGCTACCGATCCCTGGAGGGGTTGGAGAGGCCGTCCATCCGGGGGGCGGACCCGTCGCGAACCGCGACCCGCCGACCGTCCACCGAGAGCCGTCCCTCGGCGAACCACTGGACCGCGAGCGGGTAGACCCGGTGCTCCTCCACGAGGATCCGGGCGGAGAGGGACGCCTCGTCGTCCCCGGGCAGGACCGGCACGGCCGCCTGGACGATGACCGGGCCGGTGTCGGTGCCGGCGTCGACGAAGTGGACGGTGCAGCCGGTGAAGCGCACCGCGTAGTCGAGCGCCTGGCGCTGGGCGTGGAGGCCGGGGAAGGACGGCAGGAGGGCCGGGTGGACGTTCATCACGCGGGGACAGCCCCGGCTCTCCGGCGTGGCCGCGAAGGCCCCCAGGAACGCAGGGGTGACGATGCGCATCCAGCCGGCCAGGCAGACCAGGTCGACCTCGTGGGCGCGCAGCCGGGCCACCACCTCGCGGTCGTAGGCCTCCCGGTCGGCGACCCCCTTCGACGGCAGGAGCTCGGCGGGAACGCCCGCGACGCGGGCCCGCTCCAGGGCGCGGGCCCCGGGGACGTTGCAGACCACCGCCGCGATCCGGCCGTCGATCCTCCCGTCCTGCGCGGCGTCGATGAGCGCCTGGAGGTTCGACCCCGATCCCGACGCGAGGACCCCGATCCGGATCACCCGACCACCTCGCAGGTGGCCTCGCCGCTCCCGGCCTCCACCGTGCCGACCACCCAGCTGCCGAGCCCCCGCCCGGCGAGCAGGGTGCGGGCCGCCTCGGCGGCGCCGGCCGGGAGCGCGATGACGAGCCCGAGCCCCATGTTGAAGGTCCGGTACATCTCGTCGCGGGGCACGGCGCCCTCGCGCTCGATGAGGCCGAAGATCGGGGGAACGGGCCAGCTCCCGGCGCGGATCACGGCGCGGGTTCCGTCCGGCAGGTTCCGGGGGGCGTTGCCGGGGAGGCCGCCGCCGGTGATGTGGGCGACGGCGTTCACCTGGACCTGCCCGAGCAGGGCCAGGATGTCCTTCGCGTAGATGCGGGTGGGCTCGAGCAGCGCCTCGCCGACGGTCGCGCCGCCGAGATCGGCGGGGCGGTCGGAGAGGGCGTGACGCTCGAGCAGGACCTTGCGCGCCAGCGAGTAGCCGTTCGAGTGCAGCCCGGTGGAGGCCACGCCGAGCAGCGCGTCGCCGGGGCGGACCGCGCGCCCGTCGAGGATGCGGTCGCGCTCGACCACCCCCACGGCGAAGCCGGCCAGGTCGTACTCGCCGTCGGCGTAGAAGCCCGGGAGCTCGGCGGTCTCGCCGCCGATGAGGGCGCAGCCCGCCTGGCGGCACCCCTCGGCGATGCCCTTCACCACCTGTGCGGCCTCCTCGGCGCGCAGCTTGCCGGTGGCGAAGTAGTCGAGGAAGAAGAGCGGCTCGGCGCCGGTGACCGCCACGTCGTTCACCGACATGGCGACGAGGTCGATGCCGACCGTGTCGTGGCGCCCGGTGAGGAAGGCGAGCTTGAGCTTCGTCCCCACGCCGTCGGTGCCGGAGACGAGCACCGGGTCGCGGTACTTCTTCACGTCGAGCGCGAAGAGCCCGCCGAACCCGCCGATGCCGGCGAGCACCTCCGGGCGCATGGTGGGGCGCGCCAGGGGCTTGATGAGGTCTACGAGCCGATCGCCCTCGTCGATGTCGACGCCGGCGTCGCGATAGGTCGTGGCCATCCGCCCCCCTTATCGCGTGCGCGCCGATGCCGCAAGGCGTCACCCGCCGTCGCACGCCCGCGTTGACACCGCGGAGCGGCGTCGGCTAAGGACCGTTCGTGGACCCGGACGATCTGCTGCGGCGCTTCGGCCGCGAATTCCCCCGCGGCACCGTGCTCTTCCGCGAGGGGGACCCGGGGCGCGAGATGTACGTCGTGAACCGGGGCAAGGTGAGCATCTCGGCCCGGGTCGGCGCGGTCGAGAAGGTGCTCTCCACCCTGGGGCAGGGGGAGTTCTTCGGGGAGATGTCGATCCTGAACGACGCGCCGCGCTCGGCCACCGCCACCTGCGTCGAGGACTGCCTGCTGCTCGTCGTCGACGCCCGCACCTTCGAGGCCATGGTGCGCGCCAGCGCCGAGGTCGCGGTGCGCATGATCCAGAAGATGGCGGCCCGGCTCGCCGAGGCCGACCGGCAGATCGAGAACCTGCTCCTCCGGGACGCCCGCGCGCGGGTGGTCCACTTCGTCGCGGGGGAGGCGGCGCGCCACCCCGGCGCCCCCCTCGCGCTCTCGCCCGAGGAGCTCTCCACCCGGCTCGACGTCGACGCCCGGCAGGCGGCCGACGTGCTTCGCACGCTGGAGCGCTCGGGGCTGCTCGCCGGCGGGGAGGGGGCCTGGACGGTGCCCGACGCCGACCGGCTCCGGCATTTCCTCGACCTCCTGCAGCTCGACTCGCACCCGGGGCCCCGCCCTTGAGGATCCAGGTCCTCGGTTCCTCCGGAGGGGAGCTGCTCGGCCACGGCAGCACCTGCTTCCTCGTCGACGGCCGGCTGGCGCTCGACGCGGGCGCGCTCACCTCCCGGCTCGGGCTCGACGAGCTCGACCGGGTGGACCACGTCCTCGTCACCCATGCCCACCTCGACCACGTGAAGGACGTGCCGCTCCTCGCCGATCTCATGGTGGGGCGGCGACGGCGCCCGGTCACCGTCCACGCCTCCAAGGGGGCCACCGCCACCCTGCGCCGGTCGCTCTTCAACGGGCGACTCTGGCCCGACTTCACCCGCATCCCCAGCGCGCACCGGCCGGTGGTCCGCCTCGAGACCTTTCCGTACGGCGACCCGTTCCGCATCGGCCCCTACGCCGTCACCGCGGTGAAGGTCCGGCACACCGTGGAGTCGTCGGGGTTCGTGGTGCGGCGGGGCGCCTCGTCCTTCGCCATCTCCGGAGACACCGGGCCCACGACGGCCTTCTGGCGGCTGGTGAGCCGCGCACCGGGGCTTCGCGCCATCCTGGTCGAGCTCTCCTTCCCCAGCCGCATGCAGCGGCTCGCCGACCGGTCCGGGCACCTGACGCCGCGCACCCTCGTCGGCGAGCTCGCCAAGGTGGAAAGGGACCCGGTTCCCGTATATCTGTACCACCTCAAGCCGGCGTTCATGGCCGAGCTGAAGGCCGAGGTGGCAGCGCTCGGCCTGCGCGGCGTGAAGGTCCTCGAAGGCGGCGACGAGATCGCGATCTGACGATCCGGCGCACGACAAGGTGCACATGGCCTGGTTCTCCAAGCGGCAGACCCTGAAGGCACAGCCGTCCTCCGACAAGCCCACCGGGCCCGTTCCGGCCAAGAAGGGCGAGGGGCTCTGGACCAAGTGCGACGGGTGCGGCGAGGTGATCTACACCCAGGAGTGGGAGGGCAACTGGAACGTCTGCCCGGGCTGCGGCCACCACGACGCCCTGCCGGCACGGCGCCGCCTGGAGATGATCCTCGACCCGGGGACCTTCGAGGAGCTCGACACCGAGCTCGTGCCGGAGGATCCCCTCGGCTTCACCGACGCCAAGAAGTACCGGGACCGGCTGAAGAGCACCTACAAGGCCACCGGCCTGCGCGACGCCTTCATCTCCGGGGTGGGCAGCATCACCGGCCAGCCCGTGTCGATCGGCACCTTCGCCTTCGAGTTCATGGGCGGGTCGATGGGCTCGGTGGTCGGGGAGAAGGTGGCCCGCGTCATCGACCGGGCCTTCGAGCGGCGCTGCGCCTGCATCGTCCTCAGCTCCACCGGTGGGGCGCGCATGCAGGAGGGGATCTTCTCCCTCATGCAGATGGCCAAGACCTCGGCGGCGCTGAACCGCTTCCGGCAGGTGCGCAAGCCCTACATCTCCGTCATGCTCCACCCCACCACCGGCGGCGTGGCGGCGAGCTTCGCCTGGCTGGGGGACGTGATCATCGCCGAGCCCAAGGCGCTCATCGGATTCGCCGGGCCCCGCGTCATCGAGCAGACCATCCGCGAGAAGCTCCCGCCGGGCTTCCAGCGCAGCGAGTTCCTGCTCGAGCGGGGGATGATCGACGCCATCGTCCCGCGCCTGCAGATGCGCGAGCGGCTGGCCCAGATCATCTCGCTGCTCGGCTAGCCGGGGCGCGCCGCCGTCCCGGGACGAATGGGCCCGAACGACTACCTCGACACGCTGCGCCCGCTGGCCATGCGCTTCGGGCTCGAGCGCATGGAGCGCGCGCTCGAGGCGCTCGGACGCCCGGACCGCGACCTCGCCGTCCTCCACGTGGCGGGGACGAACGGCAAGGGTTCCACCTGCGCCATGGCGGCCGGGGCGCTGAGGCTCGCCGGCCACCACGTGGGGCTCTACACCTCGCCGCACCTCGTCCGGTTCCACGAGCGCATCCAGGTCGACGGCACGCCCATCGACGACGAGGCGCTGGCGGCACGGATCGAGGAGGTCCGGCGCGCCTGCCCGTGGCACGAGCGGGGCGACGAGGCCGATCGGCTCACCTACTTCGAGTTCGCCACCCTGGTCGGCCTCCTCCACCTGGCCCGCGAACGGGTCGACGTGGCGGTGCTCGAGGTGGGGCTCGGCGGGAGGTTCGACGCCACCAACGCGGTCACGCCCCGGGTCGCGGCGGTCGCCCGCATCGGGCTCGACCACATGCAGTTCCTGGGAGACCGGGTCGACGCCATCGCCCGGGAGAAGGCCGGCATCTTCAAGCGGGGCGTTCCGGCCGTGGTGGCCCACGCCCAGCCACCGCCCGCCATGGAGGCCCTCCGGGACGAGGCGACGCGGCGGGGATCTCCCTTCCACGTCGCTCCGCCGGGGTGGGACGGGCCTGTCGCGCTGCGCGGTCCGCACCAGAAGGGCAACGCCGGACTGGCCGCGGCGGCCCTGCGGCTCCTCGACGCCTCGGGCATCCGGGTGGGGGAGGAGGAGATCCGGGAGGGCATCGCCTCGGCCCTGTGGCCGGGGCGCCTGGAGGAGGTGCGGGGCGTGCTGCTCGACGGGGCCCACAACGCCGACGGGGCGGCGGCGCTGGCCGCGGCGCTGCCGGTGCTCCATCCGGGGCGGCCCGTGGAACTGGTCTTCGGCGTGCTCTCCGACAAGGACCACGAGGCGATGCTGGCGGCGCTGGCCCCGGCCGCGCGCCGGATCCACCTGGTGGCGCCCGACTCGCCGCGCGCGAGGGACCCGCGGAGCGACGTGCCCGTGGCGGAGCGACTGGGTGCGGTGGTCGACGTGCACGCGTCGCTGCCGGAGGCGCTGGCGTGCGCCCGCGGCGCGGCGAGGGACGGTGCGCTCGTCTGCGTGGCCGGGTCGCTCTACCTGGTGGGAGAGGCGATCGGGCTGCTCTCGGGTGAGGAGATGTAGGCGTTCCCGTCCCTTTCTTGGTCCCTGTCGGGTGCGTGCTATCTTCGGCGAAACGCCCGACGGGAGCGCGCCATGCGCAAATCCACGCTTCTCCTCGCTGCCCTCATCCTCGGTCCTTCCGCCGCCTTCGCCGCCGGCGGAAACGTCGTCTCCGCGATCGAGGTCGCCGATCGGGGCGGCGCGGCCGAGGTGACGATCCGGGGCTCCAAGCCTCCGTCCTTCACGACGTTTTCGCTGGTCGACCCGCCGCGCTTCGTCGTCGATCTCGCCGAGACGACGTACGACGGGGTGAAGCGGAAGATGGCCGGGATCGGCGCCGTGAAGGAAGTGAACGCCATCTCCTTCGGGGAGGGAATCCACGCGACCGCCCGGATCACCGTCACCTTCGTCGGTGACGTCGATCCGCCCGACGTGGTCGTCTCGGGGAACCAGCTCATCCTGCGCGTACAGCCCCTTCCGGGGACCATGGTGGCCCAGGCGCCACCGCCCCCGGCGCCCGTGGCGGCGGCACCTGCACCGGTCGCCGCACCTGCGCCGGTCGTCGCAGCCGCACCGGTCGTCGCAGCCGCACCGGTCGTCGCAGCCGCACCGGTCGCCACCGCAGCTCCCGCTGCCGCGGCAGCGCCCATCGCCGCAGCCGTTGCGGCGGCCGAGGCAAAGGCGGCCGCGGATGCAAAGGCGGCAGCGGAGGCTAGGGCAGCCGCCGACGCGAAGGCAGCAGCGGAGGCAAGGGCTGCGGTCGAGGCGAAGGAAGCGGCGGAAGATGCGGCGAAGCAGCATAAAAAAGGCAAAGACAAGGAAGACAAAGATTGATGGCCTTAGAGCATTTCCATAAAACATATAGCGATGCGCCTTTGGTTCCTAGGAACAGCGGTCTTTTTGGATTTTGGCTTTGTTTCAGCTCAGTTGCAGGGTTTTCAAACCTGCGCCTTCGCTAAAGCCTCGCCAA
>JBAXVO010000349.1:0-3313 GCA_037129355.1 Deltaproteobacteria bacterium | reverse complement strand
ACCACTCCCGGGCCGTGGGGATGTCCTCCAGTCGGTAGCCGAACATCCGGACGAAGCCTTCGTTGAGGTGAAGGATCTCCTGGTCCTTGCCCCCCACGAGAATGGCCACGGGCAACCACTCGAGGAGCGTGCGGAAGCGCACCTCGCTTCCCCGGAGCGCCTCCTCGGTTCGCTTGCGATCCGTGATGTCCCGGCAGTAGGCCATCACCCGGTCGGGGCCCAGCTTCACGGCCCGGACATGAGCATGGATGATCCGGCCGTCCGGCCTCAGAAAACGACGGTCGTAGTCGATCCCGTCGACGGTGTAGAGCGCCTCGAACTTTCGGAGGACGAGCCCCCGATCCTCCTCGGGCACGAAGTCGGCGACGTGGCCCGACCGCAAGGTTTCGAGGTCGACCCCCAGAAGGTCCAGGCCGGCCGGGTTGGCATCCAGGAACCGGCCGTGGGCATCCTCGACGAAGAGCGCATCGGGGGCAGATTCCACGTAGGTGCGGAACTTCGCCTCGGCCTCCCTGAGGGCGCGCTCCTGTTCGAGGCGCTCCACGCGCCCCTGCGACCGCCGGAGTCGCTCCGCCATCCCGCTCATGAGTACGCCCATGATCACGAACAGGGCGAGGCCCGACGCCTCCTGGGCGGACAGCGGATGGAAGTCGCCGGGCGTGGCAAGGACCCAGTACCAGGCCATGACCGCCGACAGGACGGTCGCCAGGATCCCCGGTCCGATGCCCCCGAGCGCGGCGGCTGCCAGCACCGCCGGGTAGGCGAGGATGAAGGTCGGAACGATGTAGGCCGCCAGCGCAACCTTCAACGCCGTGGCGATGCACGCCATGACCACCGCGAAGGCGTAGCGGATGAGAGGCGCCATCCAGTCCCGGTGAGAATGGTCTCATCCTGCGCACCGCATCGCAACGGCAGGTGTTTGGCCTGACGGTGGCCTACCCTTTGGGGGCGTGCTCGTCCGGGTCCGCCGGTGACGGACAGGGCGGAGACGAGGAGGCTCACGACCACGGTCGGGTTGCGATGCACAGACAGGCCGAGCCGGAATTCAAGACGCTGGATGGAACGCCTGGAAGGGCGCCGACCATCAGTGACTCCCTGTGAATATCACAGGACGCGAGCGAGACGAACACCTCCTCTTGTGGCGCACCGCGCCTTGCAGCGGTCGCAGAGGATCTGCAAGGGTCCGGAGCCATGCCCTCGCTGTTCACTCGAAGGAAAGCTCAAGGGTGGCACGCAGCGACGGGGCTGGTGCTGTGCACCCTCGCCCTGGATGCCTTCGCCACCAACCCTCCGAGGGGCGCCACGTCGACCGCAGCCGCCGTCGCCGAGACGCGGGCGCGCGCCGGACGGCAGGGGAAGGTGCGCTCCGGTAGCCTCGAGTGGAACTGCAGCGGTTTGCGCTGCACCATCACGGCCCCGACGTCTGCCTTCGAAAGCCCCGGGACGGTTTGCCGGGCTCTGGCGCGCGAGGTCGGAACCATCCGTAGCTTCAAGGTCGGGACCCGCGCGTCGAGCGGCGGGGAGATCAAGGAATGCAACGAACCAGGCCCCGCGGCACCCCCGGCGCCCGCAAGGCTGTCGACGGTGCCCCTCGAGATCACCACCACCCCCCTCCGTTACGTCGGGAAGGTCCCCCTGGAGATCACCACCCCCACGCTCCGCTACTACGTCGGGAATCCGCCCGTGGAGATCACCACCCCCACCCTTCGCTACGTCGGGACAGTCCCCCTCGAGATCAACACCCCCACCGTTCGCTACGTCGGGAGAAAGTGACCATGAAGATCGGATTCTCGTTCCTGATCGCCGCGCTCCTGGCGGTGCCGCTGTCCTTCGCCAGCGCCACGCCGCCGGAGCCCACGGTCATGTACTTCAACGTCCCCTACGAGCTCACCGGGATTCCCGAATCGGCGCGGCAGGCCATCATCACCTGCAGGGTCGGGGAGTCCCGGCCCGACCGCAATGGCATCTTCAATTGCGGCCCCAGCGGATGCCTCGGAGAGGGGCACGTGACGATCGATCTCCCGCCAGGCGCGGAGAATCGGAACCTCCGCGGCGTGGCGCGGGTCACCCTCCACAGCACCAATCCAATGTCGGCTCACACTCTCAGAACCGCACACGAGTATGCCTGCGTCCTGACCAGCCCTGCTGGACAGCCCGAGATCAAGGGGGAAGCTCCCGTGACTGGGAACCTCGCGTCCGCCCGCCACGCCGCCGGAGCACGCTAGGCGTCAGGCGCCCGTCGATGCGTACGACCGGCGGTTCTTCAGCGCCTCGGCGATCCGGTTGCGCACCACCATCTTCACGTAGGTCGCGACGAGAGAACGCTCGCGCGGAGCCCAGCGGGCGATGGTCCGGCTCATGTTGGCGATGGGGTATGCCGCGCCAGGTAGGCGAGGGCGAGCGGGCTGTAGAGGAGTTCCTCACCCGTCGCGAGCGTTCAGCGCCTGCCTCAGCAACTCGACGTGGATGCGGTCCTGCCTCGCCAGCGCAGAGAAGAGGCTCTGCATCCCCGGGGCGAAGACCTGGGCCAGGTACTCCGCGTGGATGGGGGCGAACCGGCACTCGAAGTCGATCACCTTGCGAAGGATCTCGTCCGGAGCGTCGAGCGCCCGACCGTCAGCTCCAACCTCCATCAACGCGACGAGCTCCGTCTCCATGGCCTTCAACGTCCCGACGATGCGGGCCAGGACGGCGCCGCTCAGGTCCTGGTTCGTCCGGTGCTGGGCGAGCGCGCGGACGCGGTTCGCGTGCTGCTCCTCCTCCACGGCGAGCCCGCTGAACAGATCGAGAAGGTCGGGGCGATCCCCGTAGCGGATCGCGAGGGCGCTGTAGACGTCCTGCGCCAGGACCTCCATCCGTGCGGCCTCTTCCAGGCATTCGACAGGAGTCATGCTCGCCCCGTCCCCTTCTTGGGGCAGCCTGACGGTCGGCCGGCGGGGGAGCAAGGCGCCATGCGTCACTCATCGTGCATGCGCTGCCGGGACGACCGAGGATTCGCTAAGAGTCTCTCATGTGGAGCGAATGACGGGATTGCCCTCTCGACAAGCCGGTGATGCGCGTACCATCGTCAGGCCCTCGATCACCTGGATTCGCCACCATGCGCTGCCCCAACTGCGGAGTCCCCTACCCGTTCTCCGAGAACCGCTGCCAGTCGTGCGGCATCTCCCTGGCGGCCACCCGCTTGCGCATCGTCGCGCTTTCCGCCCTGGCTGTGGTGGTCCTGGTGACGGTCGGCGTCTTCTTGTCGTGACGGGTGGAGCCATGCGATTCGCAGGTCCAGTCTTTGCCGTCGTCGTCGTTGCGCTGGTTCTCG
>JBAXVO010000348.1:0-3322 GCA_037129355.1 Deltaproteobacteria bacterium | reverse complement strand
GCTGCGGGTGAGCGAGGGGCGGCTCCGGACCATCGCGCGAAGCTTTCCGGACGGGTCCGTCACGCTGTTCGACTCCGAGGACCGGGTGGTCTTCTCCGACGGGAGCCGGACGTTCCTCGTGGGCGACTCGTCCGAGATCGTGGGCAAGACGCCCAGCGACTTCGCGCCACCGGAGCTCGCCGAGCGGATCGTGACGGCGCTGCGGCGCGCCCGCTCCGGGACCACCGTCCACGGCGAGCTCCGGGTGAACCGTCGGGTCGCCGACGTCGCGGTGACCGCCGCGGTCGGCGAGGCGGGCCAGTCCGACATGTGCATCCTGGTGGCCCAGGACGTCACAGCCCGGCGCGAGGTGGAGGAGAACCTGGCGGTCGCCTCGCGCCTGGCCGCCATGGGCACCCTGATCAGCGGCATCGCGCACGAGATCAACAACCCGCTCTCCGGCGCCATGGCCGGGACCGACTGGGCCGCGAGGCGCGTCCAGGAGCTGCGGGGGACGCTGGACGGCACCGGCCCGTGCGACCGGGGCGCCTTCTCGGAGGCCCTCGGAGAGATCTTCGACTCCCTCGAGGACGCCATGGCGGGCAGCCGCCGGATCGCCGCCATCGTGAGGGACCTGGTCACCACGGGGAACCCGAGCCCCGACCGGGCCCGCGTCCGCGTCCGCGACGTGGTCGCGGAGGCGGTGCTGCGGATGCCGACACCGCTCCGCGAGCGCTGCATGGTCCGGATCGTCGACCAGGGCGCGCCCGACGTCCTCGTGGCGGCGGGCCAGATGTCCCAGGCCATCTCCAACCTCCTCGACAACGCGGCCAGCGTCACCCCGGCCGAGGGGCAGGACATCGTGGTCCGGATCGGGCGCACCGAGCCCGGGGGCGCGCGCATCGACGTGGAGGACCGGGGAGGCGGGATCGCGCCGGAGGTGCTGCGGCGGATGTTCGACCCCTTCTTCACCACGCGGCCGGCAGGGCAGGGAATGGGGCTCGGGCTGTCGGTCGCCCACGCCATCGTGACGGCCCACGGCGGGACCATCTCGGCCACCAGCACGCCGGGTACCGGCACGACCTTCCGGATCGAGCTGCCGGCCGCGAGCTGAGGTCCGCCGTCAGTTCCCACCGTGGCGGGCGAACCAGTCGGCCCAGGCCGTGAGCATGTGCACCCAGTGGGCCGGTTCCTGGAACCCGTGCGGCTCGCGCGGGTAGGCCAGGAACTCCACCTCGCAACCCACGTCGGAGAGCGCCCGGTGGAGGATCTGCCCCTCCACGAAGGGCACCCGGTCGTCGGCCTGGCCGTTGAGCACGAGTGTCGGCGTCCGGGCGTTCTGGAGGGACGCCATGGGGGTCGACCGGGCGTGCCCATCGTGCTGCCAGGGGTTCCCCTTGAACTCCCAGTCGGCCGACACGCCGCGGTTGATGTCGGAGAGGGCGTAGGTGCTCACCGTGTCCACCACGGCGGCGCCGGCGACGGCGGCGCGGTAGCGCCGGGTGTGGCCGATGGTCCAGGCGGTGGTGTATCCGCCCCAGGACCAGCTTCCGTAGAAGAGCCGATCGGGGTCGACCTTGCCGGCCGCGACGAGGGAGTCCACGCCGCTCTCGATGTCGGCGAACTCGATCTCGCCGAGGCGGCCGCGGTTGGCGGCGTAGAAGTCGAGGCCGTAACCGGTGCTGCCCCGGTAGTTGGGCTCGAAGACCGCATAGCCGCGCGCGACGATGGACGGGGTCCAGCGCGACCAGGAGGGCTGCGACACGTCGTCCGGGCCACCGTGCGGGAAGACCCAGAGCGGCGGCTTCTTCCCCGGCGGCAGGTCGGCGGGCAGGACCAGGATCCCCTCGATCACCTGCCCCTCGGGGTTCTTCCAGGTCACCACCTCGGAGCGGATCCGCGGCCAGGTCGCGACCTCCGGGGCGATCTGCACGGCCACCGTGGCGCGCCCGTTCCGCGGGTCGAGGACGGTGGGGCTCCAGGGAGACTCGGGGGTGGAGGAGAGGAAGGCGAGCCGGTTGCCTCCCCGGTCCGGGGAGAGCGGCGGGCGGATCACCCGACCGGAGAAGCCGGTGTTCCGCGCCGTCGACCCGTCGAGGGCCAGCCGGTAGACGCGCGAGGCGGTCCGCTCGGCGACCAGGGCGAGGAGGGTGTCCCCGTCACTCCAGGTGAAATCGACGATGGTGGGATCGAGCCGGGTGGCGGCGTTCCACCGCCCCGGGCCGTCGGCCTCGCGGACCACGACCTGGTTCAGGAGGGAGAGCGTCCCCACCCCGACGGCGTAGGCGACGTGCTTCCCGTCGGCGGACCAGCGGATGTGCCCCGCGTTCCGGGGGGTCTCCTCGAGCCAGCGGACCTCGGCCGCCCCTCCCTCGCGCGGGGTGACCACCGCGGGGCGCTGGAGGTTGCCGGCGTCGTAGGGATCGCTCGTCGGGGAGAGGAACGCCGCGAAGCGCTTGCCGTCCGGGGACCAGTCGAAGGAGACGACGTTCACTGCTGGTCCGGTCACCGCGGCCGGCTTCCCGCCCGCCAGGTCGACCACGTGGATCGCATCGGCCTGCCACTCCTGCTGCCACCGGATGGCGCCCCCGCTCGCCCACTTCGCCTGGCGCTGGGCGTCGGAGAGGGGAAGGGCGGCGAGGAAGGCGATGCGCGTCCCGTCGGGGGAGAAGGCGAAGCCGTGCGGTTCGAGCGCGCCGGTGTCGAGCAGCCGGGACTCGCCGCCCGAGAGGGCGAGGAGGTGGATGCGGGCCTTCCCGTCCTTCTTGCGGAGGAAGGCCAGGGTGGAGCCGTCCGGCGACCAGACCGGGCCCGAGGAAGCGTCGGTGGAGAAGGTGAGCTGGCGGGGCTCGCCGCCCGCGGCCGGCACCAACCAGAGCTGGGTGGCCACGGTCCATCCGGCCTTGAGATCGGCGCCGGAGGCGCTCCCCGGATCGAAGTCGGGCGGGGCCTTCGCCGCGGGGTCGAAGCGCTTGGTCTTCACCGCGTAGGCGACGCGGGACCCGTCGGGCGAGAGGGCGAGGCCGCTCGCCTCGGGCAGGGAGACCAGCTCGAGCGCCGTGGGGCGGGGCGCGGCGGCGGTCGCGGCGGCGGCGGTCGCGGCGGCCGGGGTCTCCGGCGGAGCGGCCGAGGCGACCGTGGAGACGACGAGGAAGGAGGCGAGGGCGGCGATCGAGGGCGCGGCGCGCAGGTTCATGGCGGTGAATCCTAAGACGGGCGGCGCCCGGTGGCACGGTGTCGGATGGCCCCCGACCTCGCGCTGGCGGCCAGCCGACCCACGGTCGGCCTCGCCTCTGCCCGGGAGGGGCGCGCCGCCAGGTTTCACCCAGGGAGTGCAGCAGGT
>JBAXVO010000347.1:0-3343 GCA_037129355.1 Deltaproteobacteria bacterium | reverse complement strand
TCTCCTCACCCTGGTCGCACTCCTGGCCGCTTCGCCGGCGTGGGCCGCGCCTCCCGGCATTGGCGTCTCGCCGCTGAGTTCCAAGGTCGCGGCCCCCGAGCCCACCCGAAAGGCCCTCACCATCGGGATCATCGGCGGGGTGAGCTGGGTCTCGTCGCTCGAGTACTACCGGCTGATGAACCAGATGGTCCGGGACCGGCTCGGCCCGCTGCATTCGGCCAACATCCTCATGTACTCCATCGAGTTCGGGACCTTCTCCGAGCAGGAGCGGCTCGCCGAGGCAGGCGACTGGCGTCCACTCCGGGAGACGATGCGGGACGCTGCACGTCGTCTCAAGGCGGGCGGGGCGGATTTCATCGTGATCGCCTCCAACACGATGAACTCGAGCGCCGACGACATCGAGAAGAACGTGGGCATCCCAGTGCTGCGAATCATGGACCCGACGGCCCGGAAGATCGGCGAACGCGGGCTGAAGAAGGTCGCGCTCCTCGGCACCAAGTACACGATGGAGAACCCGTTCTGGCGCGATCACGTGAAGGCGCGCTACGGGATCGAGGTGGTGACGCCGACGCTCGCGGAACGGGAGGACATCAACCGCATCATCTTCGACGAACTATGCGCCGACGTGGTCAAGGAGGAGTCGAGGAAGCGCTTCCTCCAGATCATCGACCGCATGGTCCAAGAGGAGAAGGCCGAGGGCGTGGTGCTGGGATGCACGGAGATCCCCATGCTCGTGAAGCAGGCCGACGTCGGCGTTCCGGTCTTCGACACGACCGTCATCCACAGCGAGGCGGCCGTGAATCGGTCGCTCGGTGAGCGTCGCTGACGTCGGGCATCGCCTCGCATTGTTGCGGCGAGCCGTGGTCTCCGTGGACACGCACCAGGTCGCGGAGCCCTTCCGGCGGAGGCCCACGTACCGTGACACGCCGCCTGCGGACCGACGTCGGCCTGAAGAAGGTTTGCATGCGACTGGGGATCCCCACTCCGTCGCAAGGGCACTCCCCCCGCAGCGCCAGTACGAGTCGCGGTCGACCTTCAGGAACCTTGCGATGAGCGCAGGCGCGACCGAGTTCCATGTGAACCTGATCACTCACCCAAGTCCCAAGCGCGCGTCGGACCTCTACACGCGCCTGGAGATGCAGTGGCCGAAGATGTGCGAGGCGGTCCTCGCCATCGACCCGGCGGCCTGGGCGGGGACCCCGGCCGCTGTAACCCAGAACGAGGTTACAGTCGGGGTTACAGACAAAGGGACAACCGAAGAGAAACCCCCGACAACCTTGACGATTGTCGGGGGCAAACTGGAGCGGGAAAAGGGATTTGAAGGGTCTACACGGTGAGTGAATAGCCCCAAGCGGGACGCGCCGTTGCCTCACAACTCGCCGTGACCCTTCGCCTTTCCCGTTCCATCGTCTTCCCTGCCGTTCCGGGCCGTCCCGCCCCGTGGTGCACGGTGGGGCACACGGGGAGGGTCAGAGGTCCGCGATCTCCCGCAGGCGTCCGAGGACGATCGGGACCCGGAGCTGGCTGGCGGAGTCGCCAGGGAGGTGGCCAGGAAGGGCCTCCAGGAATCGGGCATTCGCGAGCCAGCGCTCGGCTGTCTCGACCAGGAAGCCGCGAAGCTCCGGCGGCGATGCCCTCGTCTCCGTCGCAAGGGCCGGTCGGCCATCGACGACCGCTACGATGTCCTCGATGTCCTGGCTCGCGGCAAAGTCGCCAGCTCCGCGCGACGCGAACGCCTCCACCTTGGTCGCCAGGAAGAGCGGCGCGCGAACGATCCGGACCGGGACTCGGCCGGGTAGTTCCCGTACTTCGGACTCCTCCCGCGCCATTGCGTACCACCGGTTCGTGAACCCCAGGATGGACTCCAGCTCTGGCATCACGTCCACTGTCAGGTCGCCGAGCATCCACCTGCAAATCGGCGCACCTTCTCGCCGATCCTCCCGGAAGCCGCGCGAGCGGAGCCTCTCGCCGAGCCTGGACCATTCCGCCCGACTCGTGATCTCCACGACGACGTCGACGTCCTCCGTGAATCTCGGCCGGGGGGCGGCTGGGTCGGTGACGAACAACTCGACGACAGCGCCGCCGACGAACACGACCTCGGGGCGGAGGTCGCCGAGCCCACGAGCGACCTGGACGAGCATGTCGAGGTTGCGCGTCACCGGGCGGCTTCCGACGCGAGGACCTTCTCCAGGAGCCCGGACGCGACCTGCCTTTCCCGGGCGGATCCGCCCCGGATGGCATCCACGAGGGCCACGGCGTCATACAGCGCCCGGTCGGCGACGATGGCCGTCACGACGGATGCCGAGGGGTAGAGGGGTGAGAAGGATTCTCCTCGGACCGGGCCCTCGGCGTCCGGCCACACGGGCGGGAGACCGCCGTCGTCGACGATTCGCTTCTCGAGCACCGGGGCCGCGTGGCTCGTCGGGTGGCCCCGCGTGGCAGGCCCGCGAACGACCGGGAACGCGTATCGCGCCCCGTGGACGAGGAACTCCAGGAGATTTCGCCGGTTCACCGAGATGGGCTTCCCCGGCGGCGCGACCGCCAGGCGGGCCAGGACCGATCTTCGGATCGCCGCGTGGACCTCGGATGCGCTCATCCCGAGCTTCGACGCCGCCTGAGGGTATGACCATTCCCCTCCCTGCCTGAGTGCCAGGTCGAGAAGCACGACGACGTCCTGTGGCCTGAGCTGCGGCGCCTTGGCGAGCATGCTCATATGTTATTCGCGAATCGCGAATCACGCAAGCCGGGGCGACTGTCGCGCCCATTGCCCCTTGGTCTCGGCGAGGCATTCCTCGCGACGGATGACCGCGACCTCTTCTTGGTCATCTTGCGCTTGGCCTCGCGGGCTCCGGCCAGAGCAGCAACTCCCTCAACCAGGTCGGCGAAGAGATCGCGACGGGACACCCACTTCAGTCCAACGGGCTCTGGGGTGGGCTTCACGGGGATCTTCTCACCGAGCCAGCCTTCGGAGGGTCTCGTCATGGGCAATGAGTGCACGCTGGTGGGCCGTCCGGACTCGCTCCTTCTTTCCCTTCCGGACGGGAGAGATGATCAGGCGATTCCCATCGGTCCGCATGTCGAGCTCGGTCTCCCGATCGATCTCGAGGAGTTCGAGGATGGGCTTCTCGATGACGATGCCCAGGCTGTTGCCGATGGCCGAGAGCTTCTTCCGCATGGCTCGCCTCCGTTATTACTAACGTATAACTATCACCACGGGCGCCACGGCACCCTGACGGCACCCCGGAGGCACGGACGTCGGACCCGGGTGCTACGCCAAAGAAAATGCCCCGACAAACCGTGGGTTTGTCGGGGCTGGAACTGGAGCGGGAAAAGGGATTTGAAG
>JBAXVO010000346.1:0-3344 GCA_037129355.1 Deltaproteobacteria bacterium | reverse complement strand
CCCAGGATCCGTTCCAGCCGCCGCTCCTCCACGGAGACGTCGAAGCCCACCGCCCGGGCGCCGTCGACGAGGGCCACCAGGAAGAGGAACAGGTCGAGGTGGTCGCGGGTGACCGGCTCCCCGGGATGGTCGACGAGCAGGTGCTCGATGCGCCCCGCCGTGGCCGCGAAGTCGCGGAAGCAGACCACCGATGGGAGCCCGGGCAGGGGGCCGGTGCCGGCCACCACCGGCTCGAAGGCGATGCCGACATCGGCCAGGATCACCTGCCGCCCGTCGTCCCGGAGCAGCGCGAGGTAGGGGGAGCCGGTGTCCCGGTTGCGGGCCTCGCCCACCCCCTCGATGCGGGTCCAGTCGACCGGCAGGCTCTTTCCCGAGAAGACGTCGAGGAGGGCCGGGCCGGCGGGGTCGAGGAGGATCGCCGCCGGACGCTCCCGCGCGAACCGCTCGAGCAGCGCCCGCTGTGCGGCCCGGTCCCGGACGATCCCCGCGGGCTCGCTCACGCGCGCGCCTTCCAGGAGACCCCGAGCACGGTGACCTCGACCGTGCCCGCGGGGCGGCGGACCACCACGACGTCCCCCTTCTTCTTGCCGAGGAGCGCGCGCCCCAGGGGGGCGTCGACGCTGATGAGCCCGGCCTCGACGTCGAACTCGTCGGGCCCGACGAGGCGATATCGCCGCTCCGACCCGTCCTCGTTCTCCACCTTCACCCAGGCGCCGAAGTAGGCCCGGCCGGAGGGGTGGGGCTTCGGGTCGATCACCGTGAGCGTGTCCATCCGCTCGGAAAGTTCGCGCAGCCTCCGGTCGAGCTCCCGCAGCTTCTTCTTCCCGTAGACGTACTCGGCGTTCTCGCTGCGGTCGCCCAGCGCCGCGGCGGCCTCGACCTCGGCGACGACCCGGGGCCGGCTCACCGTCCAGATGCGCTGGTGCTCCTCGGAGATGCGGTGGAAGCCCTCCGGCGTGATGTAGCGCGCGGCCCGGACGGGCTTCTCGGTGCTCATTCTCGCGTGGGTCCTCTCCGTCGGAATATACTCGCGCCCCTGTGAAGGTCACGGACATCCTCCGCTTCGCCCGCGAGCGCGGCGAACCGGTCTTCTCCTTCGAGTTCTTTCCCCCCCGCACCGACGAGGGGGAGCGGCAGCTCTTCCAGACCGTGGAGGCGCTGCGTCCGCTCGGGCCGGGCTTCGTCTCGGTGACGTACGGCGCGGGCGGGTCCGACCGGGCCCGCACCGTCGACCTGGTGAAGCGGCTCAAGCGGGACGTCGAGGTGGAGCCGGTGGCCCACGTCACCTGCGTCGGATCCCCCCGCGACGAGGTCGCCCGGGTCCTCGACGACGTGGCCGAGGCCGGGATCCAGAACGTGCTCCTGCTCCGGGGCGACCCGCCCAAGGGGGCGCAGGGCTTCACGCCCCACCCGGACGGCTTCGCCCATGCGAGCGACCTCGTGGCCTACGTGCGCTCCCAGCCCGGGCGCTGGCGCTTCTGCGTGGGCGCCGCGGCCTACCCCGAGGGGCACCCCGAGACCCGTGACCTCGCCCGGGACCTCCACCACCTCAAGGTGAAGGTGGACGCGGGAGTCGACTTCCTCGTCACCCAGCTCTTCTTCGAGAACGCCCACTACTTCCGCTTCGTGGAGCGGGCCAGGGCCGCCGGCATCGCGCTCCCGGTGATGCCCGGCGTCATGCCGCTCACCAGCGTCGACCAGATCGAGCGGTTCACCGCGATGTGCGGCGCCTCCATCCCGCCGCCGCTGCAGGCGGCGCTCGAGGTGCGGCGCACCGATCCCGACGCCTCGCTGCAGTTCGGCGTGGCCTACGCCAGCCTGCAGGCCGCCGATCTCCTCCGGCGCGGCGCCCCGGGGATCCACTTCTACACGCTCAACCGCTCGCCCAGCTCCCGGGCCATCCTGGCCGCGCTCCGGGCCAGCACGCCCTGGCGCGAGGGCGCCTAGCGTCGTCTCAGGGCCAGAAGACGGCCTGGCACGAGGGGGAGAGCCGCTCCCGGGCGGTGACCAGGCAGGCGATCACCCCGCCGTCCGCCGACGGGACGCCCGAGCAGAGCCGGTCCCGGTCCGCCCCGCACGCGGAGTTGAACCAGGCCACCGCGGTGAGCGCCTTCTTGCACTCGGAGGAGATGTCGGCCCGGTGCCCGGCCAGGCAGGCGTAGAGCCGCCCCTTCCCGGGCGGGACCCCCTGGCACCAGGCGAAGGCGTCGGCCTGGCAGTCGAGCGCGACCTCGTTGGCGCGCTTCTGGGACCAGTCGAGGAGCTGCTGGCATCCGTCGGAGAGCTGGTTCCAGCTGGAGCGGAGGCAGTAGTAGACCCCCCCGGGGCCGCCGGGAACCCCGGCGCAGATCCGCTTCGCGTCGGAGAGGCAGGCGTCCTCGGCGCGGGCCGAGATGGGCGCCGTCGCGGCGAGGAGGAGCAGGGCAGCCAGCATCGAACTGGAATGGTTCCGCATGGTGGGCCTCCGGCTAGAAGAAGACGCTGACGACGAGCGTATCGGTGTAGATGCCCGGAGGCACGTCCTGGAGCGGTGGGATGCGGGCGAAGATGGGCATGGTCCGGTTGAGCCCCTCGGTGAGGTAGGGGACCTGTGTGCCCGTGCCCCATTCCCCCCAGATGCCGGTGCGGGCCGCGTCGACGAACAGGTTGTAGCTCAGGGTCGCGGCGCCGTTGTGCATGGCGCGCGGGAAGAAGGAACCGGACCCGCCCGAGGAGATGGCGACGGTCGCGCCGCTCTTGCAGGAGATCTGGACCCGCCCCACCGAGTCGTTCGGGCTGCCCGACGTCGTGTCGTAGACGCCGAAGGAGGGGCCCACCACGGAGACCAGGCAGACGTCGGCCGCGGCCGGGAGCGCGGCCACGAGCAGGCACGCGCTGGCCAGGGCCCGGAGGGACATGGAGCGATGCTAGCCGGTTCCGGGGCTGCCGCCAGTCCCGGGATCCAGCCTGCCAGCGCGTCCCACATCTCCGCAGGTTTTCTTGCACCCACCCCGGTCGGTCGTACCCTGGTGGGCGATTTCGGCTGACGGGGAGCGGCCAACCATCCGGATTCAAAGTGACCAAAGCCGTCACGACACATCCACCTACAGCTCCAGATTTCGCGGACTTGAAAGGGGCGGGTCCTGGCACCGGGTGTGCTTTGCAGCACCCCGTCAGGACGCGGGCAACGGCCCGCCCGAAACCCAACGAAAGGGAAACCCCATGCGCCTCGCCAAGTTCATCGCCGCCGCCCTCCTCGCCGTGCCCGCCTTCGCCTTCGCGGCTACCCCGGTCACCAACACCTTCAAGGTCAGCGCCGAGGTGAAGTCCGTCTGCACCGTGTCCGCGACCGACATCGTGATCCC
>JBAXVO010000345.1:0-3358 GCA_037129355.1 Deltaproteobacteria bacterium | reverse complement strand
AAGTGTGCCAGGGGACTCACGGTGAACAGTAAGAACAGAAAAGGGCCCGGGATCGAAGAAATCGATCGGGGAGGGTCGAACTCGACCCGCGCCGGCTCAGCCCCCCCGGTAGAGCACGTACAGGAAGCCGAGACCCACCAGGGTGGCAACCGCCCAGAACCGGAGGTCGATCCCGGCGTTGGAGGCATCGCGCGCGCCGCGGGGCCTGCGTGCCCGCCAGTGACACTCCCGGCACTCGTAGTACCGACCCTGCGACCAGGCCCGGAGGAACTTTTCCCGCCGTCCCCGGGGTCGGGACGGACGCACCCTCTGGGAGCCACAGGCGGGGCAAGGCATCGCCGGAACTCTACACGCCCCGGCGCGGTCCGTCAGCGCCCGTGACAGGTGGCGCAGGTCCGGGCGCCGAAGTTCCGGTGGGTGACCGGCCAGGCGCCGTCGTCCCTCCCCGGCGACCGGACGGCGAGCGCGAACGCCACCGCGCTCGCCACGAAGGCGAGGAGCACGAGCCGGACGGCGGCGGCGACGATGCGGTGGCTCACGGGGGCTAGACCATGTCGAACCGCTCGGCGTGGATGCGCCCGGCCGGGATGCCGAGCGTGGGGAGGACCTTCTCCATGGCGTCCATGAGCGGCGCCGGGCCGCACACGAAGTACTGGAACCGCCGGTGCTCGTGGGGCAGGTGGCGCCGGAGCACCCCCTCGTCGATGAGCCCCGCCTCGCCGGACCAGCCCTCGGGCGGATGCTCGAGCACCCGGACCACGGTGAGGTCGAGCCGGGGGCGAAGCGCCTCGATCCGTTCACACAGCGTCAAGTCCGCCTCGACGTGCGCCCCGTGGAAGAGCACCACCGGCCGACGGTCCTCCCGGTCGGCGAGCGTCTCCACCATGGAGACGAGCGGCGTCACCCCCACGCCGCCGCCCACCAGGACGTAGCCCGGCCCCTCCTCCCGGTCGGGCGAGAAGACGCCGTAGGGTCCGTCCACCCAGACCCGGTCGCCGGGGCGCAGCGCGGGCACCACCTTCCCCGACCAGTCGCCCAGGTGACGGATGGTGAAGGCGATGGCCCCGCCCGGCGGGACCTCGCCGCTCGAGGACATGGAGACCGGGTGCTGCTCGAGGTGGAAGGGGGTCCGGCCGGTGTTGAGCCAGCAGAACTGCCCGGGCTGGAAGGGGAAGCCGGGGTGGCCCACCGGGGAGAGCCGGATGGTGCGCGCGTCGCCCCGCTCCGCCTCGTTGGAGAGGACCGTCCAGGGACGGCGCAGGAGCGCGAGCGGCCGCAGCACCCGGTAGCGGAGGAGCACGCCCAGGAAGAGGACCAGGTAGAGCACGCCCACCACCCGCATCGGGGTGGAGGCGGAGAACCGTCCCAGGGAGGCCACGTGGAGGGCGCCGAGCCCCACGATCGCCACCGCCAACAGCCCGTGGAGGAGCTGCCAGGCCTCGTAGCGGAGGTGCAGGCGGCGCCGACCGATCGAGATCCCGACCAGCAGGAGGGTGCTCCCCGCCGCGAGCGTCCCGGCACGGATCGGCCAGGGGACGGCGCCGCCGAGCCCCAGCGTGGCCAGCGGGTAGCCGCGGGTCGAGAGCAGGAGGACGACGTGGGCGCAGGCGAGGAGGAGCGCGCCGAGCCCCGCCTCCCGGTGGAACTGGAGGAGCGCGTCGAGGCCGAAGGCGCCGGTGGCCTCGTCCATGCGGGAGACGAGCGCCATCTCCAGCGCGAGCATGGCGAAGGCCAGGTAGCCGAGGCCATCGGCCAGGTCCACGACCAGGGAGCCCGACCCGCTCCGCGGGACCGAGAGGGCGCCCACCAGGAGGGGGAAGGCCACCAGGAACGCGTAGAGGCCGAACCAGAAGATGCCGCGGACGATGAGCTGCATGGCGCCGGCTCCACGATACCTCCGGTGGCCCGGGAGCGACATCGATCTCGCGGCGGTCGCCCCTCCTGCTAGGCTCGCCACCGGAGGGACGACCCGTGAAGAAGCCGAGCGCCTCGCTGCTCCTCGCCGCCCTGATCGCCTGCGCCGCCGGGCCCGCCGCGGCCCAGTCGTACACGCGGCAGGGCTACGTCGAGCCGTCGGCGAAGACCTTCGAGATCACCCCCTACGCCGGGCTCTTCTGGAGCTCGCGGGTGAACGGCTCGAGCGGCACGCTGGCGTTCGACGTGGCGCCCGAGGCGGGCATCGTCCTCGGCATCCCGCTCGACTGGAGGTCGCAGCTGGAGCTGGTCTACCTCTTCGCCCGTCCACAGGCCCGCTTCGCCGCGACCAGCGCCTTCTTCGCGAGCAGCCCGGCCTTCCCGGTGACCACCCAGTACCTCCAGCTGGGCGGCACCACCACCTTCGACCAGGGAACGATCGAGCCCTTCCTGGCCGGCGGACTGGGGCTCGCCTGGTTCAGCCCGGGGAGCGTCGAGGTGGCCGGGGCCGGGATGATGACGATCCAGCCCCAGGACGCCTGGCTCTTCGCCTTCCACCTCGGCGGCGGGATGAAGTGGTGGATCTCCGAGGTGATCGGGCTCCGCTTCGAGGCCCGGTTCCTGATGCCGGTGCTGTTCAGCTCCGGAACCTTCCTCTCCGGCCCGAACGGCGCCGAGCTCCGGGTGAACGGCGGCATCCCCATCGTCCAGGGGGACGTGACCCTGGGGCTCGTGATCTCGCCGTAGGCGGGTTACCGGAGCAGCGCCGCCAGCAGCGCCAGCGCCGTCTGGGGCATGGGGGCCTCGTTGGTGATGGCGGAGCCCTTGAGCGTGAGCATGCCGGCGGGGCTGTCGTACTGCCCGGGCCCCTGGCGCGTCAGGTCGAAGACGTTGCCGCCCGCGCCGCCCTTCACCCGCGTGACCGTGACCTCGAACCGCACCGGGGCGTCGAAGACCGTGCCGGTGATCCAGGTCCCGGCGCCGTGCCGCTCGACCGCCAGGTCGATGCCCGACCCGACGATCTGGCCGAGCGACGTGGAGAGCGTCACCGGGCGGCCGAAGAAGGTGCCGGTCCACATCCCGTCGGGGCGACGGGCGATCCGGAGATTCGGTCCCTCGACGAGCCAGGCGTCGAAGCGGGCGCGTCGCGGGGTCTGCGCCTGGCCGATGTCGGCCCAGAGCACCTCGCCGGCCGGACCCGGATTCTGGCCCGGCTTGCCAGGCGGGACGGCCGACATCGGGACCGGCACCGTGGGCTGGGAGGCGGAGTCGAGCGTGGCGCATCCGCCCACGAGGAGCGCGATCGCGAGGAGGGACCGGGTCTTCATCGACGAACGATACGGCGCTCCCCGCGCAGGGGGAAGGCCCGGCAGGGTTCCCATGCGGGAGGGACAGACCCACCAAGGTCGACGCGCGCCCCTTCCCGGGCGTGCCATCATCCCCG
>JBAXVO010000344.1:0-3383 GCA_037129355.1 Deltaproteobacteria bacterium | reverse complement strand
CACCAAGACCACCGACCCGAAGGAAATCCAACGGATCTTCAACGAATACTGAGCGCCCTCCTCCCTCCACCACCTCTTCCCATGCGCACCACTCTCCGCCTTTCCGTCCTCTCCCTGTTGTTTGTTCCTTCGGCCCTCTTCGTTGCGACTCCCCACGCTCAGGAAATCCCGAAGATCGCCCCGCCCGGGCTCAATCTTCCCCACGTTGTCCTCATGTCGATGGGCGGCACCATCGCCTCGCAGGCCTCCGATCGGCTCAACATCACCAACTACGGCGGCCCCGGCGTGCCCCGGGTCGACCCCGAGAAATGGGTCGCCGATCTCCCCGACCTCGCGCTCGTCGCCCGGAAGCTCGCCCACCAGGCCCGCCGGCTGGCCCTCGGGGAGCGCCCCTCCCGGGTCCGGCGCATCGCCTGGGGGCTCGACGAGCGCGTGCGCGGCCGCTAGTCGCGGGTCTCCCCGGGGTGGACCTACGCGGCGAGGGACATGTTCCTGTGACCGACCGGCCCCCCATCCCGCCGCCCCCCGTCCGCGTCGCGGTCGTCGTGGTCACGTACGAGGCGGAGCGGTTCGTCGAGGACTGCTTCGGAAGCCTCCGGCGGATCGACGCCGCGGGCGCCGACGTCGAGGTCTTCGCGGTCGACAACGGGTCGCGGGACGGGACGGTGCGCCTGCTCCGGGAGCGTTTCCCGGAGGTCACCGTCCTCGTGAACGACCGGAACCTGGGCTTCGCCGGGGGGAACAACGTCGGGATCCGGCGGGCGCTGGAGCGCGGCGCGGACTTCGTCTACCTGCTCAACCCCGACACCGAGGTGACGCCGGGGTTCCTGCGCGAGGCGCTCTCGGTGGCGCGGGAACGGCCGGAGGCGGGCCAGGTGCAGTCGCTCCTCCTGCTCGCCACCGAGCGGACCCTCGTCAACACCGCGGGCAACGTCATCCACTTCCTCGGGCTCGGATACTGCGGGCGCTTCCGGGAGCCGGCGTCGTCGGTGCCGGACGTACCCGCGGAGATCGCCTTCGCCTCCGGGGCCGGCGTGCTGCTCCGGGCCCAGGCCCTCCGTGAATCCGGCCTCTTCGACGAGGAGCTCTTCCTCTACCAGGAGGACCTCGACCTGGGCTGGCGGATGCGGCTCGCCGGGTGGAGCGCCCTCCTCGCTCCCCGGTCGGTGGTCTTCCACAAGTACGCCTTCTCCCGGAACCCGGAGAAGTACTACTTCCTGGAGCGGAACCGGGCCCTCGTGCTGCTCAAGAACCTCCGGTTTCGCAACCTGCTCCTGCTCTCCCCGGCCCTCGTCGCCGGCGAGGTCGGCCTGTCGGCCGTCGCGCTGCGCGGGGGCTGGTTCCGGCAGAAGGTCCGCGCCTGGGGGCACCTCCTCACCCCGGCGGCCTGGCGCCACGTGCGCGCCGGACGGGCGGCCCAGCGCTCCATCCGCCGCGTCGAGGACGCCGAGATCGTCCGGTTCTGGAGCGGCGACGTGGTCTTCGAGGGGCTCGCGGGCTCGTGGCTCGAGGGGCTGGCGAACCCCGTCATGCGCCTCGCCTGGCGCGCACTCCGTCCCCTGTTGCGGTAGAAGATCTTCCCGTGAGCTCCCTCTCGGTCCTCGTCCCGGTCTACAACGAGCAGCACCTCGTGGCCGCGTCGCTCGGGCGCCTCGGGGTCCTGGAGACGAGCCCCCACCTCGAACGCATCCAGGTGGTGGTCGTCGACGATTCGTCGCGGGACGGAAGCGCCGCGGCGCTGCACGCCTTCGCGGCCGAGCGCGGCATCGCGCTCGCCCCGCCCCCGCCGCCCGCGCCGCGCTCGGGGGGAGCCGTCCCGGCGGTCGAGCTCGGCCGGGGGCGCCAGGGCCGGACCGAGTGGATCTTCCTCCGCCACGAGCGGAACGGCGGCAAGGGCGCGGCCATCCGCACGGCGCTCGAGCGGGCCGACGGGCAGTACTCCGTGATCCACGACGCCGACCTGGAGTACCACCCGGTCGACATCCTGCGCATGGTGGACGTCTTCGTCACCGAACGGGCCGACGCGGTCTTCGGATCGCGCTTCGCCGGTGGCGAGTCGCGCCGCGTGCTCTTCTTCCGGCACGAGCTGGGAAACAAGCTCCTCACCTTCCTCACCAACCTGGTCACCAACCTGAACCTGACCGACATGGAGACCTGCTACAAGGCGGTCCGCACCGACCTCTTGCGCTCCATCCCCATCTTCTCCAACGACTTCCGGCTCGAGCCCGAGCTCACCATCAAGCTGGCGAAGCGCGAGGCCCGCGTCTTCGAGGTGCCCATCCGCTACTCGGGGCGCACCTACCAGGAGGGGAAGAAGATCGACTGGAGGGACGGCGTGCGCGCGCTGGGCGCCATCCTGCGCTTCACCTTCAGCGACAAGATCTACGTGCGCGACGAGCCCGGGCTGGAGATGACGCGGCGGCTCGCCTCGGCGGGGCGCTTCACCGGCTGGATGGCCGACCTGATCCGCCCCTTCCTCGGGTCGCGGCTGCTGGAGATCGGCTCGGGGACGGGCGCCATCACCCGGCGCCTGGTGCCCCGCGACCTCTACGTGGCGAGCGAGGTCGATCCCCTCTACCTGGAGACCCTGCGCAACCTCACCGCCGACCGTCCCTACCTGGAGGCGCGTTACACCGACGTCACCGACCTGGACTCCTTCCCGGCCGTCGAGGGCGGTTTCGACTCGGTGGTGTGCCTGAACGTGATCGAGCACCTCGACGACGACGTGGGGGCGCTGCGGAACGTCCGGTCGGTGCTCTCCCCGGGCGGCCGGGCCGTGGTCCTCGTTCCCTCCGGCCCCTGGAACTTCGGGACCCTGGACGAGGCCCTCGGGCACCGGCGCCGCTACACGGAGGAGGGGCTGCGCGAGGTGGCGTCCCGGGCCGGGCTCGAGGTGACCACGATCCTGCGCTTCAACCGGCTGTCCTCCCTGCCCTGGTGGCTGAACGGCCGCGTCCTGCGGCGCCGGGCCGCCGGGCGGCTTCAGATCGGCGCCGTCGACTGGCTCACGCCGCTCGTCCGGCGCATCGACCGCTTCCTCCCCTTCCCCCCGCTCTCCCTCATCGCGGTGATGGAGCGGCGGCCCGACCTCGATTCTCGAGGTCCTTGAACCCCACCAGCTGCCCCCGCTCCAGCGCCGGCTCGAAGACGTATCCCAGCGACCGGTACAGCTGCACGGCCGCAGCGTTGTCCGGATAGACCTTCAGCCGGATCCGGGGCGCGCCGCGGCGCCGCGCCTCCTCGTGCAGGTGGAGCATGAGTGCGCCTCCGAGCCCCTTCCCGCGCGCCCCCGCGTGGACGGCGATGCCCAGGCTGGGGACCTCGTACCCCTCGTCCCAGCCGCGGAGCATGCAGTACGCCAGGACGACCCCCGCCTAGACCGC
>JBAXVO010000343.1:0-3386 GCA_037129355.1 Deltaproteobacteria bacterium | reverse complement strand
CCGGGCGTCGGGCTTCCCCTCCGCCTCGGGATCGATCTCGTCGGAGTCGACCCGTCCGAGGTCCCAGACCGGGAGCTCGCCGGGCTGCGGCTTAGCCGCCGCGAGGCGCTGGCGCCAGCCGGGGAGCACCGAGGCGAGCTGCTTCTCGTCGAGGTGCTGGGGGGCGCCGTGCCACCCGTGCCGCTTGTCCACGAGCCGCAGGTCGGCGGCCAGGGCCGCCTCGGCGGCGCGCTGGAGGTTGGGGAGCATGGCGATGTCGACCTGGAGGCCGTCGGTCTCCACCCGCTCGGCGCCGTAGCGCTCGTCGAGCAGGCGGCGGACCGCGTCGGCATACCAGGCGCCGAACGGCTCGGTGGGCTTGCGCAGCTTGAGGGGGCGCGCCGCCTCGGCCTCGGCGGTGCGGGCGTCGATGGCGCCCTCCTCCACCATGCGGCGCAGCACGTAGCGCTGCCGCGCCCGGGCCGCCTCGAGGTGCTTCACCGGCGAGAGCCGTTCGGGGGACTGGATGAGGCCGGCCAGCGTGGCCGCTTCACCCACGGTGACATCCTTGATCCCCTTGCCGAAGTAGAAGCGGGCCGCCTCCTCGACGCCGTAGCGCCGGTGCCCCATGTAGATCTGGTTCAGGTAGAGGAAGAGGATCTCGTCCTTGGAGAGGTTCTGCTCGAGGCGGGGGGCGAGGAAGAGCTCCTTCACCTTGCGCTTCACCCGCCAGTCGGTGGGGAGCAGGAAGGTCTTCACCACCTGCTGGGTGATGGTGGAGCCGCCGCAGGCCACGCCCCCGCGCAGGAGCCCCTTGGCCGCGCAGCGAAGGATGGCCAGGTAGTTCACCCCCTCGTGCTCGTAGAAGCGCGCGTCCTCCGCGGAGAGGACGGCGCGCTTCATCACGTCGGGGATCTTGTCGAAGGGAACGACGGTGCGCCGCTCGCGCGCGAAGACGAAGGCCTCGCTCCCGTCGGCGGCGAGCACGCGGGTGGAGACGAGGGGGCGGTAGTCCTTCAGCCCCTCGAAGTGGGGCAGCTCGCGGGTCCAGGCGAACACGGCCGACGCGCCGGCGACGACGAGGAGCAGGAGCGCCCCCAGGACGCCGAGCACGACGTTCCTTCGCCCCACCCGGCGCAGCCATCCGGCGGCGCCGCGCGCGCCCCTTCCTGGCGGCGGCCCGGCCTCGGGCGGCGCCGGAGGGGAAATCTCGGGGGCGGGGGATGGGTCCACGGTGGGGGCGTCGAACGATAGTCCCGGGGAGGCGCCGGCGCCAAGGGCGGGAAAGCGCGGGCACGCGGGCGACCCGGCCGGGAGGGAGGGATGGCCGGGATCACCCGCGACCCGCGCATGGGGAAACCTTCACCTTGGGCCGGCCATTCCCGGGGGATTTTCGTTTGACACACCCCGGAATCCGGAGCATCTGGAAGGTCCGATCTCGCATACCGACCTGTCCGATACACGGAGGAAATCCATGAGGATTCACCGCTCGACCCTGCTCGCCGTTCCCTTCCTTGCCCTCTTCCTCGCCGGCTGCCCGGCGAAGCCCACCAACGGCGAATGCAAGACCAGCGAGGACTGCTCCGCGCAGCCCGGGTACGGCAAGACCTGCGTCGAGGGCAAGTGCCAGGAGTGCGGCCAGGACACCGACTGCAAGGCCGGCTTCGTGTGCCGCTCGCTCAAGTGCACCCCGCGCCCCGAGTGCGAGCGCAGCGACGACTGCCCCGCCGGCAAGGCCTGCGAGTCGGGCAAGTGCACGACGGTCGCCCCGCCGCCTCCTCCTCCGGTGGCCCCTCCTCCGCCCGTGTCCTCCGCACCGCAGGCCTGCCCGCCCGGCGGCGGCACGCTGCTGCCGGTGTTCTTCGCCTTCGACCGCGCGGTGCTCACGCCCGAGTCGCAGTCCGTCCTCACCAAGAACGCCTCCTGCATCAAGGAGAAGGGCTTCACCAAGATCACGGTCGAGGGGAACACCGACGACCGCGGGACGGTCGACTACAACCTCCAGCTCGGCCAGCGGCGCGCCGAGGCCGCCAAGAAGTTCCTGGTGAACCTGGGTGTCCCCGCCAAGTCGCTCAAGGCGGTGAGCTACGGCAAGGAGCGCCCCGTCTGCACGGAGGCCACCGAGACCTGCTGGGAGAAGAACCGTCGCGGCGACGTCGTCGCCCAGTAATCGGTCCGATCGCGCATGAAGAACCGGATCGCGTTCTCGCTGCTCCTCGCCGTCTCCGCCTGCTGGGTCCCCGTCGAGAAGGGGCGCCAGATGGATGCCCGCATCCAGCGGCTGGAGGCGGAGAGCGCCGCCACCACGCAGCAGCTCGAGGAGCAGCGGACCGTGGTCCGGGACCGCATCGCCAAGGTCGACCAGAAGATCGTCGAGGTCCAGAGGAAGCTCGACGAGCTCAACAACACGGCGCACCGCAGCGGCGCCGACGTGGTGGCGAACCAGGACCGGATGCAGGAGTCGCTCACCCGGATGGTCGGCCAGCTCGAGGAGGAGCACCACCAGCTCCAGCAGACCGAACTGCGCCTCGCCCAGTTCCAGTCGGACACCGAGGCGCGGTTCGCCGCGCTCCGGGGAGCCGGGGCGCTCGAGGACTACGAGGGGCGCAAGCGCGCCGAGACCCTGAAGAGGCCGGCCGACAAGGGCGAGTTCCTGGCCCTCGCCATCCAGCAGGAGCAGGCCGGTGAGCGGGCGGTGGCCCGGCAGCTGTACGACGAGTACGTGAAGAAGTGGCCCACCGATCCGCGCGCCGCCGACGCCTGGTTCCGCATGGGGGAGATCTCCTACGGCGAGAAGCGCTACCGGGAGGCGGTCCTCTCGTACGGGAAGGTGGCCCAGGACTTCCCGCGCTCCGACAAGGCCCCCGATGCGCTCTTCCGGACGGGGGAGGCCATGCTGGCGCTCGACCTGAGGGACGACGCCAAGGCCATCTTCCAGGACGTGGCGAAGCGCTATCCCAAGACAACCGCGGCGAAAAAGGCCAACGCCCGGCTGGCCGAGATGGCCAAGCCCGCCAAGAAGAAGCCCGCCCCAAAGAAGTAGCCCCGAAGGGGTATTCAATTCCCCCAGGTCATGCCACAATGTAGGACGGAAAGTGATCGTGCGTCTCCTGGCGCACGGGGGGGCTGGCCGAGACGGGGTGTGGCCGATGAAGCGGGTACCGCTGGGGCAGATCCTGCTCGAAGGTGGAACCATCGACGGACGGCAACTGCGCGCTGGCCTCGAGTGGCAGAGGCGCTGTGGCGGGCGCATCGGCAGCGCCCTCGTCCACCTCGGGATCGTGCACGAGGTCGACGTCGTCCGGGCGCTCGGGCGCCAGTTCCAGATCCCCGTCATCGACCTCGCCGGGCGCTTCGTGCCCGCCGAGGTCCTCCTCCTCGTTCCGGCCCGGATCCTCGAGGCGCGC
>JBAXVO010000342.1:0-3391 GCA_037129355.1 Deltaproteobacteria bacterium | reverse complement strand
CACCACCCGGGCGTTGGCCAGGGTGGCCTCGGAGCGGGCCAGGGCGGCCTTGGCGCCGTCGAGCGCCGCCTCGTACGGGGCCGGGTCGATGAGGAAGAGCTTCTGCCCCTCCTTCACGTCGCTGCCCTCGGCGAAGAGCCGCTTCTGCACGATGCCGTTCACCCGGGCCCGGACCTCGGCCACCCGGTAGGGAGCCGTCCGTCCGGGGAGCTCCCGGGTCAGGGTGAGGGCAACGGGGTGGATGGCCACCACGCCCACCTCGACCGGGGCCGGCGCGGCGGGGGCACCGGGCTTCCCACCGCAGGCCGCGAGCAGGAGGGAGAATCCGAGGATCGCTGCGGCGGCGGCCGCCAGGGGTCGGATCGTGCGGGGGAGGATGGTCATGGAGAGGGGTGAGGGGTAACGGGATCGGCGGATAAGGTCAATCAGGGTTAGGAAAGGCACCTCATGATCTCCCGGCGCTCGATCCTGGAGGCAGGTCCCGCAGGCGGGCGCATGCCCGTCCTCTTCGTGGGGCACGGCTCCCCCATGAACGCGATCGAGGACAACGCCTGGAGCCGCGGCTTCCACGACCTGGCGAAGCTCCTGCCGCGACCGAGGGCCATCCTGGCCGTCTCGGCCCACTGGTACGTGGCGGGGACCTTCACGACCGGGAACGAGCGCCCCGAGACCATCCACGACTTCGGCGGGTTCCCGGAGGCGCTCTACCGCATCCAGTACCCCGCCCCCGGCGACGTGCCCCTGGCGCGGCGCGCGGTGGCGCTGGTGGGCGAGAACCGGGCGTCGATCCGGACCGACTGGGGGCTCGACCACGGGACCTGGAGCGTGCTGCTCCACGTCTGGCCCGGGGCCGACGTCCCGGTCGTCCAGCTCAGCATCGACGGGCGGCTCACCCCCGTGGAGCACCTCGCCATCGGCCGCGCGCTCGCGCCGCTGCGCGACGAGGGGGTCCTCGTCCTCGCGAGCGGCAACGTCACCCACAACCTGCGCCACGCCTTCACGGCCTGGCGAGCCGGGGATCGCACCACCCCGGACTGGGCGAGGGCCTTCGACGAGGGGGTCGCGGCCGCCCTGTCCATCCACGACGAGAAGCACCTGGTCGGGGCGCTCGACGGCGAGGCCGGCCGGCTCGCCCATCCCACGCCCGACCACTACCTGCCGCTCCTCTACGCGGCCGGGGCCAGCGACGCGCGGGATCCGGTGCGCTTCCCGATCACCGGGTTCGACATGGGATCGCTCTCGATGAGGTCGGTGCTCCTGGGCTGAGCCGCCCGGGCAGCGCTCCCGGTCCTCACTTCCTGGAGCTTCCGGAGGCGCCCGCGCCCACGAAGCGGGACACGACCACGACCAGGAAGAGCTGCCCGGTCAACGCCTCCAGGACCGCCAGGGTTCGGGCGTAGGGGTGGAGGGGGGCGATGTCCCCGTAACCGACGGTCGTCAGGGTGCTGAAGCTGAAGTAGAGGAGCTGCGACACGTGGCGGACCCCCTCCGGGCCCTGGAGGGCTCCGGGGTGCACGACGAGGACCAGGGCGTAGGCGAACGCCCAGGCGACACCGAGCAGGACGTAGACGAGGACCACCGACAGCAACCGGTCTTGAAGCTGGCCGTTCGAGAAGACTTCGACGAGCAGCACCCCCGCGAAGGTGGCCGCCGCGAGGCCGACGGTCGCGGCCTCGAGGAACCGGAAGCCCGGGACGTGCGAGGCGATCGGGCCCCACCGCGCCGCCACCGCGATGAGGGCGACGGCCACGACGAGCCAGCGGGCGGAGACGTGGGCGGCGAGCGCGACCACCGCCACCAGGCAGACGAGCGAGAACGAGAGCCCCTGTACCCAGTACGGCAGGGCGCCCGTCGCGACCAGGGGCGGGATCGCGAACACGTCCGCCACCAGCACCGCCAGGAGCGCGTAGCGCCCCGTCCGGGTCACCAGCATCGCATGCGTGAGCCCGCGATGTACGTCCGCCATGGCGCCTCCTTGCGGTGCCGAGAATCCCATCTTAACGAGTCCCGTCGCGCCCGGGCCCTGATAGGTTACCGCCCGAACGAGAGGACGGTGGACGGATGGACTCGTGGGGAAGCCCGACGGGACGAAGGCGGGAAGCGCGATGAGCGGACGACGTGTCGTCGTGACCGGCCTGGGGGTGGCGAGCGCCCTCGGCTGCGACGTCGAGACCTTCTGGAAGCGGCTCGTCCGGGGCGACTCGGGCGTGGTGGCGCTCACCGATCCCGATCTCGCGCAGCTCCCGATCCGCATCGGCGCCATCGTCCAGGGCTACGTCCCCTCCGAATTCTTCGAGGTGAAGGAGGTGCGCCGCACCAGCCGCGCCTCCCAGCTGGCCGTGGTGGCGGCGACCCAGGCCGTGAAGCAGGCGCGCCTGCTCGAGGGCGGGGTCGACCGGCAGGAGACCGCGGTGCTGATCGGCAGCTCGATCGGCGGCTTCGCCGCCTCCGACTACGCCTACCGCGACTACTACACGAAGGGGAAATCGGGGCCGATGATCATCCCCTCGTCGATGAACAGCGGCCCCTCCGCCAACGTGTCGATCCGGTTCGGCTTCGGCGGCCCGCTCTTCAACGTCGACGGGGCCTGCGCGTCGGGGACCCACAGCGTCGGCCAGGCCTTCCAGCACATCCGCTCGGGCGTGCTCGACGTGGCGATCTGCGGCGGCGCCGACACCGTCTTCACCACCGGTGTCATGATGGCGTGGACCGCCCTGCGCGTCCTCTCCAAGCTCGTCGACGAGCCGGCAAGGGCCTGCCGGCCCTTCAGCGCGGACCGGGACGGCATCGTGCTGGGGGAGGGGGCCGGCGTGCTGGTCCTCGAGTCGGAGGAGTCGGCGCGGCGGCGCGGCCAGCCGGTCCTGGCGGAGGTCCTGGGGTACGGGGCCTCGGCCGACTGCCACAGCATCACCCAGCCCTCGCCGGAAGGCCCGACGCGGGCCATCGCCAAGGCGCTCCGCGACGCGGACCTCCGGCCGGACCAGGTCGGGTACGTGAACGCCCATGGCACCGGCACCGAGTGGAACGACAAGACCGAGACCACCGCCATCAAGAACGTCTTCGGGGAGGCGGCCCGCCGGACGATGGTGGTCGCCAACAAGGGTGCGCTCGGTCACGCCATCTCCGCCGGCGGCGCGCTGGAACTGGTGAGCAGCATCCAGACCCTGCGCGACCGGGTGGTCCCGCCGACCATCAACTACACGACGCCCGACCCGGAGTGCGACCTCGACTACGTGACCGAGGGGGCCCGCCGGTACGACGGCGACCACGTCGTGAGCAACTCCTTCGCCTTCGGGGGGAGCAACGCGGTGCTGGTGCTGGGGAGGCCGCGCGCCTAGGCGTGGTCCTGGATGTCGGCGACCGTGGTCCGGTCGAGGAAGTCCCGGTAGGC
>JBAXVO010000341.1:0-3404 GCA_037129355.1 Deltaproteobacteria bacterium | reverse complement strand
CTCGATCCTCGAGACCTACCGGCGCATCCACGGGCCGGACCACCCGAGGACCATGGCCGCCGTCGCCAACCTGGCCAACGACCTCTACGAGCAGGGAGACCTCGCCCGCGCGGCGGACCTCCAGCTTCAGGTCCTCGACTCGTCGCGCCGCGTCTACGGCCCGAAGCACCCCAACACGCTCGAGCTCATGGTCAACCTCGCCAACACCCGGGCCAGCCAGAAGGACTACGCGGAGGCGGAGCGGATCAACCGCGAGGTGCTCGCCACCGAGCTCGAGGCGCGCGGGCCGGCGGGGAGGACGGCCGGCATCGTCCGCTACAACCTTCTCTGCGAGGCGGCGCTGCAGCACCACCGTGAGGACGCCTTGCGGTACCTCCAGGAGGCGGTCCAGTACGGGATGCCCGAGGAGATCGTCCGGAACATCGACCAGGATCCAGATCTGGAATCGCTCCGGGGTGACCGGACCTACGGGGAGCTGGTCGCCCAGCTGAAGGCGCGCCCGGCTCCCTGACCGTCGCGGCCGCCCCCGCTACGGATTCATCTCGTACGCATCCTTGAGGGCGTGCACGGTCTCCCAGACCCGGGCCGCGCGCCCGGCGTCGAAGGCCGGACGCCGGATCATCTTCAGCGCCAGCTCGGACTGCAGGGCGGTGGCGGCGGGCTTCGCGCTCAGGTCGAGCGCGTGGCGCGAGAAGTCGCGCACCAGCACGTCGAAGATCTGGTCGATCGTGTCCCCGTCGATCCCCTGCGCCTCCGAGAGCGCCGCCGATTCCAGGACGAGCTGGGCGTAGACCACCAGCGTGAAGAGCTCGCCGACCACGAGCAGGAAGTCGACGTCCTTCGCCTGCTCCTCGGTGGGCGTGGCCCGGACCAGGAATTCTCGAAGTCCGGCGATCTGCTCCCGGAAGAGGGCCACGTTGGGCTCGCTCCGGGCCGCGAAGACCGGCGCCGGATCGTGGAACCGGATCTTGGAGAGGCCGCTCGCCGGACCCTGGTCCCAGAGGAAATCGTCGTCGGCCGCGTCGTTCCGCCTCGGAACCGGCGGGAAGGGCGCCGGAGCGAAGAGGTAGTTCTTCATGAACTTCACGATGAGCGCGATGTTGACGTGGACCGTGCCCTCCAGCTTGGGGAGCGCCCGGATGTCGCGCGCCGCCATCTCGAAATAGGTGTCCTTCTCGAAGCCCTTGGCGGCGATCACGTCCCACAGGTGGTCGATGACCTTCTCGCCCTCGGTGGTGACCTTCATCTTCATGACCGGGTTGAAGAGCAGGTAGCGGCGGTCCTCCTTCGTGGCCGACCGGAAGTAGTCGGAGGCGCGCAGGGCGAAGAGCTTCATGGCCACGAGGCGCGCGTAGCCATCGGTGAAGAGCCGGCGCACGTGCGGGAAGTCGGTGACCGCCATCCCGTAGAGCCGCCGGTTGGCGGCGTGGCGCACCGCCTCGTACAGGGCGTGGGTGGAGATGCCGATGGAGCCCCAGCCCAGGTTGTACTTGCCGACGTTCACCGTGTTGAGCGCCGAGTCCCAGGCGGCCGGGCCGCGGGAGAGGATGTCGGCCTCGGTGACCGGGTAGTCGTGGAGCACGAACTCGGCCACGTAGGACTGGCTCGCCACCACGTTCTTCACGAGCTCGTACCCGGGACGCTTCGGGTCGACGAGGAAGAAGACGTAGTCCTTGGTCCCGGCGACCTTCCCGAAGACCGACAGGAGCGACGCCTCGTTGCCGTTGCCGATGTAGTACTTGTCGCCGCGGGCCAGCCACTTCCCGTCCCCGGCCGGCACGAGCTCCATGTCGGTCGAGTAGATGTCGGCGCCGTGCTCCTTCTCGGAGAGGCCGAAGCCGAAGATGCCCCCCGCCTGGAGGAGCTTCGCGGTCCGCGCCCGGGCCTCGGCGTTCCGGCTCATCCAGATGGGGCCGAGCCCCAGGATCGAGACCTGCCAGGTGTACCAGTAGGGGAGCCCGTAGAACCCCAGGACCTCGTTCAGGGCGCAGTTCCGCCAGGTGTCCCAGCGCGCCCCGTCGCCGCCGAGCGGGCCCGGCGACAGGAAGGTGGCGAAGAGCTTCTCCTTCGCGGCGAAGGCGAGGAAGTCGGCGTACCAGGTCCGGTCGAGGTCGTCCCTGCGGAGGCGCCCTTTCCCCTTGGCCTCGAAGAAGGCGATGGTCTTCTCGATGAGCTCGCGGGAGCGGGCGTCCGGGCAGTGGAGGGAGGGCTGCTTGGGATTGAGGAGGAACATGGGGGCTCCAGGAGGGGGCCAGGGCGACGCAGGTCGCTCGCGCATCTTCGCAGATCCTCGCCGGGGCGCGGCGAATTGAAGGAGGCCGCCCGACCAAGGGTGTTGGCGCGGGGTCGGCGGCATGAGAGGATCCCTGGGAATCGCCAGCCTGTCGTGGAAGGTCGCCTGCCGAAGAAGTCGATCACGGGTGACCGCTCGAAATTGCGGGCGGATGCGGAGTCGCGGATCCCCCGCGGCCCGGCGCCTGGAGCTTCGGGCCAGTCCTCCGCCGCGCTCCGGCACGAGCTCGACGTCCACCGGGTCGAGCTGGAGATGCAGAGGGAGGAGCTGGAGCGTACCCATGTCGCGCTGGAGATCTCCCGCGACCGCTACGTCGACCTGTACGCCTCGGCACCGGTCGGCTACCTCTCGCTCTCGGCCGACGGCCGGATCCAGGATGCCAACCTCACGGTATCGGCGCTCCTGGGCGTCGAGCGCGGCAGGCTTCGTGGGCGAGGGTTCGGGAACTTCGTCGCTCCGGAGAGCGTCCCCCGCTGGGTACGCCTTCTCTCCACCGTACGAGCGGACGCCGAGCGCCATTCCTGCGACCTGTTGCTCCGGCGAGAAGACGGGGCGACCATCGACGCCCGCCTGATCTGCCAGTTCAGTGATTCCACCGACGCGGAGGGCGCGGTCCGCGTCGTGCTCACCGACGTCACCGAGCAGAAGCACGCAGAGGCGAAGGTCCGGACCTACGTCGACCTGGCGCCGGCGGCGCTCCTCGTCCTGGATGGCCAGGGGCGATTCGTGGACGGCAATCCGGCCGCACTGACGCTCCTCGGCGTCGACGCCACGACCCTGAGATCGATGACCATCGTCGACGCGGTGGCGCCTCCGGGTCGCGAAGAAGCGCTCCGGGGGCTCGAGACCCTCAGGGCCACGGGCAGGCTGGAGAAGGACCACCAGTTGCTCCGGCCCGACGGCCGGAGGCCGTGGGTCGCCGTGCGGGCGGTGAGGATCGCGAACGATCGCTACATGGCGTTCTGCATGGACGTCACCGAGCAGAGGCAGACGCTGGACGCGCTTCAGGCGAGCGAGCAGCGGTTCCGCGACGTTGCGGCCTCGACGGACGTGTACATCTTCGAGATGGATGCCAAGGGGGTCATCACCTTCATCAGCGAGGCGGTGGAGG
>JBAXVO010000340.1:0-3417 GCA_037129355.1 Deltaproteobacteria bacterium | reverse complement strand
CCCACCCGGGCGAGCAGCGCGTCGGCGCCGATGGCCTCGGCCCCCGCCTCGGCGAGGGACCCGGCCACCACCGAGTGGTGCCAGGTGCCGGGCGCCTGGACGATGAGCTCCTTCAGCGCCGGATGGTTCAGGCTCGCCAGGTCGCGCAGGCGCAGGTCGCTGCCGAGCCCGAGGATGCGCTCCAGCAGCGGGACCAGGATGACCACGGTGAGCGGGAGCAGGAGCGCCCCGGAGAGGAACGCCGCGACGAGCGCCGCCGCCAGGTCGATGGGCGGGAGCTCGAACCGGGCCCGGCCGGAGAAGAGCCAGCCGGCCGCCACCAGCACCGCCTGGAGCGCGCCCACCGCGAGCCCGGCGCGCCAGACGTGGCGGCGCCGCTGGACCCGGGCGAGGAGCAGGGCCGCGGCCACCGAGGAGAGCGTGACCTGGACGCCGTACACCACCGAGGGCTCGCCGAGCAGCCCCACCGCGGAGCCGACGGCGATGGCGAGGAGCACTCCCGCCGCCGGGGAGAGGAGCATGGCGGCCACCGCCGCGCCGGCGGCCACCGGCACGAGGAGGGAGAAGGCCTCCGTGCCGAGGGGGCCGATCTGGTCGTGGAAGTGGTCGGCGATCGCCACCGCGCCGGCGGCGGCGCCGAGCATGGCGAGGAAGAGGACCGAGAGGAGCAGCGCGCCCCGACGCCTCGGGCGGATGGTGCCGCCCAGGCGGGCCGCGGCGGCCCAGAGCACGATGAGCGTGGCGGCCACCAGCACGCCGGCCCCGACCCGCATGGCGGCGCGGTCGAAGAGCCGGGTCTGCTCCTTCATGCCGCGCAACACGGCCAGGTGGCGCCGCTCGATCCGCTCCCCGGCGGGGATGACCACCTCGCCGCGCCGGAAGGGGATGACCACCGGCGCGACCGCGGACGCCGCGAGCGCACGGCGCCGCTCGGTCTCGGCCTGCGAGAGCACGAGCGAGGGGCGCACCAGGTCGGAGGCGACGGCGACGAGCGCGGCCCGGAGGCGCGGGGAGACCTCGCCGAGCCCGGCGGCGGCCCGCTCGACGCCCGCCCGCGCCGCGGCCAGGTCGGTCACGCCGTCGAGGTCCCGGACCGTCCGCTCGCCGCGGACCGAACCGCCGCGCACGTCCCGGACCCGGATCCCGCGCTCCCGGTCGGCGGCGAGCAGCGCCCGGTCCTCCACGACCGGGGCCGCGAGGCCGACGCGGGTGAGCGCCACGAGCCTCCCCTCGGTCCCGTCGTCGAAGCGGACGTCGGAGAGCGCGGCGAAGCTGGGGTCGTCCACCCAGAGCTGGAGGCGCGAGGCGAAGGCGTCGCGCTGCGCCGCGTACTCCCGGGCGAGCTCGGCCTGGTCCGCGCGGGTCTCCTTGCGCCCCGCGGCGCGACGCTCGCGGTGGCGGGCCTCGGTGGCGCGCATGAGCTGGAAGGCCTCGTGGACGCGCGCCGCCACCTCCTGCTCGGCGCCGACGTCGTGGTCGAAGACGCGCGGCTCGTCGGCCGCCGCCTCGTCTCGCCTCCGCCGGGTGCCGTCCTCGTCGGGCACGGCCAGGTCGCGGGAAGCCCGCACCGTGGCGGGCGCCGGGAGTCCCAGCGCCTCCTCCCCGGGGATCTGGGAACCGGAACCCGGGATGGCCAGGAAGGCCGTGGCCACCGCCGCGATGACGAGCAGCAGCCCGGCAGCCACCCGCTCCGGGTGGCGCAGCGTCGGTCGCGCACCGGGGCGCGGATCGAGGGGTTCCTCCACGAGGGCGGAGGTTCGCACCGAGGCGGGTGGATGGCAAGCGGAGGGGGGCTCTACCTCGCCCGAGTAAAATCAAGAACTTCGCCAGTTCATCCGGGTGAACTCTTGGCCGTCCGCGCCTCGTACCCCTCGTAGGCCTTCACCACCTCCTGCACGAGCGGGTGGCGCACCACGTCCACCTCGCTGAACGGGCAGAAGGCGATCCCCTCCACGCCGCGCAGGACCTTCTGCACCTCCATGAGGCCGCTGGCCCGCCCGCTCGGCAGGTCGACCTGGGTGACGTCGCCGGTGACCACCGCCCTCGAGCCGTAGCCGAGCCGGGTGAGGAACATCTTCATCTGCTCGGCGGTGGTGTTCTGGGCCTCGTCGAGGATGATGAAGGAGTCGTTCAGCGTCCGGCCTCGCATGAAGGCGAGCGGCGCGACCTCCACGGTCCCCCGCTCGATGAAGGCCTGCGCCTTCTCGTAGTCGACCATGTCGAAGAGCGCGTCGTGGAGGGGGCGCAGGTAGGGGTTCACCTTCTCGGCGATGTCGCCGGGGAGGAAGCCGAGCCGCTCCCCGGCCTCGACGGCCGGGCGGGTGAGCACGATGCGCTTCACCTTCCGTTCCACGAGGTGCGCCACCGCCATGGCCATGGCCAGGTAGGTCTTGCCGGTGCCGGCCGGGCCGATCCCGAAGACGATGTCGTGGTCGCGGATGGCCTGGACGTAGCGCCGCTGCCCCAGGTTCTTCGGCGTGATGATGCGGTGGCGCGCGGTGACGTAGATGGTGTCGCCGAAGATCTCGCGCGGCGACTGCCCCTGGGCCACGAGCTTCGCGGCCTGATCCACGTCCTCCAGGTAGAGGGGGTAGCCGTGGTCGACCAGCTCGTAGAGGGCGCGCACCACCCGCTCGGCGAGCTCCCGGGCCGCGCCGTCCGCGCCTGCCACCACGATCTGGTTGCCCCGCGCGCCCAGCTGGACGCCGGTCCGCCGCTCCACGATCTTCAAGTTCTCCTGGTGGGCGCCGCAGAGCAGGCGCAGCTTGTCGACGTCGGGAAACTCGATCCGGATGGAGCTCGACGCTTCGGCCTCTCTCGGCAATCTTCCTCCTCGGGCGGGCGCCCCTCACTCCACGGGCGGCGCGAGGAGATAACGGTCCCCCTGGCGCCGGTAGGCATAGGCCTGGCTCCAGGGATAGCGGAGGTCTCTCGGCCGTGCCAGGCCGGTCTCGACGAGGGCGTCCAGGTTCGGGGGGTAGACGCCGTTCTCGACCCGGTACACCTCGAGGGCCGCCCGCAGCCGCTCCAGCTGGTAGCGGGAGACGAAGCGCTCGACCCGGTTGTCGTCGACGAGGCGCGAGGCCGACCGCCCCTCCACCCCGGCCCCCAGGACGAGCAGCGCCAGCGCCGCCAGGGCGAGCGCGATGGCCCCCGTGGCCAGCACGCCGGCCGCGCCGCGCCGGACCCGCTCCTGCCAGCTCCGGGCGTAGGCCCCCACCTCGGCCGCGGCCGAGCGCTGCTCCGGCGGAATGGCGCGCAGGATGCCCAGGTTCACCAGGTTGAAGAGGGCCTTGGAGGCCTCGAACTCTCCGAGCCGGGAGCGGTCGGCGATGCGGTCCACCGTGGAACCGGGTACGGCCAGCTCGTAGACCCGCCACTCGTTCTTGCCCAGCGCCGCCGACTCGCCGTCGCGGG
>JBAXVO010000034.1:0-19555 GCA_037129355.1 Deltaproteobacteria bacterium | reverse complement strand
CGACCTCCGGGGCGGCCTTTTCATCGCCGCGTGCAGGCCGGGTTATACCGCTCGCCGATCGCCCGTTCGCGTCGATTTCCGCTTTCGGTGCGCTTGACACCCCCCCGGGGCAGGTCCATGGGTAGCTCCATGTTCTCCGCCCCACAGCCCGCCCAGGGGCGCCGCTGGCCCCGCGGCCAGCGATTCACCCTCTCGACCGCCGGCGTCGACGCCGAGGCCGCCTACCGCGACGCCGTGATGGGCGTCCGCTCCCTGGGGCGCGAGGCGCTGGCCCAGGCCGAGCGTCGCTGGGCCGAGCCGCTCGGGCTCTCCTCCACCGACGGTATCGTCATGGCCGAGATCCGGCCCGGTCGGCGCTCGCTCGCCGACCTGGCGCGGTCGCTCGAGGCCTGCGGGACGCCGGCCGCCCAGATCCGGGAGTCGGTGGACCGGCTCGTGGAGAAGGGGCTCGTGGACGCGCTGCCGCTTCCCGGGTCGCCCGGCGCCCCGGCCTGACCCCGCCCCGGCGGCACCCCGTTCACTCCCAGTCGCGCCGCTCGGTCTTCCGCTCGGCGTTCCGGCGCTTCTCGGCGAGCCGGCGCTCCTTGGCCCCGCGCGTGGGCTTCGTGGCCACCCGCCGCCTCGGGACGTGGGAGAGCGCCTGCAGACGCTCCCGCAGCCGGGTGAGCGCCGCGGAGCGGTTCTGCGCCTGGCTGCGCCGCTCGGTGGCGGTGACGGTGATCCCGGTGGGGCGGTGCACCAGCCGGACGCCGCTCTCGGTCTTGTTGCGGTGCTGCCCTCCCGGCCCCGAGGCGATGAAGAAGTCCTCGTCGCACTCGGCGGAGAGCGCCGCCGCCGGGAGCGCGAGGGAGCGCCGTGCCGCGGCGCGGAGTGCGGGAGAGGTCTCCATCTCGTCAGCGGGGCTGGTTGGGCTGGTCGGAGACGAGCCGTCCATCGACGAGCTCGATGATCCGGTCGGTGCGCTCGGCCAGCCGGCGGTCGTGGGTGACCACGAGGAACGTCACCTGCTCCTCCCGGTTCACCTGGCGGAGCAGCGCGAAGACCCCGTCGGCCGACTGGGTGTCGAGGTTGCCGGTGGGCTCGTCGGCCAGCACCACCTTGGGGCTCCTGGCGAGGGACCGGGCGATGGCGACCCGCTGGGCCTGGCCGCCGGAGAGCGTCGTGGCCCGGTTGTCGGCGCGGGCGGAGAGCCCCACCCGGTCGAGCAGTGCCCGGGCCGCGTCCCGCATCGGCGCCTCGACGCGCCCCTTGCCGGCGGCCATGGGGATCATGACGTTCTCGAGCGCGGTGAACTCGGGCAGCAGGTGGTGGAACTGGAAGACGAAGCCGAGGGTGCTCCCCCGGTAGCGGGTCAGCCCGTCGTCGTCGAGCAGCCCCGTGTCCTGGCCGTCGAGGAGGATGCGCCCCCCGGTGGGCTTGTCGAGGAGCCCCATGATGTGGAGCAGCGTGCTCTTGCCGGAGCCGGACGGGCCCATGAGCGCCGCGAACTCCCCGCGCCGGAGCGAGAGGTCCACCCCCCGGAGCACCTGGGTGCGGGCCTCCCCTTCCCCGAAGTCGCGGGTGATCCCCTCCAGCCGGAGGACGTCCCCTCCCGGCTCAGCCATAGCGGATCACCTCGGCCGGCTCGAGGCGCGCGGCCCGCGAGGCCGGGAACCAGGCGGCCAGGGTCCCGGTGACGATGGCCACGGTGGCCGCCCCCAGGTAGAGCCCGGGCGTCAGGTCGACGGGGAAGAGCGGCTCGCCGGTGGGCGCGCGGGCCAGCCCGGCGAAGGCGATCGCCATGACCGAGCCGACCCCGGCCCCCAGGACCGATCCGGCCGCCCCCACCAGCGCCCCCTCCAGCAGGAAGATGCGCTGCACCATCCCGGTGGAGGTCCCGGTGGCCTTGAGGATCCCGATCTCGCGCGACTTCTGGATCACCGAGACGCCGAGGACGCTGGCGATCCCGAGCGCGACCGCGAGCACCACGAGCGCCTGGATCATCCAGCTCGAGGCCGACTGGGAGCGCAGCCCCACGAGCAGCTGCTGGTTCAGCTCCATCCAGCTGTCGGCCGAGAGCCCGTTGCGACGCGCGATCTCCCGCGCCAGCCGCTCGGCGTCGAAGATCTCGGCGACCTTGACCTCGATGGTGGTGACCCCTCCGGGCACGTCGAGCAGGGTCTGGGCGGAACGGAGCGGGACGAAGACCCACCGCGCGTTCACCTCCTTGTTCCCGAGGTCGAAGATGCCGGAGATGGTGAAGATGTCGCCGCGCCCCTCGGGCGTGGCCAGGCGGACCTTGTCCCCCACGCCGACGCCCAGGTCGGAGGCCAGCACCGTCCCGACGATCGCCTCGGTCCCCTCCAGCGAGAAGCGGCCAGCCTTCATCTTGGGAACGACGTCGATGACCCGGGCAAAGCTCTCCGGCTCGATCCCCCGCAGCGTCACCGACTTGGTCGCCGGGCCCCGGCTCGCGAAGGCAGCCCCGGCCGCCGTGGGCGTGGCGGCCAGGACGCCGGGGATGGTCCCGATCGACGCGAGCACCCGTTGCCACTGCTCGATGGAGCGGATGCGGTCCGGGACCTTCTCGACGTGATCGGCGGGCCGGTCCGGCCCGGGAAGCGGCCGGGCCACCCGCTCGGGCGCCTTCACGAGGACGTGGGCCTGCGCCGACAGGGTCTGGGCCACGAGCGAGCGCTGCAGGCCGCTGATGAGGGCGGTGAGGAAGATGAGCACCGCCACGCCCACGGTGGTGCCCCCGAGCACGAGCGCGGTCTGGGCCTTCCCCTCGCGAAGGTACCGGATGGCGATGAACCACTCGAAGCGCATGGCTCAGTGCTCCGCCCCAGGCATGGTGACGTCACGAGAACGCCGAGACCGAAGCGAGGCGGGCGCCCGAGGAGGGAGCAGCGGAGGCGTAGCAGCGCTACGTCGAGCAGCGCACCGACGAGGCCGCCCGCCGCAGCGAGAGGATCGGCGTTCGCAGCAGTCAGTATGCCTGGGTCGGAGCACTAAAAGAACCTGCGCATGAGGAGGTTCACCGCGGCCCCCACGCCCACCGAGAAGGGGAGCACGAAGCCGGCGATGGCGAGCCCGGTCTTCCAGCCCCGCTCCTTCAGGATCATGAGGAAGTTGGCGATGCAGGGGATGAAGAGGGTCACGGTGACGAGGGCCACCGTCACCTGGATCTCCATGATCCGCGTCATGGTCCCGGTCGTCATGTACGGCTGGTAGATCTGGAACAGGCCGGCGGCCGCGTAGTCGCGCCGGAGGAAGCCCAGGATGAAGGCGCTCGCCGCCTGCTCGGGCAGCTGCAGGACGCCGACCACCACCGGGGCGGCCGCCCGCTCGACCAGGCCGAGCATGTGGGTCCGGTCGAGCACCCAGAGGAGCAGCGTCCCGAGCACGAAGAGCGGCAGCGCCTCGCGCAGGTACCACTCCATCCGCGCCAGCGTCTTCACCACCACGTTGCCGAGCTGCGGGATCCGCAGCGGCGGGAGCTCGAGGACGAAGTCGGAGCCCCGCCCCGGGATGACCCGGGCCGCGAGCCACCCGACCAGGAAGAGCACGAGCACGATCACCGCGGTGAACCAGATCGACGCGGCGAAGGAGAGCGTGCCGAGCATGGCGAAGATGACCGCGATCTGGGCGCTGCAGGGCACGCCCAGGGCGAGGAGCAGGGTGACGATCACCCGCTCCTTCCGCGTCTCCATGATCCGCGCGGTCATGGTGGCCATGGTGTCGCACCCGAGCCCGAGCACCATGGGGAGCACGGCCTTGCCGTTCAGCCCCATCCACTTGAAGACCCGGTTCACCATGACGGCGAGGCGCGGCAGGTAGCCCGAGTCCTCGAGCACGCTGAAGGCCAGGAAGAAGGTGGCCACGATGGGCAGGACGATGGCCATGCCGTAGGCGAGCCCCATCGAGACCAGGCCGTAGCGGCCGATGATGAAGCCGTTGGTGTCCCGGAAGGAGAGCCCGGGCGGCCCCACCAGGAACTCCTGGACACTCCCCGCCGGGACGATCCAGCGCAGGAAGGCCTCCGTCCAGGGAACGACGTGATCGTAGAAGACCGTGTTCTCGAGGAAGTCGACCGCGGTCTTGGCGCCGAAGACGCCCACGAAGAGGTAGGCCACGGCGAGGACGAGGAGCAGGATGGGGATGCCCTTCACCGGGTCGGTCGACCAGGCGCCGATGCGCCGGCCGAGGGCGCTCGCGGCGCTGGCCTTCCCCTTCGTGACCACCTGGTCGTGCAGCCGGTCGGCGGCGGCGAGCCGCTGGCGGGAGACCACGTACCGCAACGACTCCGGGTAGCGCGCGGCCAGGCTGCGCCGGACCCCCTCCATCCGCTCCCGAGCCGCCTCGGACACCCGGGAGGCGAGCCAGGGCTGGAGCGACTCGTCCCCGGCGAGGAGCATGAGGCCGAGGGAGCGGCGGGTGAGCCTGCCGTCGGGGAGCAGCGGCTCGAGCTCGGCGAGCCCCTGCTCGATGGCCTCGTCGTAGCGCGCGCGGAAGCCGGAGACGCGGGCCTCGGGGATCCGCTCGAGCAGCTGGGGAAGCCCGGTCCGCTGGACCGCGACGGTGGGGATCACGTCGATGCCGAGCGCGGTGGAGAGCCGGGCCGCGTCGATGCGGATGCCCCGGGCGGCCGCCTCGTCGGCCATGTTCAGCGCCAGCGCGAAGGGGACCCCGGCCTCGGCGAGCTGGCAGGCGAGGAGCAGCCCCCGGCGGAGGTTCTTCGCATCGCATACTTGAAGACAGACGTACTCCGGCTCCTTGAGCAGGATGTCGCGCGTCACCTGCTCGTCCTCGGACATGGGGAGCAGGTTGTTGGTGCCCGGGGTGTCGAGCACGTGCCAGCGCTGGCCGCCGATCTCGGCCGACCCGCGGGTGACCTCGACCGTCGTCCCCGGGTAGTTGGAGACGGTGACGTAGCGCCCGGTGAGCGCGCCGAAGAGCACGCTCTTGCCCACGTTGGGGTTGCCCACGAGCACCAGCGTGCGCGGGGCGGCCACGATCTCCTTGTGGTCGAGGGCGTCGGTGCGGGCCGCGCTGGACTGCGGCGGGGTCACGACCGTGAGTCCCGGGCCCCGGGCTCGGCGCGACGGCAGCGGTCGCATCGCCCGTACAGTTCCAGCTTGTGGCTCTCCACCTCGAAGCCGTGGCTTCGGGCCACGCGGATCTGGAGTTCCTCGATCTTCTCGTTCTCGAACTCGACGATCCGGCCGCAGCCCGAGCAGATGAGGTGGTCGTGGTGGGAGCGCCCGGTGGCGGGCTCGTAGCGGGTCTGGCCGTCGTCGAAGCGCCGGGGAACCGCGATCCCGCACTCGGAGAGGAGCTTCATGGTCCGGTAGACCGTGGCCACGCTGACCCGGGCGTCGAGCGACCGGACGCGCGCCACCAGGCCGTCGACGGGGACGTGCCCGCCCATCGCGTAGAAGGTCTCCACGATGACGTCGCGCTGGCGCGAGTGCTTGAGCCCCCGCTCCTCCAGCCAGGCGCCGAGACGGACCAGCGCAGCCTTGGCCTCGCCCTTCCCGTCCGCCACCCCGTCGCTTCCGTTCCCGTCCTTGCGTCGCGATCCCATATTGATAACGATTCTCATTATCCCAGGTCGGGAGGGAAGGCAAGCGGGAAAGCCCGCCGTCCCGCGAGGGTCGCCCGGGCGGGGCGGCCGCTACTGCGGGAAGGCGATGCCGCGCGACGCCCAGTGGGCGCGCCAGCGGTCGGGGGCGTCGGGCCCATCGCCGCCCACGTCCTCGTGGGCCCTGGCGATGAGCGAGCCGCGGGCCTGCCGACGCACCTCGACCGAGGGATCGGAGAGGAGCGCCACCAGGCGGGGCACGTACCGCCGGGCGTCCTGGGGATCCCGGTGGCGGACCAGTTCCGCCGCCATGGCCCGGGCCTCCGGGTCGACCGACCGGAGCTGCCGGGTCAGGTCGACGGGCGGCGTGGCCCCGGAGGCCTTCCAGCGCTCCACCGAGCCCGGGACGAAGAGGAAGAGGACGAGACCGAGCAACCCCACCTGCACGAAGGCCTTCCCGGCGTGGTACCGGCCGGACCGGACCAGCGTGAAGCGGTAGGCGGTGAATCCGATGGCGAAGAGCCCGAGCAGCACCGGGGCGAGCAGGAGCTCGGGGCGCCGCCCCACCCCACCGCCCGGCTCGTCCCCCTGCGGGACGAGGAGCGCGGCCGCCGCCGCTCCGAGGAGGAGCAGGTACAGCACCACCCGGGCGGTGCTGGCCGCCGGGGAAAGCTCCGTGTCGCGCGAGGGAGGCATCCCCGACATCTTAACCCGGACTTGACTGGGAGCGCTGCGCGTCGCACCTTGCCCCGCGATGCCGGAGATCGACCGCGAGATCCTCGACCGCGCGATGCGGTGGTGTGCCGAGTCCGGCCGCCCCGTTCACGAGGACGTGGTCCGTCATGCCCTCGCCCCCCTGGGGTGGGACGAGCTGCTCGCCGTGAAGGCCATCCTGGCCGACCCGCCGCCGGGTCGCGACCTGTCGCCCGCCGACCTCCTCTCCCTCTCCCGCGGCACCCCGCCCCCCGCCGGCACCGGCCGGAAGACGCGCAAGAAGGGGACCCGGACGCCCCGCGCCCCGCGCGCCGTGCCAGGGCCTCGCATCCGCCGGGCGCGCGACCGGGTGGAGGCCGTCGTCCCCTCCCCGGCCGCGGTCCCCTCCATCGACCTCCTGTACCGGGAGTCGGGGCGGGCCATCCTGGGCCGGATGGTGCGGCGTCGCGGCGGGAACCGCGCGGCCATCCTCGCCGAGATCGCCGCCGGCTGGTCGGCCGGGGCCCAGCCGCCGACGTCGGCGGATCTCGATCGCCTCCTCGTCCACCACGGGCTGGCGCGCGGCTTCGCCGAGCGGGAGAGCGCCCTGCTCCTGCACGCCTTCCGCAAGCACGGGGGAATCTACCTCCGGGTGGCCCGGGAGCTCGACGCCGCACCCGCGGACCTCCGGGCCGCCGTGGCGCGGCTCGAGCTGACGGCGCAGGTCGAGTCGATCCGCGAGGCCCGCAGGCGCGTGCTCGACCGCAAGGGAACGCTCGCCGAGCGGGCCCGCCTCGTCGACGAGGAGGAGGAGGCCCTCTCCGACCTCGGCCTCATCGCGCGCTTCGACGAGGACCTCCGAAAGCGGCTCCCGGAGCAACTCCGCGCCCTCTCCGGCGGCGGACGCCGCCCGAGCGCGGCCGACCTGGGGCGCAGCCTCTCCCTCTCCCGCGGCGCCGTCGACCGGATCGCGGCCCGCTTCTCCCTTCCGCTGCGCCCGGCGCCTCCGGAGAGGACCGATCGCCGCGACCGGCCCGAACGGCGCGAGGGGCGCGGTGGCCCCCGTGCCCCGGGAGCGCGAAGGCCCCCTCCCGGGCGCCCTCCACGGCGCGAGCGCTAGCGCGCCCCTAAGGATCCCTCCATGCCGATCTACGAGTACCTCTGCTCCGGCTGTGGGAAGGTCAACGAGAAGCTGCAGAAGGTGAACGACCCCCCGCCGGCGCGCTGCGACGAATGCGGCAGCAAGAAGCTCGCGAAGCTGGTCTCGCGCAGCGCCTTCCAGCTCAAGGGCGGCGGCTGGTACTCCGACCTCTACGCGTCGGCGAAGAAGGAGGCCCCGGCGAAGGAGGGTGCGGAGCCGAAGACCGACGCCAAGACCGAGGCCAAGTCGGACGCGAAGCCCGACGCGAAGTCCGACGCGAAGTCCGACGCCAAGCCGGACGCCAAGGCCGAGACGAAACCGGCCGCCGTGGAGGCGCCGGCGAAGGCGCCCGCCGACGGCGGCGCGGGGAAGAAGGGACGCAGGAAGGGGGGCTGAAGGAGCCCCTCGCCCGGGTGCTACTTGGGCTTGGGGGCCGGCTTGCCCTTCTCGAAGGTGGCGTTGTCGCCGAACTTGAGGACGATCTGCTTCTTCGTCTTCAATCCCGTCTGCTCGATGACGAAGTTGGGGACGCGGCGGGCGCGCCGGTCAGCCACCCACTTCTCGAGCTCGGCGCGCGGAGCGCCCCGCCCCTTGGGGGCCCGGCCCTTGCTCTTCTTTCCCATCGCCCTGGCGACCTGGGCCTTCAACTCCTCGTCGATCCGGGCCGCGAGAATGTCCGAGATTGCGCGAGCGATTCCTGCCGAGGCGCGCTCGACGACGCTGTCCACGGCCTGGAGAATGATCTCCTCTGCACTGGCTCGGCTGGATCGACGGGGCATCGATGCTCCTTCAAGATTGGACCGGGATTGGTCCACGCAATAGTTCGATTGCGCGACTGCATACCCCACAATGTTCCATTGCGCAAACAGTTCGGGAATCTGCTAGGTTCCCGCCGGGCCCTCTGGCGAAACGGTAGACGCGCTCGACTCAAAATCGAGTGGGGTCACCCCCATCCCGGTTCGAGTCCGGGGAGGGCCATTTCCCCTTGCCGCGCCCCGGCGGCGCCGTGTATCCATCCCGCTTCGAGAACCCGGACGGAGCCACCATGTACAACCTGCTCATCAGCCTGGCCGTCGGCCTCGCCGTGACCCTCGCGGTACGGTTCGGCACCACCGTCGGCTGGGTCGGCTCCATCCTGCCGGGAATGCTGACGATCGGCGTCGCCTACTTCCTGCTCGCGCGGCGCACCTGGAAGAAGCTCGAGGCCCTCATGGGCGCGGTCCAGAAGGACCTCCTCGCCCAGAAGTGGGACCGCGCCCTCCAGACGCTCGAGGGCGGATTCGTGCTCGCCCCCTGGCAGTTCCTGGTGGCCTCGCAGATCCACTCCCAGATCGGCGTGCTCCGCTACGTCCGCGAGGACTACTCCGGCGCGCTGCCCCACCTCGAGAAGAGCTTCTCCCGGCACGGGATCGCGCGGGCCATGCTCGCCCTCTCCCGCTACCGGAAGAAGGACCTCGAGGGGATGCGGAAGATCTTCGACGACGCCGCCAAGGACAACAAGAAGGAGGGGCTGATCTACGCCGCCTGGGCCTGGGTCGAGGAGAAGGAAGGCAACCACGACCAGGCCATCGCGGTCCTGGCCCGGGGGCTCAAGGCCAGCCCCGGCGACGAGAAGCTCAAGGCCGCCGCGCAGGCCCTCCAGAACGACAAGAAGCTCAAGATGGGCAAGCTCTACGAGGAGCAGTGGTACCAGTTCCGCCTCGAGAAGCCGCCCACCCAGTTCGTCTCGCAGGGCGGCGGCCGCGGCGGGCGGCGCTTCATCCACTGACGGGCTGCGCCGATCCGCCACGGTGCGCCGCCTTTACAGCGCGCCGGCTCACCTGTAGCCTTTTCTGCCGGAAACGAGGAATGGGTGTGAGGGGATCTCCTTGAGCGCGGAACGCGGCGGCGACGGCCCGGCCGGGAGAAGGCCCGTGGGGCCCGAGTCGACCCTCCGCGTCGATCCAGGCACCCAGACCGACCGGCTCTGCGCCGAGATCCGCGACCGCGCCCGCTACCTGGCCGAGCGGGCGCGCGGCCTCTCCACCTCCGACGCGGCGCTGGCCCGTCACGCCCGCGCCCGCCTCCTCGAGGTCGACGCCGAGACCATCGCCGACCTGGCCGAGGACCTGCTCCGCGTCGCCGCCGGCCTCGCGGCCACGGCCCATCGGCCCGGCCCCCAGGAGCCCGGTACCGCTGCCGCCCCGGGGGGGCGCCCCCGCATCCTCCTCGCCGAGGACGACGCCGACGAGCGGGACGCGATCGCGGCCGGGCTGGAGGTCGACTACGAGGTGGCCACGGTCTCCGACGGGAACCAGGCCCTCGCCTCGGCCCGGCTGGGAATCCCCGACCTCGTGGTCCTCGACCTGCGCATCCCCGGCATCGACGGCCTGGGCGTGCTCGACGCGCTGCGGGCCGACCTCCACACCGCAGAGGTCCCCGTCATCCTGCTCTCCGGGCAGGCGGACGACGCGACCCGGGTCCGCGCCCTCGACCTGGGGGCCGCCGACTTCATCCAGAAGCCCGCCTCCCTCCAGGAACTGCGGGCCCGGATCGAGCGCACGCTGCGCCTCACCCGCCGCCAGACCCATCTGCGGACGCTGGCCCAGACCGACGTCCTGACCGGCCTCGCCAACCTGCGCGCCTTCCGCGGCCGGCTCGACGAGGAGGTCCTTCGCGCCCGCCGCTACGGCACTCCCCTCACCTGCATCATGGCCGACATGGATCACCTGAAGCCGGTGAACGACGCCTTCGGCCACGCCGCCGGGGATCGCGCCATCGCCGCCGTGGCCGAGGTGCTCCGCTCCCAGCTTCGCTCCACCGACCTCGGCGCCCGCTACGGCGGGGACGAGTTCGTCCTCCTGCTCCCCCACACCAGCGCGGGCGACGGCCGGATCCTCGCCGAACGCCTCTGCAAGCGGCTGGCGACGGCGGAGCTCCCGGTCGGCGATCGCAAGGTGTCCCTGCGGACCTCCTTCGGCGTCGCCGAGCTCGGGGCCGAGCCCTCCTCCGACGAGGGCGGCGAGCTCGTCCGGCACGCCGACCAGGCCCTGTACGCGGCGAAGCGGTCCGGACGCGGCCGCGTCGAGGTTCACGGCCGGTCGTCGAGCGCGTAGCGACGCAGCTTGCTGTAGAGGGTCTTCGGGCTGATGCCGAGGGCCTCGGCCGTCCGGGCCCGGTTTCCCCCGAAGCGGCGCAGCGTCGCGAGCAGGTAGTCCCGTTCCACCTCCTCGATGGGGCGCCCCAGCGACAGCCGGAGCTCCTCCCGCCCCGCCTGCCGGTGCAGCTCGACCGGGAGGTCGGCCACCCGCACGGTGCGGCCGTCCCCCAGGATGAGCGCGCGCTCCACCACGTTGCGCAGCTCCCGGACGTTGCCCGGCCAGTCGTGCTCGCGCAGCCGCTGCATCGCCTCGGCGCCGAACTCGGGCGCGGGCCGGCCGGCCTCGGCGGCGAGCGTCGCGGCGAAGTGGCGCGCCAGGACCGGCACGTCCTCGAGCCGCTCCACGAGCGGCGGGACGTCGACGGTGAAGACGGCCAGCCGGAAGTAGAGGTCCTCCCGGAACCGCCCCGCCGTCACCTCGGCACGGAGGTCGCGGTGGGTGGCGGCGAGGACGCGCAGGTCCACCTCCACCTCGGTCCGGGCCCCGAGCCGGCGCACCCGCCGCTCCTCGAGCACCCGGAGGAACTTGCCCTGGACGTCGAGCGGAAGGTCGCCCACCTCGTCGAGGAGGAGGGTCCCGCCGCTCGCGATCTCGAGCAGGCCCGGGCGACGGTCCCGCGCGCCGGTGAAGGCCCCGCGTTCGTGGCCGAAGAGCTCCGCCTCGATGAGCGGCTCGGGCAGGGCGGCGCAGTTCACCGCCACGAACGGACCGGCCCGCCGGGTGGAGAGGTCGTGCACCATCCGTCCCACGGCCTCCTTGCCCGACCCGCTCGGCCCCTGGATCACCACGCTCGCCGAGGCCCGGGCCACCTTGTGCACCAGGTCGAGGAGCGTCCGGGTGGCCGGCGCGGTGCCCAGGAAGGGCCGGGCCTCCCCTCCCGCGGCCCGGCGCCCGCGCAGGAGCTCCACCTCCCGGTCGGCCGTCCCCTTCTGCAGGGCCCGGTCGAGCACGAGCCTCAGGTGGTCCGAGTCGGCGGTCTTCTCGACGAGATCGTAGGCCCCCTCCTGGATGGCCTGGACCGCGAGCGGCACCGAGGCCTGGCCCGAGAGCAGGACGACCGGGACCTCCGGGACGTCGGAGCGAAGCGCCCGGACGAGCTCCAGCCCGTCGGACACCGGCATCACCAGGTCGGAGAGGACGACGTCGGGGCGCCAGCCGGTCACCAGTTGCCGGGCGGCGGCGCCGTCGGGCGCGGTACGGACCTCCCAGCCCCAGCCCCGGGAAAGCTCGGCGAGCGCCTCCCGCCCATCGGGGTCGTCGTCGACGATGAGCAGGCGCGGGGCCACGCCGGGACGCTATCCCTTCGGCGCGGGCGCCCCGGCCGGCGCGCGCAGGTCGACGAGCTCGATCCCCAGGCGCTTGGCGTACTCGAAGATGCGCTCGTCCCGGTAGAACTCGCCGAAGACGATGCGCTGGGCGCCGGAGTTGGCGATGAGCTTGAAGCACGGCCAGCAGGGCGACGCGGTGGTGTAGATGGTCGCGCCGTCGATCGCGACGCCGTTCTTGGCCGCCTGGATGATGGCGTTGGCCTCGGCGTGGACGGTGCGCACGCAGTGCCCGTCCTCCATCATGTGCCCCTCCTCGCTGCAGTGGCCGAGGCCGCGGATGGAGCCGTTGTAGCCGGTGGAGAGGAGCGTCCGGTCCCTCACCAGCACGGCCCCGACGTGCTTGCGATCGCAGGTGGCCCGCGTGGCCACCATGCGCGCGATGTCCATGAAGTACTGGTCCCAGCTGGCACGCCCGTCCATCCGTCCTCCCCTGCTCCGGTGAAGGCAGCGCCCCGCGGCGCGGCCGGCCAGCATGGTAGCCCAGGTCCCCGCTCCGGGGGACCCGCCCGGCGCGGAATTCCCGACCCGCCCTCCCGTGGTGTAGCCTCGTCCCATCGTGGGGGAACCTTCTCGGGACATCATCGTCGGCATCGATCTGGGAACGAGCAACTCCTGCGCCGCCGTGGCCAGCGAGTCGGGCGAGGTCCGGCTCATCCCGTACAAGGGCGGGGACTTCATCATCCCCTCCATCTTCGCCATCGACGACAAGGGCAACGAGCTCATCGGCCACGAGGCCAAGCGCCAGTGGCAGCTCAACCCCCGCAACACCCTCTACGCCACCAAGCGGCTCATCGGCCGTTCGCCCATCGACGACGTGGTGGAGTCGGTGCAGCGCTCGGTGCAGTACCGGGTCCACGCCGGCGCCCGCAACGACGTGGAGCTCGACTGCCACGGTCGCTCCTTCCAGGTCTCCGAGGTGGCCTCCCGGATCCTGGCCAAGATCCGGGACGTGGCGAGCGACCACCTGGGCTTCCGGGTCACGCGCGCGGTGGTCACCGTCCCCGCCTACTTCACCGACCGGCAACGGCAGGCGGTCAAGGAGGCCGGCAAGCTGGTGGGGCTCGAGGTGGTGCGGATCATCAACGAGCCCACCGCCGCGGCGCTCGCCTACGGGCTCGGCAAGAACCTCCGCGAGCGGGTGCTGGTCTACGACCTGGGCGGCGGGACCTTCGACGTCTCCATCATCGACATCCGCGACCGGGTCTTCGAGGTGAAGGCCACCGCCGGCGACATCTTCCTCGGCGGGATCGACTTCGACAACGCGATGATCGCCTACGTGCTGGCCGACTTCCGGCGGCTGCACGGGGTGGACCTCTCCTCCGACCCGGTCGCCATGCAGCGCATCAAGGACCTGGCCGAGCGGACCAAGATCGACCTCTCCTCGCGGACCGAGGTCCCCTTCTCCATCCCCTTCATCACCATGACGCCGCAGGGGCAGCCGCTCAACATCGACATGCGGTTCGACCGGACGGTGCTCGAGCAGCTCACCGAGCCGCTCCTCGACCGCAGCATGGAGATCCTGGCCCGGGTGCTCTCCGACGCCGGCATGTCCACCGGGGAGATCGACAAGGTGATGCTGGTGGGTGGCCAGACCCGCATGCCGGCCATCCAGGAGCGGCTCACCGCCTTCTTCGGAAGGCCGCCGTCGAAGGGGGTCCACCCCGACGAGGCGGTGGCCATCGGCGCCGCGCTCTACGGTTGGTCGCTCATGGCCGGCGGGGAGCACCGGCTGCAGCTGCTCGACGTCATCCCCATGGCCATCGGCATCGAGCAGGCCGGCGGCGGGACCCACGTCGTCTTCGGCCACAACGCCGCCATCCCCAACGCCCACGCCATCTCCGCCACCAACTCCAAGGACGGCCAGACCGAGCTCGTTCTCCGCATCGTCCAGGGGGACCACCCCGAGGCGGCCCACAACGAGATCCTGGGCGAGTTCACCTTCAGCGGCGTGCGCCCTTCCCCGGCCGGCGAGGTCCGGCTGGAGGTGCTCTTCGAGGTGAACGTCGAGGGGATCCTCTCGGTGCACGCGCGCGACCTCGACACCGGGCGCGAGATGAAGAGCACCGTGCGGGTGACGCAGAGCTGAGCGCGGTTCCGGGGATCAGTCCACCGGCAGGTTCATCTTCTTCAGGATGGTTGCCGTTCGCGGGTCCCCCTTGAACCGCGGTGCCAGCTTCACGTAGCGGATACCCCGGTCCATGTTCACGAGGGCGCGCTCCAGCCACTCGAACGCCTTGTCCCGCTCCCCGGCATTGTCGTACGTGAGCGCGACCTGCCATGCGCCCGAGTAGGAGCAGCAGGCGATGAGCTCGTGGAACGCCGTGCGCGCCTCGGCCTCCCGGCCGAGGACACGGAGTGCCCGAACCCGTTGGTAGTGGATGGGCCCGTCCAGGGGCCCGACCGGCTCCCGGAGCACGGCCTCGGCCCACTCCCTCGACCCTTCTCCCACGAGCGTCCACCAGTCATTGCGCGGGTTGATCTCCCGCGCCCGCGCCATCGCCGCCTGCCGGAGCGCGCCATCGCCGGTGATGCCCGCCGCGAAGCCGAGCTGGTTCCAGGCCACGGTGCTCAGCGGGTCGAGCTCGGTGGCGCGACGGAGTTCCCGGACGGCCTCGCGGTTCCCCGAAGCGTAGAGCAGCTTGCCCAGGATGATCCGTGCCTGCACGTCGTTCGGTTCGAGTTCGACCGCCCGGCGGGCGTCGGCGAGGCTCCCCCGCCAGTCCCAGCCACGGATGTCCACGAGTTGCGCGCGCGCCGCGTAGCCCGCCCCTTCGCCCGGGGCGAGATCAACCGCCCGGTTCGCCGCATCGAGCGCCTTCTGCTTGTCCCGGAGGATTCCCTCCAGGCTCGATTGCCAGTAGGAGCGTTCGTCGAGTGCCAGGGACAGCCCCGCCCAGGCGTCGGCGAAGGTAGGTTCGATCGTCACCGCCTTCTCGAACGAGGCGATCGCGCGAGGCAACTCCTCATACGTCATGCGGGAGAGGAGCTGCCGCCCCAGGAGGAAGGAAGCATAGGCGTCCGGGGCGTGGGATCGCGGAGCCGAGCGGCCAGTCGGGAGCAGCCGCAGTTGAAGCGCCTTGGTCACCGCCGCGGCGATCTCGTCCTGGACCTTGAAGATCCCGGCGAGCTTCCGGTCGTAGGTCTCGGACCAGAGCTGGGTGCCGTCGGCGACGCGGATGAGCTTCGCCGTGATGCGGACGCCGTTCCCGTCCTTTCGCAGGCTGCCCTCGAGCACGTTCGCGACGCCGAGATTGTTTCCGATCGCCTTGAGGTCCTCCGGCTTCCCCTTGAAGAAGAAGGAGGACGTCCGGCCCACGACCTTGAGCCCCTCGACGTGGGCCAAGGCATTCAGGATCGACTCCGCGACCCCGTCGGCGAAGTACTCCTGGTCGTGCTTCGGGCTCATGTCGGCGAAGGGGAGGACGGCGATGGAGGGGGGACCGGCGGCCGAGACGGGGGCGGCCGGGGCAGGAGCCACCGCCAGGTTGTCCTTCAGCTGCTTCGCCTCGACGAGGATCGGGATGCCCGGGTCGGCCCTCTCCCAGCGCTGGAGAAGCTCGTCGACACGTTCGCGGGCCATGGCGGAGTTGCCGGTCTGCTCGTAGCACCGCGCCAGGGAGAGGAGAACGCCCGGGCCCATGAAGGCCTGGGGGTAGTGGCCGTGTCGCGACCAGCCTACGGATCTTGCCCTCTCCATCGCCGCCAGGGCGCCGGTACAGTCCCCTTCCGAAAGCGCCAGGCTGCCGAGGAGAACGCTTCCGAGATATCTCACGTGGCGGGTCGTGTCGGCAGACGCCCGACGAAGCCCCTCCGCCGCGACCTGCCGGTTCCCGCCCGCCCACGCGGCGACGGAATCGAGCAGGTTTTGCGCCGGCGGCGGGAACGCTGCCCACGTCCCCCCGGACCGAGCCCTCGCGGCAATGCGCGCGGCCTCGGCGACGTGCCCGGAACTCGCGAGGGCGGTGGCCGCGCGGACCAGGGTGGTCGGGTAATCCTCGGCTCGCAAACCGGAGGCCCTCGGCCCCATCCGGACGATCTCGTCGGTCTCCCGCGCGATCGCCGCATCCGATAGCTCGAGCGTCGCCATCAACGCGCGATCGAGCGCGCCCTCCTCGGGGCCGGCGACCGATCCTGCGAGGGCAGCCCGGGCTTCCCCAAGGCGCCCCTGCACGACCAGGATCTCTCCGAGCATTCCTTGGCGGCCGAGGACCGCCGCCCGTTTGGTTTGGGGATCTCGTTCGAGCCGGGAGATCTCGCTCCTGGTCCCTTCCTCGGCCTGGGCCGCCTGCCCGGCGCTGGCCATCCAGGATGCGTAGGTCCGAGCCGGCCACCGCCCCGAGCCGTCCAGATCCGTCGCCTTCTGGAAGGTGGCGGCGGCGTCCTTGTCGTATCCCCCGGAAAGGAATGTCTCCGCCAGAGTCCGGAGGAGGGAAAAATGGCGTGCCTCGGATGCCTCTCGCCTCAACCATTCGACATGCTGGTCGACGACGTCGCTCTCCGACAGGGCGAACAGGAGGTGACCTTTGGCGAGCGCGTAGGAAGGATCGAGCTGGAGTGCCCTCACGAAGTAGGGAATCGCCTCCGCCTGTTGCCAGGAGTGGAGCCGCCCGTCCCCGGCGTAGAAGACCGCCTCCTTGTCGAGCGGGAAGCTCTCGGCAGCGCGGTCCCGCAATCGCAAGGCCTCCGTGACCTGGCCCCGCGAGTAGGCCACCACCGAGCCCAGGATGAGCCGCTCCTTCTCCGGGAGGCGGCTGGCCCTCTTCTCCGCGGCCTCGAAGAGGGGGCGCTGTTCCTTCTCTCCCTCCCCGTCCGAACCCCACGCCGCGATCACCGCGAGCTGGTAGTGGGCGAGGGGGAAGTCGGGATCGATCGCCAGCGCCGCCTGGAGCTCCGTCCTCGCCTCGTCGAACCCGCCGTGGTCGAACGCCTGGCGCGCCCGGAAGAACCGGTCCCAGGCGGCCACGCTTCCCGTCGTGATGGAGGCCACGTTGCGCTGCACCGTCGCCTCGGCAGTTCCGGGCGCCGCGAGCCTGCGGCGAGAGACGTCTCCAAGCCGGTCCACCAGGTCGAAGACCGCCTCCTTGCCTGACGCCCGGTCGCTCACCGTGAACAGGTACTCGTCCCGCACGGGGTCCAGGGCGCGCATGTCGACGACATAGCTGTCCCCGAGCTTGCGGATCGTGGCGAGGAGCAGCGCCTGGGCGCCGGCCTTCCGCCCTACCTCGCGCGCCAGGGTCTCGTCGATCCGCTCGACCTTCTCCTTCCCCAGCTGCTTCAGCACGTCGAACATCCTGCTGCGCGTGAGGACGCGCACTTGCGTCGATTGCTCGAGCGCCGTGATGAGCAGGCCCGACAGGGAATCCAGTTCCCTTTCCCCGGTTTCGTTCGCGAAGTCGGCGACGGCCACGGTGGGGCGACTGCCGGGAACGGGGGCGGGGCCGCGACCGGCGCGGTGACGGGCCAGCCACCCGAGGGCGCCGGCGGCGACGATCAGCAGCACCGTGGCGGCCACCGCGAGGGGCGGGAGCCAACGGGTCCGGCCGCCAAAGGCCGCCTGCGGGTCCGACGACGACGGGGTCCTCTTCACTCCATGGGACGTGAGATCGTAGACCCACGCCAGGACCACCGCCACGGGGAACCCGAGCGCGAGCAGCGCGAGCACGGCGGTGAGCACCCAGTCCGGCAGGTGGGCCCCGTGCATGACGGGCTCGGTGACCTGTACGGCTGCGAAGGCGAAGATCCCGTAGCCCACCATCACCCGGAAGACGTGGCGCCGCTTCAACTCCGCGAGCAGGTCGCCGAGGGTCGCCTTCCTCCGCCTCGCGTGCACCGGTGGCGTTCCGTCTGCCGGCCTCGCCCGGAGCCTCTCCTCGATGGGCGCGAGCGCCGCCAGCACCGCCGCACCGTCGCGAGGGCGCGCCTTCGTCGCCGGGTCCAGCATCCTCTCCACAAGTTCCCCGAGTTCCGGCGCACCGGGGACGTCGAGCCTCGGCGCCTTCCCACCCTCCGACGACCACCTTCCCTTCCCCTCCGGGAACGGGTACTCGCCCGTCAGCATCCGGTAGAGCATCACGCCGAGTGCAAAGACGTCGGTCCGCTCGTCCTCCGGCTCGTCCTCCCACTGCTCCGGCGCCATGTAGGCCGGCGTCCCGCCGGAGAGACGCCGCCGCCCGAAGGCATGAGCCATCCCGAAGTCGAGGATCTTCACCTGCCCCTTGTTCGTGACGAAGACGTTGGAGGGCTTGAGATCCCGGTGGACGACGCCCTCGGCGTGGGCGTGGGCGAGGCCGCGCGCCACCTCCGCCGCCACGTGCACCGCCTCCTGGACCGGCATCGCCCCTTCCTCGAGGCGCAGGTCGAGCGTCTTCCCCCGTAGAAGCTCGAACACGAGATAGGGCCCGTGCTCGCTTCGCCCTACGTCGAAGAGCGTGACCAGATTGGGGTGGGCAAGCCGGGCGATCGCCTCGGCCTCGCGGGTGACCTTCCCCTCCTCCGCCGCCACGCGTCCCGGCCGGACGACCTTCAGCGCCACGAGCCTTCCGAGGTCCCGGTCGCGGGCCTCGTAGACCACCCCGAAGCCTCCCCGCCCCAGTTCCCGGACGATCTCGAAACGACCGATCAGTGTTCCAGCGGCCAGGACGGCCGCCTCGGACTCCTGCTTCTCCGGCGTGGCCGCCACCTCGGCGAGGAGCGCGGTCAGCGCACCGGGCGCGAGGCCCGTCGCTCGACCGCTGCCATCCCCGGCGCCTTCGGACACGCGCACCCCCCGTCAGGCGGATCGAGGCTACCTGATCGGGGGAGCGGGAAGCCATACCGGGCCTCCCCGGGGGCTTCGACCGTTCCAGCCGCGCCACCAAGGGCTAACGGGAAGCGGCCGTCCTGGCCTTCCTCAACTGCACTGACGCCACCAGCGCCAGCCTCGGCTGCTTGGGATTGCAGGCGTGAGCGACGCCAGGGCCAGCTCGGCCGCGGCCAGGGTGGCTCTCCCAGTCGTCGGCACCTTGAAGTACTTCCGCTGGCCATGGCGCCCGCCTACGCTCGGAGTCGAACGGACTCGCGGCACCGGAAAGGGAGCTGCTCATGACGAGACCTGTGCGCTACCCGTGCGCCGCTTCGCTCCTGGCCATCTCCCCTGGCCCCGCTCGCGCGGACGGAGCGTGGCTCGTGGAATGGGCGGATCATGCAGGCGGGAAGACGATGTGGTCGGGGCTCAAGTCCTTCCGCACACTCTCCTGCGACAGCGAGAAGAGCACCGCCGCCTGCGAACTCATCGTGGTCCAGATCAACGACGCCTGTCCGCTCACGATGAGTGCGGACACCTACAACACGGGGCGCGGGGATCTCCGAGTCACTCGCCCGGGGGATGCCGTCGCTCTTGAAACCTTCCAGCCGTCCGGCGGGTCGACGAAGATCAACCTCCGGCTGGTTCGCGGCCCCGGTGGCGTGAAGGACGTCGAGCAGGCATCGGGCGTGCTGGTGACCCGAGACATCACGACGAGTCGTATGGTCAGCACCCCGCTCATCGCTTACGACCTGGACAACGACGACTTCCCGGGCCACGCCGACCTGACGACGACGCTGAGCTACATGCATCCGAGCCCGGCGGCCAGGGCTTCGGCCATTCGGCTGAAAGTAGATGAGGCGCCCGGGAATCGAACCCGGAACCACCGGCTTAAAAGGCCGATGCTCT
>JBAXVO010000339.1:0-3419 GCA_037129355.1 Deltaproteobacteria bacterium | reverse complement strand
CCGAAGCCGCTCATCCCGAAGAGGCCGAAGTCCTTGCCGAAGAGGCTGACCGTGAACTCCTTCGTGAGCGTGGTCTCGCCGAAGGCGGAGCCGACGCCGCCCATCTGCAGGCCGAAGCCGACGAAGTAGAAGCCGATGATGCCGATGGCGTAGACGAGGAAGTTCATCCCCATCGTGTGCGCCGCGTTCTTCGCGCGCGTGAGCCCCGTCTCCACCAGGGCGAAGCCGGCCTGCATGAACATGACGAGGAAGCCCGCCACCATCGTCCAGACGATGTTGAGCGCGGTCTGCGTGTCGGCGAGATTCTTCGCAAGCTCGCTGATCGTGGGTTCGACTGCCATCTTGTTCTCCCTGGGTTGGAGTGGACCGCTTCGCCTGCGCACCGAGCACGCGCCCGACCGCCCGACGGGGAGACCGTTTGCACCCGGCGTGCCGCGCGGCGCGATCCCCCGGCGGACCCGGTCGGGACGCGGGCGGGAGGGCGCTGCGGCCGGAAGTTGCCCGGACAGCGAGCACCCGGCGCTTCCGGCGTGAACGGATCGCGGGCAGGTGGGAGGGGCGGCGGGGTCCCGGCTGCGGCGCCGGGAGGCAGGGGGCTGCTCAGGCCTCGAGCAGATCGAGCAGGTCCGAGCGGACCGCGTCGCGTGCCACCGGATCGGGGGCGGCGGTGAGCGCCCGCTCCAGCGTCTCGACGGCCTTCCGCCGGAAACCCTTCTCGGCGTAGAGCGCGGCCAGGCTGCGAAGCGCCGGGAAGAAGTCGGCCCGGAGCTCCACGGCCCGCTCGAACGAGGTCATGGCCCGGAAGTGCTCCCCCTGGGCCCGCAGCGCCTTGGCGAGCTGGTGGTGGGCCTCGGCCGAGAACGGGTCGGCGACGATGGCCTCCTGGAGCGACGCCACCGCCGCCTCCAGGCGACCGGCCAGCAACAGCTCCTTCCCGCGCCGGAGCATGAGCTCGCCGCCGGAGGGCTTCACCGGACCGCGGCTCGCCGTGGCCTCGAGAACCAGGTCGATGCGCCGGACCACGTCGTCGAGACGGAAGGGCTTCTCGATGTAGTCCTCGGCCCCGTAGGCCTCCCGCGCGTCCTGGGCGAACCGCCAGCCCCGGTAGACCGCGGTCATCATCACCACCGGCACGTCCCGGGTGCGGGGATCGGCGCGCAGGCGCCGCGCCACCTCGAAGCCGTGGATGCGCGGGAGCATGGCGTCGAGGAGCACGAGCGCGGGGCGGCGGGCGGCCACGCGGGCGAGCGCCTCCTCTCCGTCCGGCGCGGTCTCCACGGTGAAGCCCCGCGCCGAGAGCGTCCGCTCGAGCAGGTTCCGGATCTCCGGCTCGTCGTCGACCACCAGGACCCGGCGGGAGTCCCGGGCCAGGTCGGGCGGCTCAGCCGCGGGCGCCTCGGGCTCGGGGGGGATGATGACCGGCGGGGGATCCGCGTGGACCTGCTCGTGCGCGTGCTCGTCGACGAGGACGATGACCTCGTCGCCATCGGGCAGCGTGAGCTCCACGGGGGAGGAGAAGGCGATGCCACACCCCGGACTGGCCTCGGCGCCGCGCCAGGCGGCCGCGCCCCGCTCCAGGCCCGCGTAGGCGTCGACGATGGCCTTGCGCAGGGCCCCGGCCACGGCCACGTACGGCGAGATCTCCATCCCGGTGACGAAGCGGACCTCGGCGAGGACCCGGTTGGCGCTGTCGGGGTCGGCGACCCCCAGGTGGAGCCGCCCGCCCTCCGTGGAGAGGGGAAGGATGTTGTCGGAGAGGGCCACCCGCGGCGGAACGAGCCGGAGCGCGTCGGAGGAGATCTCCGACCGGGAGAGGTCCACCCCGGGCCATCCGTGCCGCTCGGCGAGGATCGCGACGAGCGCCCCCTCGGCGGCCGCCCCGGCGGCGAGCAGCTCGCTGCACAGGCGGGTTCCGTTCCGGGCGGCGGCGGCCTCGGCCTCGACCACCACCTCGGGAGAGACCACGCCCCGCTCGACGAGGAGCTCGTGGGTGGGGCGTCCCACGCCCTACCCCACCGTGTCGGCGTAGGTCATGACGAGGTACATGAGGGCCTCGACGTCCCCGGCGTTCCGGTAGGCATGGGGCGCGTCGGCCTCGAACACCACCGCGTCGCCCGGGCCGAGCGCGTGCGGGCCTCCCCCGGTCTCGATCTCCACGGTTCCCCGGCTCACCACCAGATTTTCCACCGTTCCGGGCGGGTGGGCGTCGGCCCGCTCCACCCCCCCCGGGGCCAGGCGGAGCTCGTAGAACTCCACGCGCCGGGGCTCGTCGAAGGGGAAGAGCGCCCGCGACACGAAGGTCCCGTCGGAGGAGGCGAGCCGCTTGGCCTGGTCGGCCCGCATCACGTGGAAGGAGGCGGTGGGGCGGCTGGTGATGAGGGCGCTGAAGGGCACCTCGAGGGCGGTGCCGATCTTCCAGAGCACGTTCACGGTGGGCGCGCTCTGGCCCAGCTCGATCTGCCCCAGCATGGCCCGGGAGACGCCGGAGAGCTTCGCCAGCTTCTCGAGGGAGAGGTTCCGGCGGCTGCGCAGGCGCCGCAGGTTGGCGCCCAGCACCGGGGTGAGGTCGCTGCCGGCGGCGGGGTGGGCCCGCTCGTGGCCGGGTACCCGGGCGCCGCGCGCGCGCGCCCGTGGACGGCGGGTGGCGGGGGGGTTCCGGGAGGCCATGACCGTTTATCCGTTCCGGCGGACGACCTTGTCAACCATCGCGACGGAGCCCGTCGGGGAGCTCGTTCGGCACGGGTTCGCCGTTCCCCCTCGGGAAGTGCCGGGCGAGCGTGGCGCCGACCTGGTCGATGGCCCGCTCGAACCCCTCGCCGGGGGCCCCGCGCCGCAACCCCTCCACGAGGGCGTCGACGGCCCGCTGCCACTCCGCGTCGCCCATGCGCTCGTGGATGCCCCGGTCGCCGATGATCTCCGCCCGCCGCTCCCGGAGCGACGCGAAGACCAGCACCCCGGTTCACTGGCGGGTCTGGTGCAGGCCGTGCTCGAGGAAGGCCTGCTCGGCCCGGGCGTGCACCGCGTGGGCCTGGTGGCGACGCCCGGCGAGGAGCCGCTCGACGGAGGCGAGCCGTCCGACGAACCAGCCCACCACGCCGGCGACGACCTGGAAGACGAGCACCTCGGTGACGCTGGGGTCGTCGACCACGAGCTCGACGATCGCGGTGGCCAGCGCCGCGCCGATCACCGCCGCGATCCAGCGGGCCTCCTCGTAGGGCTCGGACCGCTCCACCACGACCGGCACCACCTGCCCGGTGCTCGCCGACTCCGCCCGCCTCACCGCCGCCTGGGCTTCACGAACAGTCATCTGCGCCGCCTGCGCCACCCAGTCCGCCTCGGCCTCCCCCCGCGCCAGCGGCAGAAGCTCGAGCGCCAGCCGCGGACTGACCTGCCCCCGCCGCACCGCCGCCCGCAGCAGG
>JBAXVO010000338.1:0-3442 GCA_037129355.1 Deltaproteobacteria bacterium | reverse complement strand
AGCGCGGAGATCGGGCGGACAGCCCTGTCGGGGGGTGACGCCGTCGAGCACCTCGCGAATGCCATCCACCAGGCGGCGCGCATCACCCTCGACTCCATCGGTGGGAGGGACGCCGAGGCCCAACGGCTCGCCCTTGCGAACGACCTGCTGCGCATCCTGCAGGAGCGCTCGGCGTCCGCCCTCGGAGGGGCTGAATCCCGCCTGCGAAGCGAGCTCCTCCTTCACGTCACTCGACGCGGAACCCTGGCCGAGGCCGCCGCTGTCCCGCGTCGGCCGGCAACCCCGCTTGCTCGCTCGGACCTCTTCGTAAACGCCGAGAAGGTTGGCGTCCTTTCGGAAATCCGCAGCGAGATCGAGTCGGCCGATCGGATCGATCTCATCATGGCGTTCATCAAATGGTCCGGCCTTCTCAAGTTCCGGGACGACCTGGCACGCCACTGCCAGCGCGGCCGACCACTCCGCGTGTTGACGACGACGTACGTGGGCGCCACCGAAGCGCGCGCCGTCGCCGAGCTCCACCGAATCGGAGCCCAGGTGAAGGTGGCCCACGAGGACGTCCCCACGCGCCTCCATGCGAAGGCCTGGCTTTTCCAACGCAATTCCGGCCTCAGCACGGCCTACATTGGCTCGTCGAATATGTCCCGCAGTGCGCTCACCGACGGCATCGAGTGGAACGTCCGCATCTCGGCGGCTGACCTACCCCACATCGTCGAGAAGTTCGACGCTGTCTTCAGGCGCTACTGGGACGATTCCGCCTCTGGGTTCACTATCTTTGACGGATCCGAGGAAGCCCTTGCCCGCCTGGAGGAGTCGCTCCGGAGAGCCCGAGGCAAGATGGGGCTCGGCCCCCTTGCGGGCGGTTCGACTTTCGCGCTCCTCGACGTTCAACCGCGAGACTTCCAGCGGCACATGCTCGCGGACCTCGCGCTCGCACGGTCGCGAAATCACACGAGGAACCTCGTGGTCGCGGCGACGGGCACGGGGAAGACCGTGGTCGCGGCACTCGACTACAGACGCCTGCGGCGGGAGGGGCTCGGGGGAAGGCCCATCGACACCCTCCTCTTCGTGGCCCACCGGGAGAGCATCCTCCAGCAGAGCCTCGATACTTTCCGAGCCGTGCTGCGCGAGCCAACGTTCGGAGGCCTGCTCGTCGACGGGCAGCGGCCGGGTTCGGAACGACACGTCTTCGCTTCCATCCAGTCGCTCAGTCGCCGGGTCGGCAAGCTCGAGCCGACGGCCTACGACATGGTGATCGTGGACGAGGTTCACCACGGCGCAGCGCCCACGTACGTCGAGCTTCTCACCCGGTTGAAGCCAGCGGTGCTCCTGGGCCTCACCGCAACACCGGAACGGATGGACGATCGTCCTGGGGAAACGCTCCAGCTCGACGAGTACTTCGACCGTCCTTGGGCGTCCGAATTGCGCCTCTGGGAAGCCATCGATCGGCAGATCCTCGTGCCGTTCAACTACTTCGCGGTCGACGACGGCACCGACGTTCGCCGGGCGTGGCAGAGAGGGCGATACTCGGCGAGCGAGCTCGAGAACGTCTACGGGGCCGATCGCATCTGGGTGCGCAACGTTTCCAAGGCGATTGGCCGGTACGTACGCGACCCTAGCGCGATGCGAGCCATCGCCTTCTGCGCGGGCGTGGGCCACGCTCGACTGGCCGCCGCCGAGCTCGGGGCAACCCTTGGCGTGTCGTGCGTCGCCGTGACCGGGGAAGACTCCACGGACTTCCGGCACGACACCTTGCGTCGCTTCGAGTCGGACCAGCCCGACCGACCGCGCGTGCTTTGCGTCGTGGACCTCCTGAATGAGGGTGTCGACCTCCCGCGTGCCGACACCTTGCTCCTCATGCGCCCCACCGAGAGCGCGACCATCTTCATCCAACAACTCGGCAGAGGTCTCCGGCGGACGGACGACAAGGACTGCCTGACCGTTCTCGACTTCGTTGGCATCCAGCACGACGACTTTCGGTTCGAGCGTCGCTACGGACGCTTCCTCGACTTGGACCGGGCGGAGCTGAAGGCGGGACTCATGCACGGGTTTCCTCACTTACCGTCCGGTTGCTTCCTGCAGTTCGAGGAGCGGCCGCGGGACCAGATCCTGAAGGCCCTGAAGCGGCTCCTCCGGGTGGATGACGCCACGCTCGCTGCCCAGGTTGCGGAACACCCCGAGGCCGGCCTCGACTCGTTCCTGACGGCGGCGGATCTGACGCTGCCCGAGTTCTACCGAGACGGGCGTTTCTGGACGGGCATCGCTTCCCGCGCCGGTCGCGAGACGCCGAAGGTCGCCGATGCCACCGAGGAGCAGGCTCTTGGCAGGGTCCAACGGCTGGTGCACGTGGACGATGGGTGGCGCCTGGCCGTGATGGAGGCCCTCGCTCGTGGTGGGGCACTACCGGAGGGCGAGCGCGAGGCTCGCATGGCCCGGATGGTCCTGGGATTGCCCTATGGCCTTGCCACCGGCTCCGACCTGCCTGGTGCCGTGGCGCTTTCCCGCCAACACGAGCGCCTCCGGACCGAGCTCGCTGAGCTCGCCGCGGCGCTGAGGTCCCGCAGCACGGTGGTTCCGTCTGGTCCGTCCGCGTCGTTACCAGGCAACGTCCCGCTCCATCTGCACGCCCGCTACCGAACCGAGGAGATCGCCGCGGCGTTCGACCTCCGGTCGAAGGACGGGGTGATCTACGTTCCACAGATGGGAGTGGTCCCGGCCGGCCCGTTCGACTTGCTCCTCGTCACCCTGGATAAGGCCGCCAAGAAGAAGCTCCCCCACCTTCAGTACCGGGATTACGCGCTCTCGCCCCGACTCTTCCACTGGCAGAGCCAGGCGAGCACGACGCGTGACTCGAACGCTGGCCGGAGACATCTCGATGGCAAGGTCACCCCGCTGCTATTCGTTCGCGAGCAGAGCAAGGACGACCGGGGCCTCGGGGTGCCCTACCGGTTCCTTGGTGCAGCACGCCGGGTCGACGACGCGGGGGAGCGGCCGATCAGCATCACCTTCGAGTTGCTCGACGCCGAGATTCCCGCTGACCTACTGATGGTGGCCAGGGCAGCGGTGGCGTAGGGCCATTCGAGCCTATGGCTGCTTGGCCCGGCACCGGCGATTTTGACCCCAGGGACACGGGGATTTTTGGTCTCGCACCGTGGGTCTCGCGTGACCGTACCCCCAGTCGTTCCGCTGCGCTGAAACGGTCTGCGGGCAGCCTGGAGCGTCTGGTGATGGGAATACGGTGGGAATGGCGGCTGAAGCTGGCGCTGGTGGCGTAGATGTAGAAGTTGGGGACGGCCAGGATGGCCGCTTCCCCTTTAGCTCACGGCAGGCTACCAACGGATGAAGTTCAAGCTCCGACCGGCCGGCGACGATGCCCAGATGCCAGATGGCGTCGCGCAGACCGACTCGATACGCGCCGAGGTCATGCTACGTACCTTCCACGCCT
>JBAXVO010000337.1:0-3445 GCA_037129355.1 Deltaproteobacteria bacterium | reverse complement strand
TACAGCAAGAACGCCTGGAAGGCGCTGGCCGGCGCCGGGCTGGCCCTCTCCACCGGCTCGCTCGATCCGATCCCCGAGGACTACGATCCCATCGGCCATCGCTTCGCGCGCATCGCCGCGCAGCTCGAAAAGTCGAACCTCTCCGACTCGGGGGAGCTCACCGACGACGACCTCGCCGAGGCGCTGGGGATGCGCCCCAACCGGCAGCGGCTCCTCCTCGGCTTCTACACCGAGGCGGGGATCGAGTTCGCGCTGCAGCGCTTCGGCATCCTCGACCAGCTGCGCCGGCTCGGCTACGACCACTTCCGGGTCGAGTTCGGCCGGCAGCACCCCGGCGAGCGCATCCGCGTCTACGGGGAGTCGGAGGGCAAGGAGCTCGTCCTCATGGAGCTGGTCCTCGAGCGCAAGCGCGTGGCCGGCCACCCGGTGCTCTACGTTCACTGGCTGTCCCTGCGCCACCCGCGCGCCCAGTTCAGCCTGCTGCGCCCCCGCCTCCCCGGCCAGGAGGTCCCCGGGCTCGGCCTGGCGCGCGAGACCGGGGAGCTGCTCGCGCTCATGGCGCTCCGCCTCCAGCTCACCGGGGTGGTCTACCGGCCCGCACATTTCCACACCGCCTTCGCGGGACGCCACCACTTCTCCTTCGTCGACGCGGGGAGGCACGGCCGGTTCGAGGCCCTCAACCGGGACCTGGGGACCATGCCGCTGCTCGAGGCCACCCGCGCCATCGACGAGGGGCGCGTCCGGCTCGACGGCAAGCCCTACGCCTGGGAACCGGACGAGATGGTCCTCTGGCTCCGGGAGCACCCCGAGGAACGGGGCGAGGTGGGGCTGGAGCGAGACCGGTCCCACTTCGAGGTCGTGAAGTAAGCATCCCTGTCACCGGCGCGGGTGACAACGACCTGTCAAAATCCCCCGCATTAGGGTATTCGATCGGGTCGAGCGCGCCCCGTCCGGGTGGTCGGTACGCCCTCGTCGCACACGACCCGAACCGGGATGGACTTCCCATGAGACTCAGGCTCGGCACCGCACTTCTCGCAGCCGTGGCGCTCCTCGCGCCGACGGCCGGCCTCGCGAGCGAGCTGGAGGCGTACTCCAGCACACAGCTCAACATCCAGTCCCAGTGGCGGGACGGCACGAGCACGAACGTGGTGCCGCTCTACGAGTTCCTGAGCCTGTCCGGCCGGGAGGTCGCCATCCCCGGCGGGCAGCTCTACTTCCAGGTCGACGGCTGGGGCGCCGCCAACCTCGGATCGAATCCCTGGTGGAACGGCTACGCCAACACCGGGGCCATGAGCGCGGACCTGAACCTCGCCTGGGTCCAGGGGCGCTTCCTCGACAACCAGCTCCGCGTCACCCTGGGGCGCCAGACGGTCGGCTACGGCAACTCCCGGATGCTGCAGCTCGACGGCGGATCGCTCCAGGCGATCATCGCGAGGATGATCACCCTCGACGTCTACCTGGGCGCGCCGACCACGCAGCGCTTCACCGCCTACGGAACCACCTACTCGGCCAACCCCACCATCGGAGACTTCGCCGTGGGCGCCCGGGCCGGCTTCGCCTGGACGACCTGGCTCAACGTCGGTGTCTCCACGTCCTTCGCCTGGTCCGGCAGCCTTCCGACCCGCGAGGACCTGGCCCTCGACCTCCGCTTCTCCCCGGTCTCCTGGATGTACCTGCTCGGCTACATCGACTGGAGCATCTTCGCGAGCGACTACTTCAGCGGCTTCGGCGGGCAGATCGCCGACGCCAACCTGAGCCTGATCTTCCCGGTCGCCCCGCACCTCCAGTTCACCGGCGAGTACACCTACTCGGTCCCGGCCCTCGCCCTTCCCTACAACTCGATGCTCTGGGTCTTCGCCGACAACACCCACCAGTACGCCGGCGCCACGGCGAAGGTCGGCCTCGAGTTCTTCAAGGTCCACGTGCCGCTCGACTTCGAGGTCGGCTACCGGCGCATCTTCGACACCTGGACCGACTTCGGGAGCTCCAGCGCCGGGAACCGCTACTTCCTGCGCGCCACCTGGAACCCCACCAAGACGGCCTCGCTGGGCGCCGAGGGTTCCCGCCTCTACCTGGCCCCGCTCGCCGGCAAGCCCTCGGGCGGCGTGACCCCGTACCTGCCCTCGGAGGGCTACTGGCAGGCACGGGCCTACGGCTCGCTCAAGATGTACGGCTTCACCGGCACGCTCGACTTCCAGGGGTACTGGTTCGACCAGCCCGTGAATGGCGTGACCCAATCGATCATCGGGGCGGCCACCCTCGGCTACGACGTGGGCGGCGGATTCGCGGTGGTCGGCGCGCTCCAGGGCGGCACGACGCCGTTCTTCTCGAGCTACCTGAACGGCCTCGTCAAGCTCACCTACAACGCGACGTACCGGTCCCGCGAGGTGTACCAGTGAACTCCCGGATCCTGCTCCTGCCCCTCGCGCTCCTCGCGCTCGGCTGCCAGAACGGGGCCAAGAAGGCCGAGGCCTCCGCGCCGCAGCCCTACAAGTTCCCCCACGCCATGCACATCGAGTCGGGCGTGGCCTGCGTCGAGTGTCACGCGCCCATCCTCAAGTCCACGGCGCTCCGGACCAACGTGATCGACGTGGCCCTGCCGCAGAAAAGCGAGCTCTGCCTGGGCTGCCACGACCCGGTCCCGGACTACAAGCCGGTGCAGCGCTTCGAGCCCTCGGTCATGTTCGATCACGCCGCCCACATCCCCCGCCAGAAGGGCGTGAAGGACGAGTGCCAGGGCTGCCACGTCAAGGTCGCCGAACCCGGCGCCTTCGCCGTCATCTCTCCGACCATGGCCACCTGCACCGCCTGCCACAACCACAAGCAGGACTACGCGGTGGGGCGCTGCACCCCCTGCCACACCAACCTCAGGGCCTTCGACAAGCCGGTGAAGGACTTCTCGCACGAGGCCGCCTGGCTCGAGACCCACGGCAAGTGGGCCCGCGCGTCGGTCAACACCTGCTCGTCCTGCCACGACCAGACGATGTGCTCCACCTGCCACACCGCGACGACGCGCCCGATGCCGCCGTCGATCCAGTTCCCGGAGAAGGTGACGGCCGAGTTCATCCACCGCGGCGACTGGATCTCGCGCCACGCCATCGAGGCGTGGGCCGATCCCACGAGCTGCACGAAGTGCCACGGCACCGGGTACTGCCAGAGCTGCCACTCCTTCCAGGGCGTGGGCTCGATCCAGGGCGTCGGCAAGAACCCGCACCCGCCCGAATGGCTCACCTTCCACGGCCAGGCGGCGCGCCAGAACATCGTCTCCTGCGCCAGCTGCCACCAGGGCGCCCGGCCGAACTGCGTGAACTGCCACGGTTCAGCCCAGTTCCGCGTGAACCCGCATCCTCCGAACTGGAAGGGCACCAGGGCGCAGATCGGCACCACCCCGATGTGCCAGGTGTGCCACACGCAGTAGTCGGATCGCCTTCGGGTAGCCCGGCCG
>JBAXVO010000336.1:0-3457 GCA_037129355.1 Deltaproteobacteria bacterium | reverse complement strand
ACAGGAAATTTGCAAATTCTGTCGGCTAATCTGAAACTGGATTTTCATGTTGGGTTGGCTGGAAGCGGGAGCGGTACCAGCCCTCGACGTCGGCGCGGGTGATGGCGCCCACCGAGGCCTTGGTCCCCGAACCGCTGGACGGATTGGCGTAGGGGTGGCCGTCCCCGTAGACGAGCCGGGGCAGGACGCGGGCGGCCATGGCCGACGGATCGTTGCTCTCCCGGTCGATCGAGGCGAGCAGGAGCTTCCGCTGCCGATCGAGCTCGGCCTCCGGGAAGGCGGGGTGGAGCGCGACGTCGGCGAAGAGCGAGAGCGAGGCGTCGAGGTTTGCGCGGAGGGCCGACATCGACACGTAGGTCGAGTCGAGCGACGAGGCGGCGAAGAGGGTGGCGCCCAGGTCGCGGAGCTCGTCCGAGATCTGCAGGGCGTTCCGGGTGGTGGTGCCGTCGGTGAGCAGCGTCCCGGCGAGCCGCGCCACGCCCGCCTTGCCCTTCGGATCGGAGGCGTACCCGGCGTCGAGGATGAGCTGGAGGTTCACCACAGGGACCGAGCGGCGGGGGATGACCAAGATCCGAAGTCCGTTGGCCAGGACCGCCTTCTCCACCTCGGGGAAGCGGGGAGCGGGGGGCGTGCCGGGGTCGGGCATCTTCGACCGGTCCACGTCCTTGCCCGAGACCTTCCCGTCCTTCCAGGGCGTGACCTCGAGGACGAAGACGCCGTCGGAGAGCCAGCGCCGCGCCGTGGCCTGCACCCGGGCCGGCGTCGCGGAACGGAGCCGCGCCAGCCGCTCCTCGTAGAAGTCGGGCCGGCCGCCGAAGACCTCGCCCTGGGCGAGGACGTCCGACTTCCCGCCGAAGCCGCCGATGCGCTCGACGCCGCGGGTGAAGTTGGCGAGCAGCTCGGTCCGGGCGCGGTCGAGCTCGGCCTGGGTGGGGCCCTGCTCCAGGAAGCGGGCCAGCTCCTCCCGGGCGGCCTTCTCCACCGGGGCCAGCTCGCCTCCCGGGCGGGCGGTGGCGGTGATCATGAACTGGCCGGCGATCTCGGAGGCCGCCTGCATCGCCGAAGCGTCGGTGGCGATCTGGCCGTCGTAGACCAGCCGCTTGTAGAGCCGGCTCGACTTGCCCGAGGCGAGGATGCGGGCCGCGAGCTCGAGGTCGTCCGACTCGGCGCTGTCCCACTGCGGGGTGTTCCAGGCCAGGTAGAGCCGGGCCTGAGCCACCCGGTCGGCCATGGCCTGCCGGTGCTCGCCGGTCCGCTTCGCGATCCAGGCCTCCTGCCGGGTGAGCGGCGGGCCGGCGGGGATGTCGCCGAAGTACTTCTGGACCCGCGCCTTCACGTCCTCGGCCTTCACGTCGCCCGCCACCACGATCACCGCGTTGGCCGCGCCGTACCAGTCCTTGAACCAGGTCTTCACGTCGTCGAGGGTGGCGGCGTCGAGGTCCTGCATCGACCCGATGACGGTCCAGGAGTAGGGGTGCCCGGTCGGGAACGACCCGGCCGAGATGGCCTCGTAGGCCCGGCCGTAGGGCTGGTTCTCCCCCTGCCGCTTCTCGTTCTTCACCACGCCCCGCTGCTCGTCGAGCCGGGCCTGGCTGACCGCGCCGAGCAGGTGCCCCATCCGGTCCGACTCCATCCACAGCACGGTGTCGAGGGCCGGGGTGGGGACGTTCTGGAAGTAGTTGGTCCGGTCGCGGTTGGTGGTGCCGTTCAGGTCGGTCCCGCCGATGCGCTCGAGCACCTTGAACCAGTCGTCGTTGAAGTGCTCGCTCCCGTTGAACATGAGGTGCTCGAACAGGTGGGCGAAGCCGGTCTTGCCCGGACGCTCGTTCTTCGACCCCACGTGGTACCAGACGTTCACGGCCACGATCGGCGCCTTGGGGTCCTCGTGGACGATGAGGACGAGGCCGTTCGGAAGGACGAAGCGCTGGAACGCGATCTTCGGCGTGTCGAGGGAGACGGCCGCGACGGCGGGGCCCTTGGCGGGCCGGGCCCCGGCGGCAGCCGCCTTGGCGGGAGTTTGCGGGGGGGCGGCGAGCGCGAGCGCGGTGGCGAGGGCGACGAGGGTCATGGAACTCCCGGGGGCCGGTGGGGTGTGGAAACCGAACCTCGCCGTTTAGCCGATTCGGGCATGCCTGGCCAGCGTCTTCGGGGTAGACTTCCGGCCCCTTTCGAACCCCGGAGAGGCCTTGCCTTCCGTCACCCGCATCGAGGTCGGAACCCGACCCGGATTCACAGACAGCCTGGGCACCTCGGTGGCCCGCCGGGTGCGCGAGCACCTCGGCCTCAGCCCCAGCGGCGTGCGCACGCGCGACGTCTTCCTGGTGGAGGCCGACCTCTCGGCAGCCGAGGCGGAGGCCGTGGCCCGGGAGTTCGCCGGGCCGGTCGTCCGGCAGGGGGCGGTGGGACGGCTCGACGACGGCCCCTTCGACGTGGCCGTGTCGGTCGGATACAAGGCCGGCGTCACCGACCCGGTCGCGAAGAGCGCCCGGGTGGCCATCGAGGACCTCCTGGGACGACCGCTCGGGGAGGGGGCCCACGTCTCCACCTCCCGCCTCTACCTGCTCGACGGCGTCTCCGAGGCCGAGGCCGGGCGGATCGCCCGGGCGCTCCTCGCCAACGAGGTGATCGAGCGGATCGGCGTGCAGTCGTACGCGCAGTGGAAGGGGTCGCCGCCCGACCTGTCGGTTCCCCGCATCACCGAGCACGGCTCGCGCCCGGTGGAGACGGTGAGCCTCGAGCTCCCCGACGGCGGGCTGGTCGCGCTCTCCCGCGACCGCCTGCTCGCCCTCTCGCTCGAGGAGATGCGCACGCTGCGCGACTTCTACCGGAAGGCGGGGGCGGATCCGGTGCGCCGGGCCGCCGGGCTCGGCGCCTCGCCCACCGACGTCGAGCTGGAGTGCCTGGCGCAGACCTGGTCCGAGCACTGCAAGCACAAGATCATGAACGCCACCCTCACCTACCGGGAGGAGGGGAAGGCGCCGGAGGAGATCCGGTCGATCTTCAAGCAGTTCATCCGGGGCACCACCGAGGCGGTCGACGCGGCCGTGAAGGCGCGCGAGGGCAAGAGCTGGCTCGTCAGCGTCTTTCACGACAACGCCGGCGTCATCGAGGCCACGCCGCGCCACCACCTCGTCTACAAGGTCGAGACCCACAACAGCCCGTCGGCCCTCGATCCCTACGGCGGCGCCATCACCGGCATCGTGGGCGTGAACCGGGATCCCTTCGGCACCGGGATGGGCGCCGACCTGCTCGCCAACACCTGGGGCTACTGCTTCGGCCCCCCGGACTGGAGCGGGGAACTGCCTCCGGGGCTGCTCCACCCGCGCCGGATCCGCGACGGCGTCCACTCCGGCGTCATCGACGGTGGGAACCAGTCGGGCATCCCCTACGGACGCGGCTGGGAAATCTTCGACGAGCGCTTCCTGGGCAAGCCGCTCGTCTACTGCGGCACGGTGGG
>JBAXVO010000335.1:0-3459 GCA_037129355.1 Deltaproteobacteria bacterium | reverse complement strand
TTCGTCCGGATGTTCGGCTACCGACTGGAGGACATCCCCACGGCCCGGGAGTGGTTTCTTCGAGCCTATCCCGACGATGACTACCGCCGTTCGGTGATGGAGGCCTGGGGCCGTCAGGTACGAAGGGTACGCGCCGAGGGCGAGGACTTTGCTCCCTTCGAGGCCCAGGTGACCTGCAAGGACGGCACGGTGCGGTTCGTCCTGCTCGGGGCGACCTTCCTGGACGAGGACCTGATCGTCGCGTTCACCGACATCACCAACCGCAAGCAGGCGGAGGAGGCACTCCAGGAGAGCGAGACGCAGTACCGGACCCTCATCGACAACCTCAACGCGGGGGTCATCGTCCACGCGCCGGACACGGGCGTCATTCTGAACAACGCCAAGGCCGCCTTCCTGCTGGGCCTCACGGCCGACCAGATGCGCCCCAAGGCAGGCGTGGAGGTGGACTGGCGATTCTTGCACGAGGACGGGACGAGGATTCCGCCCCAGGAGCACCCCGTCGCCCGGGTGGTTGCCACGAACAGGCCAGTGGTGAACGAGGTGATCGGCGTCGACAATCCCGGGACCGGGAAACGAGCGTGGTTGCTGACGACCGCCTATCCGGAGTTCGACGAGGCGAACCGCCTGCGCCAGGTCGTGGTGACCTTCCTGGACATCACGCGCCGAAAGGAAGCGGAGACGGTGCTCCTCGAGACGGAGCTGCGCCTTCGCTCGGTCGTCGGGGCCGCTCCCCTCATCCTGTGGGAGGTGGACAGGGCCGGCAAGGTGCTCCTCTCGGTGGTCCGGGCCCTGGCCGGGCTGGGGCTGGAGCCGAACCAGATCGTGGGACAGTCCGTGTACGAGGTCTACCGGGACGCCCCGGAGACGAACGCGAACATCGAGCGTTGCCTGGCCGGGGAGGAGTTCTCGACGAGCGTGTCGGTCGGGGGGAGGCTCTGGAGCAATCATTACACCCCGGTCCGGGACGGCAGCGGATCGGTATCGGGAGTGGTGGGTGTGTCCATCGACACGACCGACCGCCAGCTTGCCGAGACGGCGCTCCGGGCGAGCGAGGCCCGCTTCCGGGCCCTTTCGGAAACTGCGCCCGTCGGGATCTTCGAGGCGGATCTGGACGGGCGGAACACCTACATGAACCCTGCTGGCGCGAGGATCGTCGGGTCGTCGCCAGACGAGGTTCGCGGGACGGGATGGCAGAACGCCATCCATCCCGAGGACCGAGAACGACTCGCGCGGGAGTGGGGCTCGGCCGTATCCGCAGGCACGGTGTTCACGGGCGGGTACCGCTTCCTGAAGCCGGGCGCACCCCTGGTCACTGCGCAGCTGTACGCGGCACCGGTCAAGGACCATGCAGGGCGACCGACCGGGTTCGTCGGCGCGATGGTGGACGTCACCAGGCAACTGGAGCTGGAGAAGAAGCTCCAGCAAGCGACGCGGCTCGCGGCGATGGGGACCCTCGTGGCCGGCCTGGCGCACGAGATCAACAACCCACTCACTGCCGGGATCTCGGGGCAGGACGTCGCCCTGGAGATTGCCCGGGAGCTCAGGAATCAGGCCCGAGAAGACGGCTCAGGAGATGCTGACCGCAGGATCCGGCAACTGGACGAGGCCATCGAGGCACTGGAGGACGCCCGACAGGGTGGCCAGCGCATCGCCGCCATCGTCAGGGACATGGCCGCGCTCGCCCGGCCAGACCCTCGAGGCGCCAGGGGCCACCTTCGGAGCGTCGTCGAGGAAGCGATGAGCATCCTGCCGACATCGATCATCAGGAACGCCACCATCTCCGTGGAGGACCATGGTGCCCCCGAGGTGGTCGCCGCCGCGGGCCAGATCACACAGGTGGTGGTGAATCTCATCACGAACGCCGTGAGGGCCATGCCACAGGGGAAGCGCGCCGAGATCGTCGTCCGTGTCGGGGCCGGGGAGTCCGGCCAGGCGACGCTGGAAGTGATCGATCAGGGCATGGGGATCGCTCCCGACATCATGGGTCGCATCTTCGATCCATTCTTCACGACTCGCCCGGTCGGCGAAGGGCGTGGCACGGGTCTCGGGCTCTCCATCTGCCACGCCATCGTGACGTCTCACGGCGGGACCCTCACGGTGGCGAGCGAGGTCGGCAAGGGCTCCACCTTCCGGATGGAGTTGCCGGCCGCACCTCGCGAGGCGTGAGGTTCCATTCCCACCACGACATCGTGGGACATCGTTCAGCCTCGGTTCATCCGTGCCTCGGCAGGGTGACGACGAGCTCGTCGAGCTGATCCCACGACTCGGACGTTCCGTCGGTCGACCCGGAGGCGATGGCGGCGTCGAGAGCCTCCTTCGAGGGATGGAGGTCATGCATGGTCAGCAGCGTCTTGCCGCCCCGTTCCTCGAAGGTCACCGTGGTGATGGCCGCTGCGTCCTCGCCGCCCTCGTCGTTGGTCCAGGCGAGGCGCGAGCACGGCGTCACCTCCAGGTACTTGCCGAAGAACTCCATGGTCTGGGCGCCAAAGCTGAACACGAGGCGGTACTTCCCCCCGACGCGAACGTCCATCTCGCAGGAGAGGAGGGATACGGGAGCCGACTTCGGTACCCACCACTTCCTGAACAGCTCGGGCCTGGTCCAGGCCTCGAACACGAGGCGCGCCGGGCCATCGATCGTGCGCGAGACGACGAGCTCACGCCCGGACTTCCGTTCCACCGTGGTCGGGTTCTTCATTGGGTCCTCTCCTTCCGCTTCAGTTTCAGTTCCTGGATGACCTCGTCCAGCGCGTCGAAGCGTTCGGCCCAGAGCTGGCGGTAACTCTCGATCCACGCCGTCTCGTGCTCCAGTCTCCGGGGCCCGAGCTTGCAGGTCCGCACGCGACCGATCTTCTCCGTGGTCACCAGCCCGGCCTGTTCCAGGACGCCGACATGCTTCCTCATGCCCGTCAGCGTCATGTGGAAGTTCTCGGCGAGGTCCGTGATCGAGGCGTCCGCGCGTCCGAGCTGCAGGAGCACGCCGCGTCGGGTGGAGTCCGAGATCGCGGCGAACGAGGTATCGAGGGGGGTGCGCACATACTGAACCATATGGTTCAGTATGTAGCCCGTCGATCGGCTGCATGCAAGGGGCGGGGTGATCCGAGGAGCCTCACCTGGAGCCTTCCTCGGCCACCCTCAGTTGGGGCGCTTCACGACTTGACCGTGCTCGTAGGCCCGTTAGCTGAGAGCATCAAAATCCAGGAGCACCAACAGCCGCTCGGGGTCCAATCTGGCGAAGAAGCCCATCTCCGACGACCGCGCTCCTCCCCGAAACGACCCGAACCGGTCGGCCGCCGCCCTCCTGCACGAACTCCAGGTCCACCAGATCGAGCTGGAGAGGCAGAACGAGGAGTTGCGGCGGACCCAGGCTGCGGTGGAGGCAGGCCACAGCCGCTACGTGGACCTGTACGACTTCGCGCCCGTTGGCTACCTCACCCTCGACGGGGCGGGGACCATCACGCT
>JBAXVO010000334.1:0-3459 GCA_037129355.1 Deltaproteobacteria bacterium | reverse complement strand
CGAGGGGAGGGGGCCCAGCGGGCCCGCTACCGGCTGGAGCGCCGGGGCGAGCGCTGGGTCTTCACGTCCGGCCTCTGACGTCCGGCACCGGCCGGATGGTAGACTCCCCGCGGGCGACGGGGCCGATCGGGAGGGGCAAGAACATGGACGAGATTCTCAAGGAAAAGCTGGCACTAGGCCGCTTCCACTACGTCCGGCGCGAGTTCGCGCGCGCCGAGCAGTACCTGACCCAGGTCGTCGAGGGGAACCCGACCTTCGCCGACGTCTACAACATGCTGGGCGTCTGCTTCCACGACCAGGGGCACTACCAGAAGGCCCAGCGGGCCTTCGAGGCGGCGCTCCGGCTCAACCCCGCCTACACCGACGCCGCCCTCAACCTGGCCATCACCTACAACGACACCGGCCGGTACAAGGAGGCCCAGGAGGCCTACCAGCAGGCGCTCAGCACCGCCGGCGCCGCCCCCGGGCAGCTCGACCACTTCGTCCGCGGCAAGCTCGCCAACATGTACGCCGACATCGGCGACGTCTACCTCTCCTCGGGGCTCTACTCCGAGGCCATCGCCGAGCTCCGGCGCGCCCTCGCCCTCTGCCCCAACTTCGTCGACATCCGCGCCCGACTGGCCGCCGCGCTCCGCGACTCCGGACGGCGCGACGAGGCCATCGTCGAATACGAGGAGGTCGTCCGGCAGAACCCCGTCTTCATCCCCGGGCGGCTCAACCTCGGACTCTCGCTCTACGCCGCCGGCCGCAAGTCGGAGGCCGCCGACCAGTGGAACGAGGTCCTGCGCGTCTCCCCCGGCAACCACAGCGCCGAGCTCTACCTCAAGTTCGCCGGCATCGACCCGACGGGCGCGCCGCCGGCCGCGCCGCCCCCGTAGCTCCACGTCGTTCCACGCAGCACCACGTCACACGGCAGGAGAGGATGAGCGAGAGCCCCCCGCGGCTCACCGCGCTGTCGCACGGCGCCGGTTGAGCCTGCAAGATCCGCCCGGCGGACCTGGCGCAGGTCCTGCGCCATCTACCGAAGGTGGAAGATGCGCGCGCCCTCGTGGGTCACGAGACGCGCGACGACGCCGCGGTGTATCGACTGTCCCCCACCGAGGCCATCGTCGAGACGGTCGACTTCTTCACCCCGGTGGTGGACGACCCCTACTGGTTCGGCCGGATCGCCGCGGCGAACGCCTTCTCCGACGTCTGGGCCATGGGCGGCCGGCCCATCTTCGCGCTCAACCTGGTCGCCTTCCCGGTGAACACGCTCCCCATGGAGATCCTCGCCGAGATCCTCCGCGGAGGCGCGGAGACCGCCGCCGCCGCCGGCGCCCCCATCCTGGGCGGCCACAGCATCGACGACCCCGAGCCCAAGTACGGGATGGCCGTCACCGGGCTCGTCCACCCCGACCGCATCCTCCGCAACGTCGGCGCCCGCCCCGGCGACCAGCTCCTCCTCACCAAGCCCATCGGCTCGGGCATCCTCACCACCGCCATCAAGCGCGGCACCGCCACCCCGGCGCAGATCGCCGGCGTCACCGCGGTGATGTCCGAGCTCAACCGGTCCGCCGGCGAGGTGCTCGCCGCCAGCGGGGCCGTCTCGGCCCTCACCGACGTCACCGGCTTCGGCCTGCTCGGCCACGCCTGGGAGATGGCGGAGGGCTCGAAGGTGGTGCTGCGGCTCGAGGCCTCGGCCATCCCTGTCCAGCCCGACGCGCTCGCGCTCGCCGAGAAGGACGTCGTCCCGGGCGGGAGCAAGGCCAACCTGGCCTGGGTGGCGCCCCACGTCCGCTTCGACGCGTCGATGCCGCTGCCCTTCCGCATCCTGCTCGCCGACGCCCAGACCAACGGCGGACTCCTCGCCGCGGTCCACCCGGACCGGTTCGTGAACGTGATGCGCCTCCTCGCCGACCGGGGGGTGGAGGCCGCCCACATCGGCGAGGTCCGCGACGCACCGTCGGGCGCGGCCCTCGAGGTGGCGGGAACGCCATGACGGGGTCGCCGTGATCGCCGCCCTCGCCCTCGCCGCCGCCCTGCTCCTCGCCGCGCCGCCGGCGCCCCCCGCCTTCGTGGTCGTCGTCGACCCCGGCCACGGTGGCGAGAAGGAGGGCGCGCTCTCGGTGGAAGGGCGCCACGAGAAGGACCTCACGCTGCAGATCGCCCGGCTCCTCAAGAAGAAGCTGGAGAAGCAGGGGGCCCGCGTCGTCCTCACCCGCACCCGCGACGAGACGGTCGACCTCCCGCGCCGCGCCGCCATCGCCAACGCGGAGGAGGCCGACCTCTTCGTCTCCCTGCACCTGAACTCCATGCCCGGCGGACCCGGCTCGAAGGCCCGCGGGATCGAGACCTACTTCCTCTCGGCCGACGCCACCGACGCCGCGGCGAGCGCCGTGGCCGCGCGGGAGAACGCCGACCGGCTCCGCACCGGCCCCACCGACACGGTCGGCGGCATCCTCGAGGACCTGGAGGACCAGGCCAACCTGGCGGAGAGCTCGCGCCTCGCCCACGCCGTCCACGGCGCGCTGGTCCGGGGGACCGGCTCGCCCGACCGGGGCGTGAAGCAGGCCCCCTTCCACGTGCTGGCCGGCGCGCGCATGGCGGCGGTGCTGCTCGAGCTGGGGTTCGTCTCCCACCCGGTCGAGGGCAAGGAGCTCGCCCGGCCGGCCCGGCAGGAGGCCATCGCCGGGGCCGTGGCCTCCGGGATCGCGGCCTGGCGGAAGGCCTCCACCACGGCCGCGGCGCGGTAGCCCCCGCCCCACCCCGCGGTTATGATGCGCGCCCCATATGCGCGCAAACGGCAGGCAGGCCGGCCAGCTCCGGCCCATCTCTCTCGAAGTGAACGTCTCGAAGCACGCCGAGGGCTCCTGCCTCACGCGCTTCGGCGACACCCACGTCCTCTGCACCGCCAGCCTGGAGAACCGCGTCCCGCCCCACGTCATGGGCACCGGCGCCGGCTGGGTCACCGCCGAGTACGGCATGCTGCCCCGCTCCACCAACGAGCGCATGGCCCGCGAGGCGGCCCGCGGCAAGCAGGGCGGGCGCACCCTCGAGATCCAGCGGCTCATCGGCCGCGCCCTGCGGGCCGCCATCGACCTCTCGGCGCTCGGCCCCCGCACCCTCACCATCGACTGCGACGTCATCCAGGCCGACGGCGGCACCCGCACCGCGGCCATCACCGGGGGCTTCGTCGCCCTGTCGCTCGCGGTGAACAAGCTCCGCAAGGCCGGCGTGGTGAAGGGCGCCCCCATCGTCCGGCACGTGGCGGCGGTGAGCGTCGGGGTGGTGGACGGCGAGGTCCGGCTCGACCTCGAGTACGAGGAGGACTCCACCGCCGAGGTGGACATGAACGTGGTCGCCACCGGCGACCTCGACCTGGTCGAGGTGCAGGGCACCGCCGAGGGGAAGGCCTTCGGCCGCAACCAGCTCGACCAGATGCTCGACTGCGCCCTGGCCGGGATCGCCGATCTCAAG
>JBAXVO010000333.1:0-3496 GCA_037129355.1 Deltaproteobacteria bacterium | reverse complement strand
TCCACCGGCACGGGCAGCGCGGCGCTCGACGCCGCCGTCCCCGCCTTCTCGAAGCTCTCCATCGACCAGACCACCGCCGACGCGACCCCGCCGGCCGCCATCGTCGCGGCACCCGCCGCGATCGTGGCGGATGGCGCCTCCGTCCAGGGGATGGGCCCGGGCGGCGGCGTGTGCCACCCCAGGCTGTTCGAGCGGGAGCGCGAGGTGGTCGAGCGGCTCAACCGGCACGTCTACAAGGCGCTGCGCCTGGTGGAGCGGGTGATCGCCACCAACCCCGTCAGCAGCACCGAGACCTCCAAGACCTGGACCCGGACCGAGGGTGGCGTCGCGGTCGCCTTCACCATCCGTCTCGTCGGCCCCAGCGTCTACTCCTGGGACCTCGCCGCCGGCCCCACCGGGACCACTCCCCTTCCCGTCGTCCTCTCGGGTGAGATCGACCGCAACGGCTACACCGGCGCCCATGAGGGCAAGGGCACGATGGCCATCGACTTCGCGAAGCTCCACGCCGCCTTCCCGAACGAGAAGGCCGCCACGGGCACCCTCGAGGTCCGCTTCGACGTCGCGGCCGCCGCGCGCACCATCGCCGTGCGCGGCACCGACATCACCTGGGACCTCGACCCGGCCCACTTCGCCGCCGACGGCGGGATCCCGGTCGGCCTCACCGTGCCCCGCGACGGCGCCTACCTGTACCACCGCGAGCCCGGCAAGGGCGGCAGCCTGAAGATCCAGGACGAGATGGTCTTCCTCTGCGGGATGGCCCCGGCCGCCACCAACCCCACCCTCACCCCGGCGAACACCCAGCTCGTCTCCCGCTGGTATCGCGCTGCCGACGGCTCCTTCCACGGCCGCACCGACGGCAAGATCACGGGCGGCCAGCTGGTCGCCCCGGTCGCCAGCATCGTCGGCACCGTCTGCCACTCCGCCTCCGGCGAGCAGGCGGTTCCCGACCACGAGTTCTTCTGGATGATGAAGGCGGAGGACGCCACCGGCGCGCTCGTCCCTGGCCTCGGGATGATGGTGAACGCCTCCACGGGCACGTCCCCCGCGTGCGATCCGGCCTATGGCCCGGTGCCGGTGCTCGCCGACGCGTCGAACGACTTCACGGCCTGGCCGGTGTCCTACTTCGACGACCCGTTCTTCCCGTTCCTGCCGTAAGCATCCCGGAGAGATCCGTGGGAAGGGGGGAGGCCTCCGGAGCGATCCGGAGGCCTTTTCATTTCCGGAGCCCGATCAGCCCGCCGTGCCGTGCCCCGAGCCGCGCGTGTAGTCGTACTCGGAGCCGAAGATGCTGTGCGGGATGAAGTAGACCGCCAGCGTCACGGCGGTGGCCGCGATCACCGCGCCCCGCGCGATCCGCGGATTCCGGGAGCCGAACGCCACGGCCGCCGCGCCGAGCCAGGCGGCGAGTTCCACGAGCACCTTGTTGTCGGTCCAGTCGTAGCCGAAGGGCACGCCCGACCACCACACGCCGAAGGCGTACTTCTGGACGATGGGACCGAGCACGAACGCTCCGAGGAGGAGCGAGACGATGGTGGCGAGCAAGAGCCCCCGGACCTCCCCCCCGGCGAAGGCCTGGAGCCCGGTCCGCAGGGCGAGCGTCATGGAGAGGAAGACCAGGAAGATGTGCACGAGCAGGACGGCGCGGGGGACGGGCGCCTTGTAGCGCGCGTAGACCGGCCGCTCGCCGGTGACCGACCTCGGCCCGCTCCCGTCGTCGACGAGGACCACGTACTCGTACTTCCCGGCCCGCTCCGGCAGGGAGGGCAGCGTCGCGCCCACGCCACGCACCTCCTCGGCCGCGCCCCGCCGGGAGAAGCGGAAGGTCCCGGGCGCCATGGGCGTCTCGCTCCAGCCGTCGTTCGACTTGTACCGGCGGTAGCGGACGGTGGCCGATACACCGGCGGGCACCGGATCGCGCAGCATGATCTGGAGCCCGTTGCCGATCTCCTCGCTGCGCAGGAACTTGAAGGCCACCTCGCCCCGCGCCGTCCGGAACGTCCCCTCGAGCGGGTAGGTCGGGCCGGTCCGGTTCTGGAAGGCGAAGCAGGCGAGCGTCAGGGCGATGGCGACGAGCCAGGGCAGGAGGCGCTTCACGTCTTTCCTTTCGGGCTACTTGCGCTCGGCGAGCGTGACCGAGACCACCGTGGACTTTCCGTCGCGGAGGTACTCCACCTCCACCACGTCGCCCGGACGGTGATCGGTCAACGCGTACTGCATGTCCTGGAGGTTCAGGATCTTCTTCGCCCCCAGCCGGAGCAGGACGTCGCCGCCCTTGATGCCCGCCTTCTCGGCCGGGCTCCCCGGCACGGTGCCGGTGAGGAGCACGCCGGGGTCCTTCCGCTCGGCGAAGTCGGGGATGGTGCCGAGCGACGGCCGGCTCCCCCGTCCTCCGCCGCCCGCCGGGGGCTGGGACTGGGCCACCTTCACCACCGCGAGGCGCGCCGGCAGGTCGGCCGCGGCGCGGGCCGCCCGCCACCCGAGCCGTGCCGCCTCGGCGAGCCCCGCGGCGTCGATCTTGTCCGGGGTGTCGGTCACGCGGTGGTAGTCGGTGTGGGCGCCGTTGAAGAGGAAGAGGACCGGGACCTCCCTCGCGTAGAAGCTGGCGTTGTCGGAGGAGCCGAAACCCTCCCCGCCCATCTCGACCTTGAGCGCGATGGGCGGGGGCTCCGCGGCCAGCTTCAGCACCAGCTCGCGCAGCCCCTTGGCGGTGTCCACCCCGTGCACGTAGAGCTTCCCCTGCTGCGGCCGCCCCACCATGTCGAGATTCACCATGATCTGCATCTTCGCCACCGGGCAGCCGGCCGGCGGGTTCTTCACGAAGTAGGCCGAGCCCAGCACCCCGAGTTCCTCCCCCGAGAAGGCGGCGAAGATCAGGGGACGGCGCGTCGGGGCCTGCGACGCGAAGGCGCGGGCCACCGCGAGGAGGGCCGCCGTCCCGGAGGCGTTGTCATCGGCGCCCACGTGCGGCTGCCCGATCTGGTCGGGGGAGGCCGAGCTCTCGCCGCCCAGCCCGAGGTGGTCGTAGTGGGCGCCGACGATGACGCACTCGTCGGCCACGGCCGGGTCGGAGCCGGCGATCCGGCCCACCAGGTTGGCGGTACGGGCCCGGTCGTGGGCCACCGCCACGTTCAACGAGGCCTTGATCGGGAGCACCTTCGAGCGCGGCTTCAGGTCGGTGGCGATGGGGATGGCCAGCGCCGCCACGTCCACGCCGGCGCCCGAGAGCGCCGCGAGGGTGACCCGGGCGGCCACTAGCCCGGCGCGGGAGCTGGGAGAACCCTTCCATGCCGGGATCTCGTCCTTGCCGGGGTGGTTCCAGTCGTCGCGGATGGCGAGCAGCGCGGCCGCGCCGTGGTCCCGTGCGTTGGTGACCTTGTAGCGCCACTCTCCGTAGCGGTGGTTCCTGGGGTCGCGGAACGGCGACTTCGGGTCGGGTTCCCTCGGGAAGTCCTGGGCCACGAGGACGATCTTCCCCTTCACGTCGAGACCGGCGTAG
>JBAXVO010000332.1:0-3501 GCA_037129355.1 Deltaproteobacteria bacterium | reverse complement strand
TCGGAGGCCCCCTCGAACGCGGCGACGAGCGCGTCGCCCCGGGGACTTCCGTAGCGGTGCCAGTTCCGGTCGGCCGGGACCCCCTCGGGCTTCACCGTGGTGGTCGTCATGAGCCCCCGGTAGAAGACGTAGGGCGTCGGGCCGTCCACCGACCACCCCAGCGAGAGGTCGAACCGCCCCTCCCCGAGCTTCTGGAACCAGGCGCTGAAGTCGGAGTTCTTGACGGTCGCGTCGATCCCGATGGCCTTGAGGCCGCGGGCGATGACCTGCGCGGCCCGGACCCAGTCGGAGTAGCCGGCCACGGTGAGGATCTCGTACTTCCAGGGGCGGCCGTCGGGCATTCGCCGGATCCCGTCCGGGCCCCGCTTGAAGCCGGCCTCGTCGAGCAGCGCGTTGGCGGCGGCCACGTCGTGCCGGGTCCAGGTCCCGCTGGCGGCGATCTCCGGATTCTTCCAGCGCGCGTAGGCGTCGCAGAGCCCGGTGGCGTCGGCGGGGCGGGAGTAGCCGTAGAGGGCGACGTCGACCACCAGCTTCCGGTCGATGGCCATGCTGATGGCCTTGCGCACGCGCACGTCGTCGAAGGGCGGGCGCCGGGCGTTGGCGTAGAGGAAGATGGTCCCGCCCACGAGCGGGAACCAGTACCGGTGGTGCTCGGGGTCCCGCTTCACGAAGACCCGGTCGATGGCCGGGACGAAGCTGCCCGCCCAGTCCACCTCGTCGAACACCAGCGCCAGGTTGGAGCGCTCGTTGCCCGGGTAGGCCGGGCACCTCAGCGCGTCCACCTCCGGCTTTCCCGGCTGCCAGTAGTGGGGGTTGCGCCCCAGCTCGTAGACCTGGTTCTGGAAGACGCGGACCTCGGTGAACGGGCCAGTCCCCACCGGGTTCTCGTTGGGGAAGGTGACGGGATTCTCGACGCGGCTCCAGACGTGCTCGGGGACGATGGGGACCGGGGCCAGGTTGTCGAGGCCGGGGACGAACACCTTCTTGAACTCGAAGTCGACGGTGTTTCCGTCGACGACGCGGACGTCCTGGAGGAAGCCCCAGACGCCGCCCCCGTCGAGGGCCGGGAACTTCTGCAGCAGCTGGAAGGTGAAGGCCACGTCCCGCGCGCCGAAGGGGGCGCCGTCGGACCACCGGACCCCCTCCCGTGTCTTCACCCGCAGCACGCGGTGGCCGGGCTGCCAGGCGTGGCTCACCGCCAGCCAGGGGACGTACTCCCCCTTCACGGTGTTGAACACCAGCATGGGCTCGTAGACGCCGGCCTTGGTCGGCCAGCGCTGCGCGCCTCCCGGCGTGAGCGGATTGAAGTTCCGGATCCAGGAGGCCTCCTGCTGCTGGGAGACCACCAGCGTGCCGCGCGGCGGCGCCTTCCGCTCCTGCGCGCACCCGGCCAGGGCCAGGGAGGCGAGGAGGAGGGAGACCGCCGGGGCGCGGTTCACTTGGAGAGCTGGTAGTAGCGGACGTAGTCGACGAGCATCGTCTGCGGGAAGACCGTGTCGACGTTGGGCGCTCCGACGTAGCCTCCGCCCACGGCGACGTTCAGGATGGCGAAGAACGGCTTGTCGAAGGGCCAGGACGAGGTGAGGGGCCTGAACTCCTGGCGCACCTCGTGGTACACCGCGCCGTCCACCTCGAACCGGATCCGGTTCGCCTCCACCTCGACGGCGAAGACGTGGAAGTCGGCGCTGAAGGGGCAGAGCGGCGTGCAGGGCGGCGAGGCGCAGGTGCGGGGCACCTGGCAGGTGTACTGCGCCGTGAGCGCGCTGCCGCCGGAGAAGCCGGTGCCGTGGAGGGTGCCGTTCACGGTGCTGGAATCCTGCCCGCGCTCCTCCATGATGTCGATCTCGCCGCAGGCCGGCCAGCCGACCTGGGGATAGGAGGCCCCGAGCAGCCAGAAGGCGGGCCAGATGCCCTGCCCCTGCGGCAGCCGGATGCGCGCCTCCCACCGGCCGAGCCCCTGCTCGAACTTGCCCCGGGTGTTGATTCGCGCCGAGGTGTAGGCGCGACCCTGGTAGGACTCCTTGCGGGCGATGATGACCAGGTTCCCCTGGCCGTCGAGCGCCACGTTCTCGGGGCGGGCCGTGTAGAACTGCAGCTCGTCGTTGCCCCAGCCGCTCCCGCCGGTTTCGTACTCCCAGAAGGCAGGGTCGGGAGGCGACCCGGCGGCGCCGTTGAAATCGTCGGACCAGACCAGGTTCCACTGGGGCGGCTGGTTGTTGCAGCCGGCCGCGACGAGGATCAGGGCCAGCCCCGCGGCGAGCATCGAGACGGGGTTCGAGCGGGGACGGGGATCTCGGCGCATGGTTTCTCTCAGCTTCCTGCCGCTGCGGTCCGGAAGTGGCGCAGGTCGGCGAGTGCGTTCTGCAGGACGAGCGTGGCGGCCCCGAGCGCGACGGTGCGCGGGCCCAGCTCGCTGGTCACGATCTCGGTGGGGGCGATGGAGCTGACGAGGGTCCGGCTGGACATGGAGCGGCGGAGCCTGGAGAGCAGGAGCTCCCCGAGGCGGGCCAGGCCGCCGCCGATGATCACCCTCCCCGGGTTGAGGAGGTTCAGCATGCCGGCCACGGCGATGCCCAGGTACTCGGCGGCCTCCTCCACCACGCGGAGCGCCAGGGGATCACCCGAGAGCGCGGCGTCCTCGATGGCGGTGATGGTGAGTTCCTTTCCGGAGAGCGGGCTATCCGGGTACTCGTCCTGGAGCGCCGCCGCCCTGGCGATGAGCGCCCGGGAGCCAACGCGCGTGGCCAGGCAGCCCCGCAGGCCGCAGACGCAGAGCTCGCCCTTGGGGTCGATGGCGAGGTGGCCGATCTCGCCCGCCACCCCGTTCGCGCCCCGGTAGATCTCCTTGCGGACGATGAGCCCAGCGCCGACGCCGGTGGCCACCTTCACGTAGGCGAAGTCGTCGACGTCGCGCCCCGCTCCCCACCAGCGCTCGGCCAGGGCGCCCAGGTTGGCGTCGTTGTCGACGAAGACGGGGACGTGGAAGCGGGCGCGGAGGGACTCGCCGACGAGGGTCCCCTGCCACTCGGGCATGACCACCTCGGAGACGCGGTCCGGCTCCTTGGGATCGACCGGGCTGGGAACCGCCACGCCGATGCCGGCGAGCCGGTCCTTCCCGAGCTTCCACTTCTTGAGGCAGGTCTCGGAGAGCTCGGTCATGAGCCTGAGCGTCCCCTTGGGATCCGACCGGACCGGATGGGCCACATACTCCCAGGCGAGGACCTGCCCCCGCAGGTCGACGAGCGCCGCGGCCACGTGAGCCGCGCCCACGTCGATGCCCAGGATGCCGTAGGCGTCGTCCTGGAACTGGAGCACGACCGGGCGGCGTCCGCCTTCCGAGGGGCCGTCGCCGCCCTCGGCGATGAGCCGGGTCTTGAGGAGCCCCTCCACGATCTCCGAGACGGTGGACCGGGAGAGACCCGTGCGGCGGGCGATCTCCGCGCGGGAGATGCGCCGCTCGCGCCAGACCAGCTCGAGGACCCCGCCCGCGCTGGGGCGGTG
>JBAXVO010000331.1:0-3505 GCA_037129355.1 Deltaproteobacteria bacterium | reverse complement strand
CCCCACCCGGCGAGGCCGCGACCGCGGAGAGCTGGTGGGCGAGCGGCACGGTGGCCATCGGCGATCCGGACATCGCCTGGGTGAGGGAGCCGGTGAGGTTCGAGACGGCCCGGGCGGTGGTGTCGAAGGTGAACGTCCCGGTGAAGATCGAGTCGTTGGGCGGGGTCATCGGCTCGTGGAACGTCTGGACGACCGAGTAGAACCGGAGGCTACCGGTGGTGGCCGGGCTCGAGGTCCCGTCCACGCTGCTCGCCACCACGCTGTAGGTGTACGCCGTCGCCGGGGTCAGTCCGGTCACGGCGATCGGGGAGGAGGTCCCGATCGCGGTGATCCCACCGGGAGCGACGGTCACGGTGTAGCCGAGGATGGCGCTCGTGCCGCTCGACGCCGGGGCCGTGAAGCTCACCACGGCCGTCCCGGCGGTGGCGCCCGGCGCCACGCTGACGTTCGTCGGCGCGCCGGGGGCGGTGCCGCTGGTGGACCCGCACGCGGTGAGGAGGAGGGAGAGGGCTGCTGCCAGGACGATTCCGGGGGTTCTCATTGCGGTGGAGCCTCGTCGAAAGGGGGAGGGCGGAGCGTGGGCGCAAGATAGTTTCCCCGGGCGACTTCTGTACTGCGACACGTGGCCGCACCTCGACTGGCTGGAGCCGCACGCCTGGATCCTCCGACTCCTGCGACATTTGGCCGCACCACGATCGGGGGCTCGCTCGGGTACGGTCGATGCAGCACGCCGCGCGAGAAGCATGACGAGAGCCCTTCCGACATGCGCCGCCGCGCTGCTGCTCCTCCTGCCGCTCCTCGCCCTCGCCGACGACGAACCGAAGCGGGAGGTGACGCTCGACGAGGTGGTGATCGACAATCCGAGCCTCCAGGCCAAGGATTCCACGCTCGGCGCGTCCGGGCCCGGGAAGGCCGACCTGGACGCGCGGAGGTCCTCGACCGGTGACGCCGCCGAACTGCTCCGGGGGGTCCCGGGCGTGAGCCTGGGCGGCGCCGGCGGCATCTCGAGCCTGCCGGCGATCCACGGCCTGTCCGACGACCGCCTCCGGATCCAGATCGACGGGGCGGACCCGGTGGCCGCCTGCCCCAACCACATGAACTCGCCCCTCTCCTACGCGGACCCGAGCCGCATCGAGAGCGTGACCGTCTACTCGGGGATCACGCCGGTCAGCGTCGGCGGGGACAGCATCGGGGGCTCGATCCAGGTGAAGTCCGCGCCGCCCCGCTTCGCGACCCCGGCGGACCCGTTCTTCGCGAGCGCGATGCTCGGCTCGTTCTACCGGAGCAACGGCAACGCGTTCGGCTACACCGTGGGAGCGACCATCGCGGGGGAGTGGGTGAACCTCACGATCGGCCAGTCGGACGCCCGGTCGGAGAACTTCAAGGCCGCCGGGAACTTCAAGCCCGCCGCGCCCGGCACGGAGGGAGGCCCCGTCATCCCGGGCGACGTGGTCGCCTCGTCGGCCTACCACGGCACCATCCGGCGGACGCTGGGGCTCGCCCTGCGCATCCCGGGGCACCTCCTGCAGGTGGAGGCCGGGCAGCAGACGGTGGGGTTCGAGGGATTCCCGAACCAGCGCATGGACATGACCTCCAACGACAACTGGCAGCTGTCCATGCGCTACACCGGGTCCTTCGACTGGGGCGACCTCGAGGCGCGCCTGAGCTACCAGGACACGCGCCACCAGATGGACATGGGACCGGACCGCTACTCCTACGGCACCGGGATGCCCATGGACACCGAGGCGCGCACCCGGGGGGCGCTGGTCCGGGCCAGCGTGATCCTGTCCGACCGGCACCTCCTGCGGGTGGGGGCGGAGTACCAGTCCCACGTCCTCTACGACTTCTGGCCCCCGGTGGGCGGCACGATGGGGCCGAACACCTTCTGGAACATCGACTACGGCCAGCGGCAACGGTTCGACGCCTACGCCGAGTGGGAGGCGCGCTGGTCCGACGCGTGGCTCGGCCAGGTCGGCATCCGCAGCAACACGGTGGTGACCGATGCCGGGCCGGTCCAGGGCTATGACGACTCCCTGCCCGCCTGGGGAGTCGACGCCGCGGCGTTCAACGCCTCCCCGCGCCGCCGCACCGACGCGAACTGGGACCTCTCTGCGCTGGCGCGGTACACGCCGGACGCCACGCAGACCTACGAGGGGGGCTACGCGCGCAAGTCCCGCTCGCCGAACCTCTACCAGCGCTATCCGTGGTCCACGAACGCGATGGCCGCGCTCATGAACAACCTGGTGGGGGACGGGAACGGTTACGTCGGGCTCATCGGGCTGTTGCCCGAGGTGGCCCACACCGTCAGCGTCACCGGCGACTGGCACGGCGCCGACCGGAAGCGGTGGGGCGTGAAGGCCACCGCCTACTACACCCACGTCCAGGACTACGTCGACGCCAGGCGCTGCGACTTCGGCCAGTGCAGCCCGGAGAACGTGACCGCCACGGACGCCTTCGTCCTGCTCCAGTACGTGAACCAGCCGGCCCGGCTCTACGGGCTCGACCTCTCGGCCCGTCTGCTGCTCGCCGAGGGCGCCTCCTGGGGCAGCCTCACCTCCACCCTCGCGGTCGGATTCACCCGGGGTGACAACCTCGCCACCGGGGACGGCCTCTACGCCGTCATGCCGGTGAACGGGCAGCTCTCGCTCGCCTACCAGCTGGGAACCTGGATCACCACCGGGGAGGTCCTGGCGGTCGCGGCCAAGAGCCACGTCTCCCAGGTCCGGAACGAGATCCCCACCGGCGCGTCCGCCGTGGTCAACCTGCGCACCAGCTACGAGTGGAAGTTCCTCCGGGTCGACGCCTCCCTGGAGAACCTGCTCGGCCAGCTCTACGCCAACCCGCTGGGCGGCGCCTACGTGGGTCAGGGCCCGTCGATGAGCACCACCGGCATCCCCTGGGGGGTCGCCGTGCCCGGCGCCGGGCGATCCTTCAACCTGGCCGTGAAGCTCCAGTTCTGAACCGCCCGACACCGAGACCGCGCATGCGCCGCTCCGCGAATCCCCACCCCCTCCTCCTGGCAGCCCTGACGGCTGCGGCGCTGGCCGGCTGCGACGAGGGGCCCCGCATCGAGGCCCGCCCGCAGACCATCGCCTTCGCCGCCGCCCCTTCACCCGTCGTCAACCAGTCCACGGCCACCGTCTCGGCCGCCGCGAGCTCCGGCCTCCCGGTGCGCTACTCGAGCAGGACGCCGCTGCTCTGTTCGGTCTCCGCGGAGAGCGGGCTGGTGACCGCGACCTCCTCGGGGACCTGCACCGTCGCCGCCTCCCAGTCCGGGAACGCCACCTACGCCGCGGCCTTCCCGGCCACCCAGGACGTCTCCTTCCGGTTCCGGGGGGTGATCACCTTCGACCCCGCCCCCTCCCTGGCCGTGCACGACCTGGGCACCGTCCACGCGGTCGAGAGCACCGGCCTGCCGGTCGGCTACGGCAGCGCCACGCCGGTGACCTGCTCGGTCGACGGGACCACCGGGCTCGTGATGGCCCTCGCCGCGGGAGACTGCACC
>JBAXVO010000330.1:0-3523 GCA_037129355.1 Deltaproteobacteria bacterium | reverse complement strand
TCTCCCGCCCCTCGTCCTGCAGCTTCCACTGGGCGATGCGCTTCATGACCGTGCTCTTCGCGATCCGGAGCTCCTTCACCACGGCGGCCCGCTTGCCTCGGTGGCGGCGCAGCGAGAGGCGGATGGCCTCCCGCTCGATCTCCTCCAGCGAGAGGCCGGGCAGGTAGAGGGTGGTGTCGTCGCCGCCGGTGTCCGCCGCGGGGCGCAGGTCCTCGAAGGTGACCGCCGAGGCGGGGAGCACCGTTCCCTCCCCCCGGAAGAGCAGAGCCCGCTGCACCACGTTCTTCAGCTGCCGCACGTTGCCGGGCCAGTCGTAGGTCTCGAGCCGGCGGAGCGCCTCCTCGCTCCAGCGCAGCTGCAGGCCGCGCGGCGCGGTGGCGTCGAGGAAGCGCTGGGCGAGCGCCCGGACGTCCCCCTGGCGGGCGCGCAGGGGAGGGATGGCGAGCGGGATCACCGAGAGCCGGTAGAAGAGGTCCTCGCGGAACTTGCCGGCGCGCACCTGCGCGGGGAGGTCCCGGTGGGTGGCCGAGAGAACGCGGACCGACACGTGGATCGGTCGCGACGCCCCGACCCGCTTCACCTCCGCGTTCTCCAGCGCCCGCAGGAGCTTCGACTGGAGGTCGAGCGGCATCTCGCCGATCTCGTCGAGGAAGAGGGTCCCCTGGTCGGCCTCCTCGAAGGCCCCCTTCCGCAGCCGCTCGGCCCCGGAGAAGGCCCCCTTCTCGTGGCCGAAGAGCTCGCTCTCCATGAGCGTCTCGGGGATGGCCGCGCAGTTCACCGGGATGAACGGTCCGCTGGCGCGCGGCGAGCGGGCGTGGAGGGCCCGGGCCACGAGCTCCTTGCCGGTGCCGGTCTCGCCGAGGATGGTGACGGCCGCGTCGGCGGGGGCGAGCCGGTCGATGAGGTCGAAGACCTGCCGCATGCCGGCGTCGAGGGAGAACATGCCCTCGTAGCTGCCCGGGAGCCGTCCCTCCCGCGGCGTGCCGACCTCCAGGACGAGCTCGCTGTCCCCCACCGTGATGGGTAGCCCCGGCGGAAGCTCGCAGCGGTAGACCCGCACCCCGCCGAGCAGCGTGCCGTTGGTGGAGCCCGCGTCGGTGAGCTCCCAGCGCCCCGCCGGTCGGTCGATGCGGAGGTGGCGGGAGGAGACGAACGGATCGTCGAGCACCAGCCCGTTTCCCGGAATGGACCCCACGGTGAGCCCCTCGTCGGGGAGGGGCACGACGCGCTCGCGCCCGCGATCCCGGACGCGGAGGCGCGCCTGGGCGGACGGCGGGACGTCCACGGGACGGATGCCGGTGAGCCCCCGCACCGAGGTGGATTCCGGGTCGCCTGCCCCGGCCTCCCGGAAGAGGGCCCGCCAGCTTCCGAAGGTGAGGTGGGTCCCGTCGGTCAGGCCGGCCTCGGCGACGTCCTCGGCGCCGACCCGGGTGCCGCGGCCGGAGCGGTCGACGAGCACCCACCCTCCGGCGCGCCGCTCGATCGAGGCCTGCACCCGGGAGAGCCCAGGGTCCGGCAAAGAGACGTCGCAGTCCGCGGATCGGCCGATCGTGGTCTGGTCGCCCAGGGCGACCCGCAGCAACTCCTCACCGTGACGGAAGAAAGCGAGCTCTGACATGGCTACCCCCGAGCCTATGCGAGGAACGGGCCGGGTCAACCGTCCAAGAGGAGGCTCGCATCCAAATCGCCTCTGCGTTAAGGCTCCCGACCATGCGCCTCGCCAGCCAGGCCTCGATTCTCGCCATGGCCGCCCTCGTCGGTGCCTGTGGTGGTGGCGGGGGAACCGCCGCGACCGGCCCAACCGGTCCGACCGGCCCGACCGGCCCGACCGGTCCAACGGGTCCAACGGGTCCAACCGCGCTCCGCTGTGCCGGTACCGCACCCCCCATGCCCGCTCACCTCGCGGTGGGATACTCCGGGGCGCTCCCGGCCTCGGGAACCGGCGGCTTCGACCTGCGCTACCAGTATCTGGCCGGCGTGCTTGCCCCGGACCCGGCCTGCCTGACCCCCGGCCGTGCCAAGGCGGTGGGGTGCGGCACCGAGTGGTGGGGCACGTGGCAATGGGACCAGCTTCCGCCGGGGCAGTTCATCTCGGACTTCATCTCCCCCACCGCTGCCACGGGCATCCGCCCCATGTTCACCTACTACCTGCTCCTGCCCGCCGCGCAGCGATCGCTCGGCATCTCGGAGGGCGCGCAGGAGGTCACGGTGGCGGTTCGCGACCGGGTCTTCATGGCGGCCTACCTCGATGACTTCCGCTTCTTCCTGAGGCAGGTCGGCACTGCCCAGGCCATCATCCACGTCGAGCCCGACCTCTGGGGCTACGCGCAGCAGGCGGCACAGGGCGCCGGGGTGGACGCGCACGGGCTTCCGGCCGCGGTGGCGAGCGCCAACCCCACCGACTGCGCTGCCGCGGAGGAGTCCGTCGCCGGGCTGGGGCGATGCATGATCTCGATGGTTCGCGCCTACAGCCCCAATGCCCTGGTGAGCCTGCACGGGTCGACCTGGGCGAGCGGCATCGACTGCGTCGCCAACCGCTCGGCCTCCGTCGACGTCGCGGCCGAGGCACGCAAGACCGGCGATTTCCTGCTGGGCGTGGGCGGCGCCTGCGCCGATCTCCTGGTGGTGGACCTGTCCGATCGGGACGCCGGCTGGTACCAGCGCCAGGTGCCGTCGCGGGACACCTGGCTCGACGCGACCGATTCGACGCTCCCTTCGTTCGCCCAGGCCTTCAACTGGTCGAGGGCGCTCGCGGCCCGCGTCGGCAAGAAGGTGCTCTGGTGGCAGGTCCCGGTGGGGAACATGTCGCTCGGCAACACCTGCGGCGCCTGGCAGGACAACAAGGTGGACCACTTCTTCGACCACCCGGATCGGGTGGCGGCGGGCGGCGCGGCGGGGATGGCCTTCGGAAGCGGGGCCAGTTGCCAGACCGATCCGGACACCGACGGTGGCCACCTCCGATCGCGGGCCGCAGCGCTCGCGGGGGCGGGTGGGCAGCCGCTCGGGCCGTGACGCTACTGGCCCTGCGCCGCCTCGGGACCCGCGATGGCCATCGCCATGGACTCGGAGATCGCCTCGAACCGGACGCCCATGGCGCCGAGCATGCTCAGGCGAGGATTGCCCGGGCGTGCCCACACCACGCGCCCGGTGAAGGCCTCGTCGCGTCCGTCGCAGTGGATCGTCCCCTCGAACCGGGTGTCCGGTGCGAGGACGCGCATCACGTTGGTGGAAAAGCCGCCGCGGCTCACGTCGACCGTCATCGAGGGCCCTCGCGGCGTGACCACGCGAACCCGGAGGCGCCTTCGAGGAGCGCGGTTCTTCATCGGACGAGCTTCGACCATGTGAAAAAAATGTAGTCCCCCTCCAGCGTTCGATGACATCAAAATGTCACTTGTTCTGGGTACATAAAATGGGGCGTAAAAACTTAATGACAGAGGAGCGCATGCGGGGGCGGACCGCCCCGGCTCAGCCCGCGACGAGCTGATCGAAGGCGTCGCTGCCGCGCAGGGCGTCGAAGACCGGG
>JBAXVO010000033.1:0-19615 GCA_037129355.1 Deltaproteobacteria bacterium | reverse complement strand
GCGCCCGGGGGGACCTGGCTCCCGGGCGCCGCGGCGGCCGGGTGGGAGGGAGGGGACCGGTCCCCGTAGGCCGATTCCACGACCAGGTAGTGGGTCCCGGGGGGGGGCTCCGGGTCGGGGAGGATGGGGGCGTCGTATCGACCCAGGTCGCCGGAGATGAGGACCCGGGCGGTCGAGCCGGAGCCGGTGGCGAAGGTGAGGAGTGCCGATGCGCTCCCCAGGATGTGGCCGGCCCTCGTGTAACTCAGCGTGAATCCCGGGACGATCTCGCGGGGCTTGCCGTAGCGGAGCGTGCGGAGGCGCTCCAGCGCCAGGCTGGCGTCGTTCGTGTCGTAGAGGGGGAGGGCGCGGGGAGCGTGTCGGGAGTAGCCCTTGGCGTTGGCGTAGCGGGCCTCCTCCTCCTGCAGGCGGGCGGAGTCGGGGAGCATGATGGCGGCGAGGTCGCCGGTGGCCGGCGTGCAGAAGACCTCGCCGCGAAACCCCTCCCGGACCAGGCGGGGAAGCGCGCCCGAGTGGTCGATGTGGGCGTGGGTGAGCACCACCGCGTCGATGGTCGCCGGGGGAACCGGGAAGGGAGCCCAGTTCCTGAGCCGGTACTCCTTCAACCCCTGGAAGAGACCGGCGTCGACGAGCACCCGGCGACCGGCGGCCTCGACGAGGAACCGGGAACCCGTCACCGTACCTGCCGCGCCGAGGAAGCGGATGGACGCCATGGTCCGCCGATTCTACAATGCGGCGCCGATCCAGGCGGGTCGGGGGTTGGAGAGATGATGCGCAGGAAGATCCGGGTGGTGGGCGCGATGATCGAGAAGGACGGCCATTACCTCATCACCCAGCGGTCGCCGTCCGCGTCCCTGCCCCTGCTCTGGGAGTTCCCGGGGGGCAAGGTCGAGGCGGGCGAGACCGACGAGGCGGCCCTGGCGCGCGAACTGGAGGAGGAGATGGACGTCTCCGTCCGGGTCGGCGAGCGGGTGGTCCACGTCCAGCACGCCTACGCCGGCTACGACATCGACTTCTGCGTCTACCGCTGCGAGATCCGGGCGGGAGCGGTCCAGAACGCCCGGGTGCACGACCACCGCTGGGTCCGTCCCGAGGAGTTCGACCAGTACGAGTTCCCGGCCGCCGACGGGAAGACCGTGGCGAAGCTGCTCGGGCTCCCCGAATAGGTCGAGTCGTTCGAATTGACACGGCCTCTCGCGACCTTACGTTGCCTCGCGGGAGGATCGCGTGACCGATCGACAGAGCGCAGGCTTCAGTGAACTCGAGGAGAGCGTCCGGGCCCAGGCCAGCCGGATCGACGACCTGACGCGCACCTGCGCCTCGCTGGTGGAGGACAACAAGGCCTTCCGGCAGCGGGTCGAGCGGGAGAAGGACCGGGTCCTCGAGGCCGAGAAGGCCCGCCTGGCCCAGGTCCTGCTCGAGACCCACGACGGGCTCGAGATGGCCTTCCGGTCCTCGGCCCAGGGCACCGGGAGGGAGGATCCCGCCCTCCGGGATCTCCGGGAGGGGGTGGGGCTCACCCTCGCCACCCTGGAGAAACGGATCGGCGAGCTGGGCGCGACCAGGCTCGAGGTCCTGGGGCTCCCCTACGATCCCAGGACGGGCGAGGCCATCGACCTCGCCGCGGTCGCCGACGAGGCCCAGGACGGGCTCGTCGTCGAGGAGCTTCGCCCGGGCTGGCGCATCGGCGACCGGGTGCTGCGCGCCGCCCGGGTACGGGTGGGTCGGCTCGCCCGGGCATGACCTGGCCGAAGGTCCGGGAATAGGGCCGGTGGGCACGGACGTTTTTGCTCTGTTTTCCGACAACCCGAGACCGAGAGAGGTTCCATGCGACGAATCCTGACGCTGTCCCTGGTGGCCGCCATGGCCGTGGCCATCACCCTGGCCTGCACCCGCGAAGGGCGCGCCGACGCGGGGAGCGCCACCAAGGTGGCCGCCGAGCAACTCTGGCGGGAACTGCCCGCCGCGACGCCGGCCGCCGCTGCCCCGACGGGCGCCCCGGTGACCACCCTCGCGCCGCTCATCAAGCAGCTCAAGCCGGCGGTGGTGAACATCGCGACCACCACGGTGGGCAAGAACCACCCGCGCGTCCCCGGCTACCCGCGGGGTGGACCGCAGGGCGGCCAGGAGGGCGGTCCGGGCGGCCAGATGGAGGAGTTCTTCCAGCGCTTCTACGGACAGCCCCGGGAGATGCCGGAGTTCCGCTCCAACAGCCTGGGCTCCGGCTTCATCATCAACAAGGATGGCTACATCCTCACCAACAACCACGTGGTGGGGGACGCCACCGAGATCAAGGTCAAGCTCTCCGACGGGCGGGAGTTCATGGCCAAGGTGGTGGGCAAGGATCCGCCCACCGACGTGGCGCTCATCCGGCTCGAGAAGGCCCCGCACGATCTCCCCACCGTGGCGCTCGGCGACTCCGACGCGCTCGAGCAGGGTGACTTCGTGCTCGCCCTCGGCAATCCATTCGGGCTCTCCGGCTCGGCCAGCTTCGGCATGGTCTCGGCCAAGGCCCGGTCGCTCCAGAACGGGCCGTTCGACGACTTCATCCAGACCGACGCCGCCATCAACCCCGGCAACTCGGGAGGCCCGCTCTTCAACATGAAGGGGGAGGTGGTGGGGATCAACACCGCCATCGTCTCACCGCAGATCGGCCAGGGCATCGGCTTCGCGGTGCCCATCAGCCTCGCCAAGCAGCTCCTGCCCCAGCTGGAGAAGGGGTCCAAGATCGCCCGCGGCTACCTGGGCGTGACGGTGGGAGACCTCACGCCGGAACTCGCGCGCGGGTTCGGCCTCGGGGAGAACGTGAAGGGGGCGGTCGTCCAGGACGTCGTCGCCAGCGCCCCGGCCGCCAAGGCCGGCGTGAAGGCCGGTGACGTGGTGACCGCCGTGAACGGGAAGCCGGTCGAGGACCGGGGGCAGCTGACCAAGACGGTCGCCAGCATCACCCCGGGCGGCAAGGCGACCCTGAGCATCCTCCGCAAGGGCAAGAAGCAGGAGATCACCGTCACGGTGGGCACCCGCCCGGACGAGGAGGCGCTGGCCCGCGGCGAGGGCAGCGGGGACGACGGCGAGGGGGCGGTCGACGCTCCCGCCGGAGCCAAGGGGGCGAAGCTGGGCGTGCGGCTCCAGCCCCTCACCCCGGAGATGCGGCGACAGATGAAGCTCGACGCCGATGCCGGTGTGCTGGTAGCCGAGGTGGTGCCGGACGGTCCGGCGGCCCGGGCCGGCATCCAGCGTGGCGACGTCATCCTCGAGGTGGCGCAGGACGCCGTGGCGAAGCCCGAGGAGGTGGCTGCCGCCTTCGGGAAGGCCAAGCCCGGCGACGTGGTCCTCCTGCGGGTGAAGCGCGGGAGCCAGTCCACCTTCGTCCCGGTGAAGATCCCGGAGCCCGAGACCCCCGAAAAGAAGTGACCCTTTCGGGCATGTAGGCAAAGGTCGTTATTTTGACGACATCGAGCCTCCGTCCTATTTTTCGGGGCGGAGGTTCACTCGATGTCCTGGTTCCGTCGAGAGGTCGGGGAAGAGGGCGCGGCGAGGCCGCAAGCATCGGACCGCCGCGGCGGCTCCCGCCTCGACAAGGTCTTCCCGGTCTGGCTGGAAGGGCAGCACGGCTGCGGGATGGGCATCGCCCGGAACATCTCCGAGGGCGGCATGTTCGTCGAGACGGCCACCCCGCACCCCATCGGGACCCAGGTCCAGGTCTCCTTCCCGTCCGAGGCCGGCGACATGACCGCCGTCGCCGAGGTCCGCTACGTCTGCCACCTGGTGGGTCGGCGCGTCGGGCAGGACGTCCACGCCTCGGTTCACGGGATGGGCGTGCGGTTCCTCTACTTCGAGGCCCGGGGCGAGGCGCAGCGCGCGCTTCACTAGGGCTCGCGGTCGGGCCAGGGGCGCGCCGCCGCGTTATCCCCAGGAGATGTCCGATTCCCCGGAACGGCTCGCGGTCGAGACCCGCGGGCTGACGCGCCTCTTCGACGGAAAGCCTGCCGTGTCGGCGCTCGACCTCCGGGTTCCGGTGGGGGCGTTCTACGGCTTCCTCGGCCCCAACGGCGCCGGCAAGAGCACCACCATGAAGATGCTCACCGGGCTGCTCCGGCCGAGCGGCGGGGAGGCCCGCGTGCTCGGGGCCGACCTCTCCCGGGACGGGCTCGACGTCCGGGGGCGCATCGGCGTCGTGCCCGACGGGCTGGCGCTCTTCGAGCGGCTCTCCGGCTCCGAGATGCTGCGCATCCAGGGGCAACTCTACGGGCTCGATCGCACCGTCGCAGCCCTGCGCGCCGGCGAGTTGCTCGAGGCGATGGAGCTCTCCGCCGAGGGCGGCAAGCTCGTCCAGGACTACAGCCACGGGATGAAGAAGAAGCTCGCGCTCGCCTGCGCGCTCATCCACGGGCCCGAGTTGCTCTTCCTCGACGAGCCGTTCGAGGGGATCGACGCGGTGGCGGTCTCGGGGATCCGGCGGATGCTGCAGGACCTCGTGGCGCGGCGCGCCCTCACCATCTTCCTGACGAGCCACGTGCTCGAGGTGGTGGAGCGGCTCGTCACCCACGTCGGGATCATCCACCGTGGCCGGCTCATCGCCCAGGGCTCGCTCGAGGAGGTCCGGGCCACCGGGTCGCTCGAGGAGACCTTCATCCGGCTGGTCGGGGACGAGCGGCCCGCCGGAACGGGGCTCTCCTGGCTGGGACCGCGGGAGCCTGCGGCGTGAACAGCGAGTTCCGGGCGCTCGCCGAGCTTCGCGGGAGGCTGCTCTGGCGGCGCTTCACCGCGCGCGGCGGCATCGCCGAGGGGGTGGCGAGCGTCGTGCTGCTCGTCATCGCCGTGCCGGTGGGGATCGCCTTCGCGGTGGCCATCGGCTACGGCTCGTACCAGGCCGTCCGGGCGGGGGGCGGCTTGCGGACCGACGTGGGCGTCTCCGCCATCTTCTTCGGGATCTGGCAGACCTGGACCGCGGTGAGCCTCACCCTGAACGACCGGGATGGGCTCGACCTGCGCCGCTTCCTGGTCTTCCCCATCCGGCCCGGGCGCGTCTACGCCATGGGGCTCGTCACCGGGATCCTGGGCGATCCGGTGGGGCTGGTCTGGGGCGCCATGCTCGGCGGCGTGTTCGTGGGTGCGGCCATCGCCCGGCCGGGGGCCTGGCTCGCCGTGCTCCTCGTCGTCCTCGTCGCCTTCGCCGTCGCCACGGTGATCCTGATCGCGCTCATCCAGGAGGTGCTCGCGGCGGTCCTCTCCACGCGCCGGATCCGGGAGTGGGCGATGATCGGATCGGTGGGCGTGTCGGTGGGACTCCTCGTCCTCCTGCTCTGGTCGGCGGACCACCCGGTCCGGGCCACCGGCGAGGCCCTCCCGATGCTCCGGATCCTGCAATGGATCGCCTGGCCCGGCGCCTTCCCCGCCGCCGCCGCGCGGGAACTCTTCGCCGGCCACGTCGCGGCCAGCCTTCCCTGGATCGCGGGGCTCCTCCTCGCCACGGCCGCGACCGGGTGGCTGGCCTTCCGGCTCGCGCTGGCGCAGGCCCGCGGCGCAGGCTCCTCGGGCGAGGGTTCGCGCGGCAAGCCGGGAGCCGTGGGGCTCGGCTGGCGAGGCGGACGATTCGGCGCGCTCGTGGAGAAGGAGGCCCGCTACCTCTACCGGCAGCCGCTCGCTCGGGTGGATGCGCTGCTCGCCCCCGTTCTCATGGCCTTCGTGGCCCTGAAGGTGGAGCCCCGCATCCCGGCGGAGGCGGGGGAGGTGGTTCGCGCCCTTCCGCTCTTCGGCGCGGCCATCTACTGCCACCTCCTGCTCCAGGCCTTCTGGCTGAACGCCTTCGGATGGGAGCGGGGAGGGGCGAGGACCTTCTTCCTGGCGCCGCTCGACCTGGCGGCCGTGCTTCGGGCCAAGGGGCTCGTGCTCTACGCCTACAGCCTGGTCCTGTTCCTGGTCTCGGCGGGGGTCATGACGGCGATCGGGAAGGGGGTCGCCCCGCGCTGGGCGCTCGCCGCGGCGCTCGTCCTCCATGCGGCGTCGGCGCCCTGGCTGCTCGTCGCGGGGAACGTGGTCTCGATCCTGCGGCCCAAGGCGGCCTCCTTCGCCATCCAGCGGAACTCGGCGCTCTCCACCTTCTCCGGCCTCATCGGGATGGGGATCGTGTCGGCCACGATGGGGGCCTTCGCCGTGCCGGCGCTGCTCGCGCTCCGCGCGGAGTCGCCGGCCATCCTCGTCTGGAGCTGGGTGGCGCTGGGGATCGCCGGGGCGGTGGTGCTGCGGGCGCTGCTCCCCCGGGAGGCACGCCTGCTCGCAGACCGTCGGGACGAGTTCCTCCCGGCGGTCTGCGGCGACGACGCGTGAGGCGGTCGGCCCCGGACTACTGCGAGAACCCCTCGAGGAGGTAATGGGCCTCGATGCGACGGAGCGCCAGCGCCATGGCGGCGGTGCGCGCGTCGATCTTCTTCCCGACCACGAAGCGGCGCGAGTCGTAGAGCGGGGTCTTCTGGGGGCTGTCGTTGGCGATGTCGTGGATGATGCCGTAGTTGGCCTTGATGGCCCGCTCCAGCCGGTTGTTCACCTCGGCCTCGCTCCAGTGCTCCATGCGCAGGTTCTGGAGCCACTCGTAGTAGGACACGGTGACGCCGCCCGCGTTGCAGATGATGTCGGGGATGAGGTCGATCTTCCGGTCGCGCAGCACCCGATCGCCGTCGGGCGTGGTCGGGCCGTTGGCGGCCTCGGCCACGACCTGGACCTTGAGCCCCTCGGCCACGTCGCCGGTGATGGTGCCGCCCAGCGCGGCGGGGATGGCGATCTCGGCGTCGAGCTTCCAGAAGTCGGAGCCCTTGAGTTCGTGGGCGCCGGTGAACCCGTCCACGGTGCGCCGGAGGTTGTCCGGTCCGGAGACGTGGGAGAGGAGGGCGGGGATGTCGATGCCCTTCTCGTTGGCGATGCAGCCGTAGGCGTCCTGGACGCCGACGACCTTGGCCCCCATGGCGTGGAGGATCTCCGCCGAGGCGGTGCCCACGTTGCCGAAGCCCTGGACCAGGACGCGCTTGCCGGCCAGGCTCTCGCCGCGCCACCGGGCCCACTCCTCGAGGCAGTAGACGGTGCCCTGGCCGGTGGCCTTGGCGCGCCCTTCCGACCCGCCGATGCGGACGTCCTTGCCGGTGACCACGCCGCGCATGGCGTGCGGCATCCGTTCACCATCGGTGAACTGCCGCATCATGATGGCCATGATCTCGGGGTTGGTGTTCACGTCGGGCGCGGGGATGTCCACGTAGGGCCCGATCACGTTCTTCAGCTTGTAGATGAAGCGGAGCGTGACGTGCTCCAGCTCCTCCTTGGAGTAGGCGGCCGGGTCGATGCGCACGCCGCCCTTGGCCCCGCCGAACGGGATGTCGGCGATGGCGGTCTTCCAGGTCATGTCGGCGGCCAGCGCCTTGAACAGGTCGAGCGACACGTCCTTGTGGTAGCGGACGCCGCCCTTGTAGGGGCCGCGGACCTGGTTGTACTGGATGCGGTAGGCCTTGAACTTCTTCGGGCCGCCCTTCTCGATCCGGAAGAGGCCGCGCTTGGGGATGCGCAGCACCCCTTCGCGAAGGGTGAAGTCCGCCTTGAGCAGGGCCCGCCGGTGGAGCACGAGCTGCCCGTTGGCGAGCGGCTCGAGGGCCTCGCCGGCCTTGACCGAGGAGGCGGGGAGGTCCTTGAAGCGGACCTCCTCCTCCTTGGTCAGCGGGACGAGCCGGTCCCGGGTCTCGATGGTGATGTAGAAGATGTGCTCGAAGTCCGGCTCCTCGAGCTCGAGGCGGACGCGGGGGTTGAGATGGATGAGCTCGGCGGCGCGATAGAACGCCTCCATCGACTCGTCGAAGATGCTCTTGCGGGGACTGTCCTTGCGCGACGCCTTCATGCCGCACCTCAGGTGAACGGGTTGGGGAGGGGTCGGCCCGGAGACTACGGCCGGTCGACCCGGGAATCAATTTCTTTCGTGAAGCACAAAAGTCCGGAAGTACGAGCGTTTACGCTGGCTTCGCCGGCCAGCTTGGGTCACCCCCGAAGGGATGCCTTCACGGCCGACTCGAGAAGCTCGGAGGCCCGGGCCATCGCCTCCTCCACCGGCATTCCCGGGGGAGCGGCGGCGTGGATCCGCTCGATGCCGTGGGGGTGCACCGCCTCGGCCCCGGGCCCCAGGCTGCCGGAGACGAGCCACACCGGAACGCCGTGGCGACGGGCGGCCCGGGCGACCCCCACCGGCGCCTTCCCCATCGCGGTCTGGTGGTCGGTGCGCCCCTCGCCGGTGAGGACGAGGCTCGCGCCCCGCACCCGTTCGTCGAACCGGGCGGCGTCGAGCACGAGGTCGACCCCGGGCTGCAGGCGCGCGGGTGTGAAGAAGAGGAGCCCCGCGCCGAGTCCTCCGGCCGCTCCCGCTCCCGCCAGGCCGGAGACGTCCCGTCCGGTGGCCCGGGTGGCGACGTGGGCGAGCCGGGAGAGGGCCAGGTCGAGTTCCTGCACCATCGCCGGCGTGGCGCCCTTCTGGGGGCCGTAGATGGCCGAGGCGCCGCGGGGCCCGGTGAGGGGATTGTCGACGTCGCAGGCCACCAGGATCTCGACTCCCGGCAGCCGGGCGTCGGCGTTCCCCAGGTCGACCGAGGCGAGCCCGGCCAGGGCGGCACCTCCCTCGGGGAGCGGGCGTCCCGCGTCGTCGAGGAACCGGATGCCCAGCGCCCGGGCCATCCCGGTGCCTCCGTCGTTGGTGGCGCTGCCGCCGATGCCCACGACGATGCGGCGATAGCCGGCGTCCATCGCTGCGAGGACGAGCTCCCCGGTGCCGAAGGTGGACGCGATGCGGGGGTCCCGCCGTCCATGCGGGACGAGGGTGAGGCCGGAGGCCGCCGCCATCTCGAGCACCGCGGTGCGCCCGTCGCCGAGCACGCCCCATCGGGCCGTCACCGGATCCCCGAGCGGTCCGCGCACGGTGCGGCTCTCGAAGTGGCCGCCGGTGGCCATCACCATGGCCTCGACCGTCCCCTCGCCGCCGTCGGCGATGGGGATCTTCTCCACCCGCGCGTCGGGCCAGGCCGCGAGCACGCCGCGCTCCATGGCCGACGCCGCCTCGACGGCCGAGAGGCTCCCCTTGAAGGAGTCGGGGGCGACGAGGACGCGGCGGGAGGAGTCGCTCATGCAGCGCCGCCGGGCATGGCGATCCGGACGAGTTGCTTGCCCTGGTTCTTCCCCTCGAAGACGCGCAGCAGGGCAGCCGGAGCGTTCGCGAGCCCCTCGACCACGTCGATCCGGTCCTTGAGGCGGCCGTCGCGGATCCATCCGGCCAGTGCGGTCACCGCCTCGGCCGACCGGGAGAGGTAGTCGAGGACGATGAAGCCCTCCATCCTGCCGCGCTTCATGAGGAGCGCGAGGTAGTTGGAGGGGCCAGGGGTGGGGCGGGAGTCGTTGTAGTGGGCGATCCCGCCGCAGAGCACGATGCGCCCCCGCATGGCGAGCTGGGCCAGCACGGCGTCGAGGATGGGCCCCCCGACGTTGTCGAAGAAGACGTCGATCCCCTTCGGGCAGAGGGCGCGCAGCGCCTTGCCGGCGTCGGGCGCGCGGTAGTCGACGGCCCCGTCGAGGCCGAGCTCGCCGGTGAGGTAGGCGCACTTCTCCGCACCGCCGGCGATGCCGATGACCCGGCACCCGGCGATCTTCGCGATCTGGGCGGCGGCCGATCCGGTCGCACCCGCGGCGCCGGAGACCACCACCGTCTCGCCGGGCTTCGGGCGCCCGACGTCGAGCAGGCCGAAGTAGGCGGTGATGCCGGTGAGCCCGAGCGCGCTCATGGCCGTCTCGATGGGGATGCCGGCGGGCAGGGGCGTGGGGGAGGACGGGGTCCCGGGCCGGGCGATGGCGAACTCCTGCCAGCCGAAGAGCCCCTGGACCAGCTGCCCGGGCTTGAAGGCGGGGTGGCGCGATTCGACCACCTCGCCGACGGCGAACGAGCGCATCACCTCGCCGATCTTCACGGCGGGGAGAGAGGTGTAGCCGGCCATCCCGCCGCGCTGGGCTGGGTAGACGGAGGGATAGAGGTTCCGCACCAGAGCCCCCCCGTCGGCCCGCTCCGGTGCCCGGGACTCGACGAACTGGAAGTCCGGGGCGGGGACGAGACCTTCGGGTCGGCGGGCGAGCAGCCACTGGTGGTTCGGGGAACGGGGCACGGGAATTCCTCCTGGCCCGGATACTATTCCGGAAGGGGCGAGGACGCCTCGGACTACGGGCGGGAGCCCGGCGGAGGCGGTACCGACCCGGTGGCCGGGGAGATGCCCAGCGGGAACAATGTCTCGCCGCCCTGGCCCGGGCCACCGGCGCTCGTGCCCATCGTCGTGCCGGAGCGGTTCAGGCAGGAGGGCGGGTCGGAGTCGATGCCCAGGCAGACCGCGCCCGGCGACTCGCAGAAGCCCGTGCTCGGGTTGCAGATGGTGCCGCCAACGCACTGGGCGTAACACCCGCCGGCCGAGCGCTGGACGGCCGAGGCGCCGACGGCGAGGGCGGCGTTGATGCCTGCGGCAGGCAGGGTGTACGGGGCCGACGACTTGCATCCCGGGAGCAGCGAGGCGAGGAGCAGGGCTCCGCAGATCCTTACGGCAGGGGTCACCGCGACCGCCGGGACGAGAGGACGTCCCAGAGCAGGATGACCGCCATGCACACGCCGATGGCGGCCAGGAGGGCCGTCACCGGGGAGTGGAAGATGCTGTCGGAGGTGAGGATGCGCCTGTCGAGGGCGTCGTGGACGAGGGGAATCCCCATCGCGATCCCGAGGGAGGCGAACAGGATGGACGGCAGGCTGGAGCCTTCACGAACGGTGGATCGAGGCATGGCGAGTCCCCTTCGCGAAAACGGTAGCAAAGGGCAGGAACAAAGGCCAATCGGCGCCCGGATCACCGGGGGAGGCGGCTCGCGATGGCCTCGAGGATCCCGTCCTCGTCGGGCCATTCCTCGGTGGCGAGCTTGGAGTGGAGCAACTCGTCGTCGAGGGTGACCTCGAAGGAGGACCTGCGCCCCCCTTTCAGCCGGACCTCCACCTTGCCGGGGAACCTTTCCTCGATGGCTCGCCCGAGACCTCGGGCCCTGGGGAGATACCCTCAGACGGTGCAGTACTCGATGGTGACCATGGGGAAATCATAAGGGTTCGTGTGGGGCCGTCCAGCCGTTCCGGAAGGAACAGGGCGATCAAGCCCCTTCCCACCGGGGACGAATTCTTGAGAGGCATCCCGGGTCGCCTTACCGTTCCTCACGGGGAGGCGAACCATGACGGCGGCGGAGCGGGTCGATTCCTGGGCGTGCTGGTTCGTGGGTGGGGAGGCTGGGCTGGCGGCGGCGTCTGCGCCGACAACCGACAGGGCCCCCGGGCCGCCCGCCACCGCGCGCCGTGCGGTGGCGAGGATCCGGCTCACCCGAGTCACCGTCGCGCCCCAGCCCCAGCACGCACCCAGGGCAGAACCGGGGACGTACTGACTCCGAGCCCCCCCGCACGTGAGGTGACGATGGACCCTACTTGTCGGTCCAGCCGGCTGCCTTCATGCAGGCCTTCACCTTTCCCTCACGGCAGCTCCGATCGGCACCCCCTTCCGAGGTGCAGGCTTCCTGCGCCGATCTCTCGCACCCGGCCAGGGCGCCATTCATCAAGCGATGGCAGGAGGCCTCCACTCCGCTGATGCAGGCGAGCTGCGAAGCCTTGAGTTCCCGGCATTCGGCCGTCGTCGAGTAGCCGTAGCCTGCGGAGAAGGCCAGCGGCACCGCGCTGAGGCCGAGCACGGCTCCCACGGCGATCCCCAACGTGTTCAACCCGCTCATGTCCAGGCAGCCGAAGCCACCCGTGCACGACCCGCCGGACTTGCTGCTCATCGCGAGGGTCGCGACTCCGACACTCAGTGCAGCCGTGGCCAGGACCGTATCGACGACCGGGGAGGCGACCGAGCTCGTGCAGACGACCGGTGGCGCAACGGGGACGGGATCGGATGGTGGCTGGTTGACGAAGATCCAGGAGCATCCAGCCCCGGGCAAGAGCGCACACCCGACGAGGACGGCGACGACCTGCCGACGCAGAGCCATGGTTCCTCCACTCCGAGAACCGTCTCACCTCCATGACCGTTGGCGGACCGGGATGTGACGGGAGGCTGGCCGAACCTTCGGGGCGCTCCGCCTACTCCTGCGACACCCCGCCCACCCATCCGTACCGCCGCACCGGCGCCTCTTCGCGCGCCGCCGTGGAAGGGAAGGCGTAGACGCTGGGATACGGCGGGTCGGGTTCCGTCAGGAGCGCCCAGACGTCGTCGCCCGGTGCAGCCGTCCGGGCGCCGCGCTTCACGGCCGCGGACCCGGCCATCGGCGGCATCGGTCCGGGGAATCCATGCGCCGCGAGGATCCGGAGGGCCTGCGCCTCGTCGGCCGGCGCAACGTACAACCACCGGCCCTCAACGACCCGCCGGGTGCTCACGGGGATGCCCGCGTCGCGCAGGAGGGCGCTGGCCCGCTCGGCCTCGCCGAACGGCACGCCTGAGAGCACCTCCACGGGACCGAGCACGGCCGAATCCTAGATCGATATCGCACGCCCGGAGATGGTCCCAACGAGGGATTCCTGATCAGGATCATCTCCCTGCCAGGCGATCCCCGGGAAACGCGGGACTGCGCAGTGGCGAACATGAGACTACCCTCATCCGGGCGAACATCGACGACGGTGCTGCGGGGGGTGGCATGTCGGTTTCATCGTGGGTCGGCTCGGTCTGGAGCTTGCGCGGCGTGGAGGGGCCGGTCATAGGCCAGGTCCGTGACGTGGAAGGTGACTTCCTCACCCTGGTCGTCGTCGGACTCGGCGGGGAGCCGCCGGAAGGCGTCGAGCTCGTGCCCTCCGGTGACGGTGGCCGACCACTCGCGCGCGTGTCCTCGGACGCGCTCGTCGGTCGCTGGAAGCGGATGGGGGGAAGCCCGACCTGAGCCCCTGAGCCGACACCCCAGCCGGTCGAGAGAACCCGAGAACGGAGCCATGCGCCCCAAACGGGTATGGGGCAGGCGTCGCGCTGAAATGTCCCCCATGCTCGGCCCGACATGCACGGGGGACCGAGTGGCGAAGAAGCTCCCCAGCGATGACCGCCACGAGTTGCGGGCGGAGGCGGAGGCGCGGTTCAGCCGCGTCCCTCCCGGGGCGAAGCCGCAGGAGTCCACTGCTGCGCTCCTGCACGAACTCCAGGTTCACCAGATCGAACTGGAGATGCAGAACGAGGAGTTGAGGCGGGATCATCTCGAGATCGAGGCGGCCAACGAGCGTCTGGTCGACCTGTACGACTTCGCCCCGGTCGGCTACCTCACGCTCGACGAGAGCGGGGTCGTCACCGACGCAAACCTGACGGCAGCCGGGCTCCTGGGCCTGGAACGCAAGCGTCTGCCGGGGCTTCGATTCCCCCGCCTCGTCGCCAGCAAGGACGCCGACCGCTGGAGCCAGTTCTTCTCGGCACTGGTCCGGACGGACGAGAAGCGCGCATGCAGGATCGCGCTCACGACGCGCGGCGGAGCGGACTTCGCCGCCCATCTCACCTGCGAGCCAAGGACGGGCGCGGGGTGGCAGGTCCGCGTCGTCCTCACCGACTTCACCGAGGTCGAGCAAGTCGAGCAGGCACTCCGCGACAGCGAGGTGAAGTTCCGCGCCGTGGCGGATCACACCTACGACTGGGAAAAGTGGGATGATCTCACGGGTGCCGTCCTCTACTGTTCTCCGTCCTGTGAGCGCGTGACGGGGTATCCCCCTGACGCCTTCAGATCCGACCCCGACTTGCTGGAGAGGATCGTCCATCCGGATGATCTGGATAGATGGCGGGCTCACTACGCAGCCATGCACGGGAAGAAGTTGCCGGGAGCCAACGCACGGCCCGTCGAGGAAGTGGAGTTCCGGATTCTCCATCCCGATGGCAAGGCCCACTGGATAGGCCATGTGTGCCAGTTGATCCGCGATGTCGAAGGGCGCGACCTCGGTTATCGGATCTCGAACCGGGACATCACGGGTCGCAAGCAGGCTGAGCAGGCGCTGCTCATCAGCGAGGCCCGGTTCAAGGCCATCTTCGAGGAAGCTCCGCTGGGTATCGCCCTGATCGATTCACTCACGGGCCGTATCCACGCCGTGAACCCCATGTTCGCCAGGATCGTGGGCAGAACCAGGGAGGAGATGACGTCCATCGACTGGATGAGCATCACGCATCCGGAGGACGTCCAGCAGGATCTGGATCAGATGGCACGCTTGAACGCGGGCGAGATCGAAGGGTTCCAGATGGAGAAGCGCTATTCCCATCGGGATGGCTCGACGGTCTGGATCAGCATGACGATTGCCAAGGTGATCGTGGATGAACGAACCGGTCCGCGCCATCTCTGCATGATCGATGACATCACAGCTCGCAAGAAGGCGGAGGAGGCGCTCGCTTCGGCGAACGTTGGACTCGCGTTGACTTCTCGCCTGGCCGCCCTGGGAACGCTGGTCGCCGGCGTGGCCCACGAGATCAACAATCCCCTGGCGGCAGCGCTCTCCGATCAGGACCTGGCCCTGAGAGCCGTCCGGGAGTTCCAGGACCGACTCCGCGGGAGCGGCGCGCCCGACCGGGGGACCGAGGTCCACCAGCTCGATGAGGTGGTCGAGGAACTGGTCGAGGCCCAGGAGGCTGGCCGGCGGATCGAACGGATCGTCAAGGACCTCAAGGTCTTCGGGCGACCCAACCAGATGAATGAAAGGGCACGGATCCGGTTGATCGACGTCGTCGACCTGGCGATGCGCTGGCTTCCCGTCGCGATCAACCACACCGCCACCGTCACGGTGGAGAACGAAGGCGCGCCCGACGTGGTGGCCACCGCCGGGCAGATCACGCAGGTGGTGGTGAACCTGGTCACCAATGCCGCGAAGGCCGCGCCGGAAGGGGCGCGCGCCGCCATCGTCATCCGTCTCGGGCCGGGCACGCAAGGCACGGCGCGCCTGGAGGTCATCGACCACGGAAGTGGAATCGAGCCCGCCGTCCTGGCCCACATCTTCGAGCCATTCTTCACCACAAGTGACGTGGGAAAGGGGACCGGGCTCGGCCTGTCCATCTGCCACGCCATCGTCACCGCCCACGGGGGAACGCTCACCGTGGAGAGCGAGGTCGGGAAGGGATCGACCTTCCGGGTCGAGTTGCCTGCCGCGCCGCCTTCCCCTTGACCACGGACTGACGTGGAGGCGGTCGCGGGCAAACTGGCCAATCGTAGGCACCAGGTAGGCAGGCGCCCCCCGGACAGCGAAAGGGCCTTCCCCGGATACCGCCAGGAAAGGCCCTGTTGATGCTGGTGTTGGTGGAGCCGACACCCAGAATTGAACTGGGGACCTACTGATTACGAATCAGTTGCTCTACCAGCTGAGCTATGTCGGCAAACCCGGGAAACGCGGGGTTTCTAGCACCGCTCTCCGCCCCCCGCAAGCATCCAGGGCGCTGGCTGGGCCGGAGCACACTAGAACGACTCGCCCAGCGTCACGTAGACCTGGGTCTCGCGGTACGGGTCCGGGGCGCCGGAGGGAGCGAGCAGCCGTCCCAGCCCCTGGCCGACCCCGATCCGCAGCACGACCGGGAGGTAAAACCCCAGGACGAGCTCGACGTCCACCTCGGCTCCCGTTCCGAACCGGATGCGTTCCGCCCAGGGGACACCCGGGATCGGCACCCAGGCATTCCCGGCGTCGAGGAACAGGGCGCCGGAGATCCGGCGGAGGAAGAACGGCCAGGTGGAGTAGCCCCACTGCGGTGCCAGGATGGGGAACCTGAGCTCGAAGGTTCCGGAGAGCAGGTGGCTCCCCTGGAAGATGCCGGACGGGTATCCGCGCAGCTGGTTCGGCTGCGCCCCGGCCGACGCGAAGCCCAGCGCCGTGAGGAGCAGGTTCGCCACGTCCGGGGCCGGGACGCCGCCGAGCGAGAACGGGTACTGCCTGCCGAACGTCCCGTCCGAGATGCCGGCCGCGAGGTGGAGCGCGAGGACCCACTGGCGCGTGCCGGGAACGCGGAGGTAGCCGTTCCACTGCGCCTCTCCCCAGGCGTAGTCGTAGTCGCTGCCCAGCACCCGGTTCGTCACCCCTCCCGAGAGGGAGGCCTGGAAGCCGGAGATGCGGGAGATGCTGTTCACGTACCGCCGGGTGTCGTCGTAGGCGAGGCTCCCGCCGACCATGCTGAGGAAGCCGTCCGGGAGCGGCAGGGGACCGGGCGGCGGGGAGAGCGTGCGGTAGAAGGTGCCCGTCCAGCCCACGGAGACCGAGAGGTACCGGTAGAGCTCGCGGATCGGCACGAGCACCGAGGCCCGGAGCGGCGTCCAGACCTCCTGCCGCACGTCGGTGAGGTCCGGCGCCCATCCGATCCACCGGGAGGAACCGAGGAGGAGCGGCGTCCGCAGCCACTGCCCCACGTAGGCCGCGCCGTACACCGGGGTGGACGTCCCGAAGCTCCAGCGAAGGTCGGCGGCCCAGGAGTGGATCCCGACCACGTCGGAGGCGGACGACAGTGCACCGAGCGTGAAGCCGGCGGCGTCCTGCCCGAAGACCGGGAGCCAGTAGCGGGGCAGCAGCATGGGAAGCGGGTCGTAGGGGACGGCCGGATAGCCCGGGTCCCGGTCGTAGGAGAGCCCTCCGGGGCGAGGGGCCGCTGGCGGCGCCTGGGGGAGCGGAGCCGGGGGAAGGTCGAGGCGGGCCAGGTCGAAGCCAGCCCGCGAGTAGGAGACGTAGGCGACCTGCCGCCCGTCCGGGGAGGCCGCGGGCTGCATCGCCCCCATCTCGGCGTTGGTCACCCGGCGGACCTCCCCGGGGACGATGGCCACGGGCGGCGGCGGCGCGCCCGGCGTCGGGGGCACCGCCGACGGGACCGGACGCGGGAAGGGGGGCACGACGGAGATCAGCGTGTCCGGCGAGGGCGGGAGGAGCGGGGAGGGCGCCACCTCCGCGATGGCTCCCCATCCACCGGGACCGGGCTCGAACAGGTAGAGGTCGTAGACGCCGGTCCGGTCGGAGGAGAAGAGGAGCCGTCCGTCGGGGAGCCATTCGGGGCTGGTGTCGAGGGCGTCGTCGTTCGTCACCCGGACCACCCGGCCACCCTCCCAGACGGCGATGTCCCGGCGGGCCCCCTGCTGGATCTCGAAGGCGATGCGCAGCCCGTCCGGGGAGATGCGGGGAAGGTAGAGCTGGGCTCCGGGCAGCTGGAGGAGCACCTCGGTCGCTCCCGACGCGAGCCAGAGCCGCTTGAGCGCCATCTCCCCGGGAGCCACCCGGGCCACGTAGGCGACGAAGGCCCCGCCGGGGAGGACGTCGGGATCGGTGGCCCGCTCCCCGGTGGTCATGCGGGTCCGGTTCCCGGTGGCGAGGTCGACCCGCCACAGGTCGCTCCAGAGCCAGTAGTACCGGTAGTAATCCTCGACGGCGACGATGGCCTCGCCGGGGGAGAGGAGCGCGAAGGTGCCGTTGGCCGGGATCTCGGCGGCGAGCCCCAGATCCTGCCCCTGCGGGGTGGCGCGGCGGATGCCCTGGGGTCCGTCGAGCCCGCGGTCGAACCAGGCGATGTAGCTGCCGTCGGGGGACCAGCGGGGGTGGAGAACCCGCGCGCCTCGACGGGTGATCCAGGTCGGCTCGGTCACCGGGGAGAGCCGGATCTCGGCGATCTGCGCCTCGTACCGCTCGCGCAGCGCCTTCCCGAAGGAGTCCCAGAGCGCCGGGAAGGCCTCGCCACCGAGCGTGTCCTCGGCCACCACCCCGATGGCGAAGGGCCAGACGAAGCGCCCCTGCTCGGCCAGGAAGGCCCGCAGCCCGTCCTCGCCGGAGCGCTCCCGGAGGTAGGAGAGGAACCGGCCGCCGAGGAGGTACCACATGTTCCCGAGCGGCCAGTCGAGCGGCTGGTTCGACACCTCGGGGAGCGGGAAGAGGCCGCCCTCCATCACCATGGCCCGGGCGTACATGTCGAAGAGGGCGCTCGCGTTCCGTCCGTGGCCGGGGCTCGACTCGTGGAGGACCGCCATGCCCTCGGTGAGCCAGGGGGGGACGAGCGCGTTCGGGAGCAGCACCTTGCCGAAGATGCCGTTCAGGAAGGCCGGGACTCCCCCCTGGACGTTCATCTGGATGACGTGGACGTACTCGTGGGCGACCAGGGAGAGGAGCCAGTCGGCGTGGTCGTTCAGTTCCGACAGGGAGTCGGGCGGAGTGCCCACGAGGTGGATGGCGTCGTACGGGAAGACCGTGGCCGAGCCGTTGGCCTCGTCGGTGTGGTCGGCGAGGACCACCTCCGCCTTCCCCGGGGGGAGCGAGGGAAACGAGGGCGCGAGCAGCTCCCGGGCCCGTTCGAGGGCGCCGGCGGTGCGCTGGGCGAGCGCCTCCTCCCCCTCGTAGTGGTGGACCCGGAAATGGGGCGTTTCCAGCGTTCGCCAGCGGAGCGACGGGTCGTACTGGCCCGCCGCGGCCCCGGGGGCGAGGAGGAGAAGAAGGGTGAGGAGTCTGGGGATCCGGGTCAACGCGGGCTCGGGGCGGTGCCGATGCTAGACGAACGGATTAGACTGCGCCAAGGACCATGGCACACGATCACGATCACCCGCACGACCACGGGCACGACCACGCGGAGGGCGCGCACGGCGCCTCCACGGAGCACAGCGCCCGGCGGCTCGGCCTCTCGCTCGCGGTGACGGCCGGGATCATGGTCGCCGAGGCGGTGGGCGGCCTCGTCTCCGGCTCCCTCGCGCTCGTCTCCGACGCCGGTCACATGCTGACCGACGTGGCGGCCCTGGGGCTCGCGCTCCTCGCGGTCCGGTTCGCCTCCCGCCCCGCCGACGAGAAGCGCACCTTCGGCTTCCGGCGCGCCGAGGTGCTGGCGGCGCAGGCCAACGTCGCGGCCCTCGTCGTGCTCACCGCCTGGATCGTCTGGGAGGCCGTGGACAGGCTGCGCCACCCGGGCGCCCGCATCGAGCTCGGCGTGATGGCGGGCGTGGCCGTGGTGGGCCTCGTCGCAAACCTCGTGGTGCTCCGCTGGCTCCACGCCGATCACAGCCTGAACGCCCGCTCGGCCTTCCTCCACGTCCTCGGTGACGCCGTCTCCTCGGTGGTGGTGCTCGCCGGCGCCGTCGCCATGTGGTTCGAGCCGGGATGGACCTGGATCGACCCGCTGCTCTCGCTCGCCATCTCGCTGCTCATCCTCTGGGGCGCGCTGCGCCTGTCGCTCGAGATCGCCGACATCCTCATGGAGGGGGTGCCCCGGCACCTCGCCATCGACGACGTCTGCGGCGCCATGGGGAGCGTCCCGGGCGTGCTGGCGGTCCACGACCTGCACGTCTGGACCATCTCGAGCGGCCACCACGCCCTCTCGGCCCATGTCGTGGTGGGGGTGGAGGACCTGGGGCGCAACGACGCCATCCTCGACGACGTGAAGGGGCGGCTGCGGGAGCGCTTCGGGATCGACCACACCACCATCCAGATCGAGTCGGCCCGCTACGCCCACCTCTACGACGACGTCCACGTCCACGGCCACGCGCAGGAGGGGCGCTGCGCCCCCCACGCGGCCGGGAACTAGCCCGTGCGCATCGTGGCCGGCTCGGCTCGGGGTCGGCGGCTGGCGGCGCCGGAGGGGGAGGGGAC
>JBAXVO010000329.1:0-3530 GCA_037129355.1 Deltaproteobacteria bacterium | reverse complement strand
AGGGCGGCCTCGATGAACTCGAAGCGCCAGATGAACCTGGCGAGCGTTCCCCGGAGGGCCTCCTCCGGGGGAACGCCCAGCTTCCTCGCCAGGTTCGCCGTCGCGAAGAGCAGGTCCCCCAGCTCGTCCTCGATGCGCGCCCTGTCGCCCGAGCCGATCGCCTCGTCGAGCTCCCCCAGTTCCTCCGCGACCTTGGCGCGGGCGCCGGCTGCGTCGGGCCAGTCGAACCCGATCCGGCTCGCCTTCTCCGTGAGCCGCTCGGCCCGGGCCAGCCCCGGGAGCTCGCGGGGGACCCCCTCGAGGACGCTCTTGCCCCGCCCCTTGGCCTCGTTCTCCTTCTTCTTGATCGCCGCCCATTGCCGCAGGACGCCGTCGGAGTCGCTCACCCCGCTGGCCGACGGGTCGGGACGGGCGTCCGGGCTCCGGGCGTCGGGGCCGAAGACGTGGGGGTGGCGGGAGAGGAGCTTCTCCGAGATCGCGTCGGCCACGCCACCGAAGTCGAAGCGCCCCTCCTCCTCGGCGATCCGGGCCTGGAAGACGATCTGGAGGAGGAGGTCGCCGAGCTCCTCCCGGTGGGCCTCCGGATCGCCGGCGTCGATCGCCTCCAGGACCTCGTAGGTCTCCTCGAGGACGTACGGGCGGAGGGTGGCGAGCGTCTGTTCCCTGTCCCAGGGGCAGCCGTCGGGTCCCCGGAGGCGGGCCATGATGGCGAGGAGGCGCTCGACCGATGCGGAGATCCGGCTCATCGCCGGGTTTTAGCTGGGGATCCCACGTGCTAGCATCCCATTCTCGCGTGAGAATCCCTGCGATCGCCGCCACCGCATGGCTCGTCCTCCTGGGACCCTCCCCGGCCGGGGCGCAGGTCCAGGCCCCGACGCTGGTGGAGGGTGACCTCCCGGTCGAGGAGCCCAGGACGAAGCCGGGCCGGTCCGGAGAGCAGGTTCCCGAGCCCGCGGCGCCTCCCGAGCCCCTCCCCCCCGCGCCGGCTCCCCGGGCCGTCGTTCCGGTCGCGCCGCCGGGGCTCGCCCCGGGGGTCACCATCGGGCCCGAGGAGCTGCGCCGGCTGCAGCGCCCCATCGAGCCGGTCGGGATCACCCCGGCCCGGATCGAGGAGCTCTGGCAGGCGCGCCGCAAGGCCACCCGGGAGCAGGACGGGCCCACCAGCCGGGCCGCCGCCGAGGCCCTCCGCGACACCATGCGGGAACTCGGGATCGGCAGCCTCCCCTGGCACGCCGTGGCCGAGGTCCGGGAAGCCGAGCGCTCGCTGCGCGCCCGTGCGGTCGACGACGCGGTCGAGCACGCCACGACCGCGGTCGCGCTCGCCCCCGACCTTCCCGAGACCCACTTCGCGCTGGCCCGCTCCCGGTTCGCCGCCGAGCCCACGAAGCCGCTCGCCGCGATCCGGGCCGGGTGGGGCGGGCTGGCCGCCGCCGCCCGCGATCCCCACGTGGCGCGCGCGCTCCTCGGCGACCTGGCCGGAGCGGCCATCGCGGCCCTCTTCGGCGCCGCGGCGGCCACCGTCTCCATCCTCTTCCTCTCGCGGCTGCGCATCTTCCTGCACGACTTCCGGCACCTCCCGGTGGTCCGGTCCGGGACCCAGGGGCAGGCGACCGCTCTCGCCCTCGCGCTCCTGGCGCTGCCCTTCGTCTTCCGGCTCGGCCCCTTCGCGGTGCTCTTCGCGGTGTCGCTCGCGGCCTGGGCCTACCTCGGCCGGTCGGAGCGCATCGCCGTGACCTGCTCGCTCCTCGCGCTCGTCGCCATCCCGTGGCTGGCCGGCCAGGCCTCCCGGATCACCGCCTGGCAGGGGACGCTCGCCGACGACGTGCACGAGATCGAGTCCGGGTGGCCCACCCCGGAGTTCGTGGCCGACATGAAGGCGCGTTCCGAGCGGGAGCAGCTCCCGGCCGTGGCGCTCCTCGCCATCGGGCGCTGGCACAAGCGGCAGGGGGACCTGGTCGAGGCGCGGCGCTGGTACGAGGCCGCGCTCGCCGCCGATCCCCGCTCGGCCGAGGCGCAGGTGAACCTCGGCAACGTGCTCTTCCTGCAGGACGACCTCGAGGGGGCCAAGGCCGCCTACCTGGCCGGGGTGGAACGGGGCACCGAGCTGTCCACGGTGGCCGCGGCCCAGTACGACCTCGGGAAGCTCTACCTCCGGATCGCCGCCGTCGGGCAGAGCTCGGAGGCGCGGCGCAAGGCCGCCCAGGCCGACCCGACCTACCTGGCGCGCCACGGTTCCGACGACGATTTCCGGGCCAACGCGTGGCTCGTGGACGCGCTGCCGTCGGTGGAACGGCTGTCGGCGATCGCCTCCCGCGACGCCGTCCCCCGCGCCGTGGGCGATGCGGCCCTGCGGCGGGTGGCCGGCCCGCTGGCGCGCTGGGGCTGGCCCATCCTCCCGCTGGCGCTGGTCGCGTCGCTGTGGGGGATCGCGCTGGTGGTCCCGCGCCTCGCCCCGGCCGCCCCCTGCGATCGGTGCGGGCGCCCCGCCTGCCGGCGCTGCGACCCGGGCGCGACCAAGAGCTGCGGCCAGTGCGTGAACGTCTTCCTCCGGCAGAACGCGGTGGAGCCCCGCGACCGCAGCCGCAAGGAGGCGCAGGTGAAGCGCCACGCCCGGAACCGGCGCTGGACCGAGCGGGCGCTGGCGGTCCTGGGCGGCGGCGCCGGCCACGTGGTGGGCGGGCGCCCGGTGACCGGATTCCTCGTGATGTTCGCGCTCCTCTTCCTGGGGTTCCTGGTCTGGTTCTGGAACGGCGTCGTTCCGCCCCCGCAGCACTCCCCCTACGCCGTGGCGCTGCGCCTGGCCGTGGCCGTCCCGCTCCTGCTGATCCTCTACGGGATCGCGGTTCGCGACGTCTTCCGCCGGGATCGGACGGAGTGACCCGATGGCGCTGACCGGAACGCTCAAGGACTTCGGGATCGCCGAGATCCTCCAGCTCATCGGGCAGCAGTCGAAGAGCGGTGTCCTGCACCTCAAGGCGCGGGCCGACGAGATCCACATCGTCATGTGGAACGGCTCGGTGGTGAGCGCCGAGTACGCCGGCCGCAAGGCCCGGGACAAGCTGGGGAGCCTGCTCGTCCGCGCCGACCTCATCACCGCCGAGCAGCTGGAGGAGGCCCTCTCGGTCCAGAAGCGGACCCTGCGCCGGCTCGGGGACATCCTGGTGGAGCTGGGGATGGTGACGAAGGAGCAGCTGCGGGAGATGACCGTGCTCCAGACCACCCAGACCCTCTACAAGCTCTTCCACTGGAAGACCGGGACCTACGCGTTCGAGCCGCGCGACGTCGCCTTCGACCGCGAGACGGTGTCGCCGCTGCGCTGCGAGTCGGTGCTCATGGAGGGCTACCGGATCATCGACGAGTGGCCGATGGTCCGGCGGAAGATCACCTCGTCGGCCATGACCTTCGAGCGGGAGAAGGAGCTCGACCCGGCGGCGGCCCGCGCCGAGGGGCGGGGCTCCCGCGACGGCGAGTCGGCCGCGCTGGGCAAGAACGAGTGGCGGGTCTACGAGCTCGCGCTGCCCGGCCACACC